>NZ_JAQOZV010000034.1:0-84117 GCF_030348125.1 Massilia sp. DJPM01
CCCCCCCCCCTTTTTTCAAGCCCATGACGTCATCCGAGATTCATGAGCGTCTCGTGGGCTCGGAGATGTGTATTAGAGACTGCGCCACGGCCGCCCGCCAGGCCCGCCGGCAAGGCGGCCGCCAAGGCGACTGGCAAAGCCGCCGCGCCGGCCGCCGCCGACGACTGGGAAGAATTCTGAACGCCGTCCATTTGTCTTCGTCTTTCAACCACGGGAACATCATGACCGCAACCATCCTGCGCCGCCTGCCTGCGGCCTGCATCCTCGCCACCGCCAGCCTGGCCGGCGGCGCCGTCCAGGCGGCCGGCTGGAGCGACACGGCGATCAGCTGGCGCACCGGCGAGCGCTATCGCGAACCGTTCAACCGCGAGTATGTCGGCAAGCACATTTTCGCGCTGACACACGCCAGCGGCTGCCAGTACGGCAGCAATTTCTTCAACGTCGACATGCTTATTTCCGACAGCAAGGACCCGGGGTCGCTGAACCAGACCGACGGCGCCCAGGAAGTCTACGTGGTGTACCGCCACACGCTCGACATCGGCAAGCTGCGCGGCGCCCCCATCGCATTCGGTCCGGTGAAGGGGGCCGGCGTGACCCTGGGCTTCGACTGGAATACCAAGAACGATGTCGGCTACAACTCGCGCAAGCAGATGCTGGTGGCCGGTCCGACCCTGATGTGGGATGTGCCGGGCTTCCTGTCGACCAGCCTGCTGCTGCTGCGCGAGAGCAATGCGCCGAGCGGCGCCTTTCCGCCGGTCTCGAACGTGCGCGGACGCTACAGCTACGACCTGCATCCCATGCTCACTGCCAGCTGGGGCATCCCGCTCGGCGCGCTGTGGGCCGTCGAAGGCTACGCCAACTTCATCGCTTCAAAGGGCAAGAGCGAAACCGGGCGTGAGACGGGTGCCGAAACCAACATCGACATGCAAATCATGTTCGATGCCGGCGCGGCGATGGGCTACAAGAAGCGCACCTTCCGCGTGGGCCTCGAATACCAGTACTGGAACAATAAATTCGGCAATACCTCGGCCACCACGGGCGGGCAGGGCTAGCGCGCCAGGACGCCGATGGTAAGGGTGGCCTACCACTTCTGAGGGGGCGGCAGTAATCTTGCAATCTTTGCTATACCATGGTTGGCTCGTGTCATATTTTTTCCCACCGGAGCCCATCATGCAAGAGTTGATCCTGTACGTCGATAGCCGTTTCACCAGTCCGTGGGCGCTATCGGTGTTCCAGACGCTGACCGAGAAGCAGTTGCCGTTCATCCTGAACACGGTCGACCTGGAGAAGGGCGAGCAGCATCAGGCACCGTTTCGCCACCTGGGCCTGACCGGACGCGTTCCTCTGCTGGTGCATGGCGATCTGGCGCTGGCCGAGTCGAGCGCCATCGTCGAGTATCTGGAAGAAGCCTTTCCGCCGCCGGCCTGGCCAGCCGTGCTGCCCGCCGGTCTGGCCCAGCGCGCCCACGCGCGCCAGCTGCAGGCCTGGCTGCGCAGCGACCTGATGGCCCTGCGCGCCGAGCGCTCGACCGACGTGGTGTTTTGTGCGCCGACGGCGACGCCGCTGACGGCGGCCGGGCAGGCGGCGGCGGATCGCCTGATCGGTATCGCCGAACGCCTGGTGACGGGCGAGCACCTGTTCGGCGAATGGTGCATCGCCGACAGCGAGCTGGCGCTGGTGCTGAACCGCTTGATCTTGAACGGCGATCCGGTGCCGGAACGCCTCAAGGCCTACGCCGCGGCGCAGTGGCAACGCGACAGCGTGCGCCAGTGGGTGGCCAAGCCGCGCGCCCGGGCAGGGGCCTAATCCGGGGAACTCGGCGCCAAGGATTGCGTTGGAATCCATCGGGCTGTATATTGTTGCCGAAAGGGAGCAGCAATGGAAGAGCGACGCAAGAATCATGCAATGGCCGCGACGGTGGAGAAGGCAATCCTTCTCAAGGACACCGTTTCGGTACACCAAGCCGCAATTTACCTGGCCTCAGGCGGCGTGCCGCTCGATGTGACGGGACGCGTCCTCACGACCCCGTACCGGCGCGGCATGGTGCGCTCCGGGGTCAGCGACGAGGCGTACACCATGCTGCCGCCGACACCGCTGGCGCCGCCTGTACGCGTGCCTGCCGCCGCTCCCGTGGCCGCGCCTGCACTTGCACCCACGCCTGCCGCTGCTCCCGCACGGCTGGCCGCACCCGCGCCTGCCCCTGTAGCGCCAGCGCTCGTGCAATCGGCCGCTCCCGCGCTGCCGCAACCGCTGCGCGACGCCGAGGCCGCGCAAGACACGGTCACGGTGCCGCAGATGGTGCCCGGCACGCCGCCGGCTTCCCGTTCGTCCTGGCGCGACATCATTCATTCCGCCGGACCCACCTTCCGCTAGCGCCGCGGCCGGGTTTTCCCGGCCGGCTGTTGTGAAACGTTAACAAAATAGCGGTGATTTTTATCGCCGCCTCCGTTCATCCTGCGCCGCTGACGGCGGCTGCTCCGGCCATTTTTTCCCGAGAGTCCACGTCGTTTCCCGGGCCACGCCATGGCGTACTGTTAACTCGTTGACACCTAAAATCGATGGGTGTTATATTCGTGTGCTTGCGATGGTAACGTTTCCAATCTGGCGTTATCCCGGCGAGCGGACACAGATCCGCACACAAGGAGACAGGATGCACAGAGCATACAAGCTGGCGCAGGCGGCCGGACCGCAAGCCGAACAGCCCACGGCGGAAGTCATTCACTGGTGGACTTCGGGCGGCGAATCGGCCGCCGCCCAGTTCAACGCCTCCATGCAATTGCTCGACCTGGTCGAACAGGGCATGCTCAATCCGGTCGACGAGATCGCCGCCAAGGAGCGCTGGGACACGACCCTGCCGGCCCCGATCCGCGACGTCATCAAGGTCAAGGGACACTATTACGCGGTAGCGCTGAACGTCCACATGCCGACCTGGATCTGGTATTCCAGGGCCGCCTTCAAACAAGCCGGCATCGCCACGGAGCCGGCCACCATGGACGAACTGTTCGCCGCGCTCGACAAGCTGAAAGCCGCCGGGTTGATTGCGCTGGCGCACGGCGGCCAGTCGTGGCAGGAGAATATCGTCTTCATGGCGGTGCTGGCCAATGTGGGCGGCAAGGACCTGTACCTGAGCGTGTTGCGCGAGCGCGAGCCGCGCGCGATCGCGTCCGAACCGTCCAAGAGCGCCAACGGCGCCACCATCAAGCCCCAGAAGCTGCTGGCCGGCGTGATGGTGGCGCCGGCCACGGTGGCCGCCTTCAACCGGATCAAAGGTTCGCTGCCGGTGCGCGCCGACCTCGATGCCTCCGCGCTCGACGCCTGCGCCCAGGCCGCGCTGGCGGTGATGAAAGACCGCACGCGCCACGTCGGCAACGGCGAGGTGTATCTCACGCCCGACCAGAACGGCGCGCTGGTCGACGTGCTGAGCGCGTACAGGAACAGCGCCATGCCGGTCGAAAAGGCGCAGAAGAATATCGCCGCCGCGTTGAAAGGCTGACCGATGCGCATCCGCCACCCGCTGCGCCGGGTCATTCCCTTCGCCGCGCTGCTGCCGATGGCGCTGACGGTGATCGTCGGCTACCTCGGCACGGTGCTCTGGTCGCTCCGGATTTCGCTGACCAACTCGCGCAGCTTCCCGTCCGATACCCTGGTCGGCATGGCGCAGTACACGCGCCTGTTCGAGAACGAACGCTGGCTGCTGTCGCTGCATAACCTGGCGCTGTACGGCGTGCTGTTCATCGGCGCCTGCCTGGTGATCGGCTTCCTGCTGGCCGTGTTCATCGACCAGAACGTCACCGGCGAAGGCGTGCTGCGCACGATCTTTCTCTATCCGTACGCGATGTCGTTCGTCGCCACGGGGCTGGTCTGGCAATGGATGCTCACCCCCGGCAACGGCATCGAGCAGGCGGCGCACCAGTTCGGGTTCGCGGGGTTTTCGTTCGACTGGATCGTCGACCAGGACATGGTCATGTACACGGTCGTCATCGCCACCGTATGGCAGGCGTCCGGCCTGGTGATGGCGATGATGCTGGCCGGCCTGCGCGGCATCGACGGCGAAATCTGGAAGGCCGCGCGGCTCGACGGCATTCCCACCTGGCGCGTGTACCTGTCGATCGTGCTGCCGATGATGTGGCCGACGATTGCCACCGTGCTGCTGCTGCTCGCGACCGCCGTGGTCAAGCTGTTCGACGCGGTGGTCGCCATGACCCAGGGCGGTCCCGGCACGGCCAGCGAAGTGCCGGCCAAGTTCATCATGGACCACCTGTTCGGGCGCGCCAACATCGCGCTGGCCTCGGCCGGCGCGGTGGTGCTGCTGGTGCCGGTGCTGGCCATGCTGGCGCCGTACGCGTATGCGCGCAGCCGCAAGGGGCGCGCATGAAGCGCCGCTCGCACTTCAACCCGGCGCGCATCGGCATCTACGCGTTCTTGCTCAGCGCCGCGCTGTTTTTCCTGCTGCCGCTGTACGTGATGCTGGTTACCTCGGTCAAGCCGATGGAAGAAATCCGGCTCGGGAACATCTTCGCGCTGCCGCTGCAAATCACGCTGCAACCGTGGAGTGACGCCTGGAGCGGCGCCTGCACCGGCGCCTCCTGCGAAGGCATCCGCGGCGGCTTCTGGAATTCGGTGGCGATCACGCTGCCGAGCACCATCCTGCCGATCCTGATCGGGGCCATTAACGGCTACGCGCTGTCGTTCTGGAAGCCGCGCGGCGCAGCGACGCTGTTCGCGATCCTGATGGTGGGCGCCTTCATTCCGCTGCAGGTGATGATCTATCCGCTGGTGCGGGTGCTGGCCACCTTCGGCCTGTTCGGGTCCCTGCCGGGCATCGTGGTGGTGCACATGATCTTCGCCATGCCGGTCATGACGCTGCTGTTCCGGAACTACTATGCGGCCATCCCGCACGAACTGTTCCAGGCCGCGCGCATCGACGGCGGCGGCTTCTTTCGCATCTTCCTCCACGTGATGCTGCCGATGTCGCTGCCGATCATCGTGGTGGCCGCCATCATGCAGGTGACCGGCGTGTGGAACGACTACATCCTGGGACTGGTGTTCGCGGGGCGCGACAATGCGCCGATGACGGTGCAGCTCAATAACGTGATCAACACCACCACCGGCACGCGCCTGTACAACGTCAACATGGCCGCCACCATCCTCACATCGCTGGTGCCGCTGGCGATCTATTTCATCTCAGGGCGCTGGTTCGTGCGCGGAATCGCCGCCGGCGCGGTAAAAGGGTAATCCATGTCGAATGTCTGTGTCCGCAAGCTGTGCATCACCCTGGGTGGCAACGAAATCATCAAGGATCTCGACCTGGCCGTGGAAGAAGGCGAATTCCTGGTGCTGCTGGGGCCTTCCGGCTGCGGTAAATCGACCCTGCTGCACAGCATCGCCGGGCTGATCGAGGTCAGCGCCGGCACGGTGGAAATCGGCGCCGAGGACATGACCTTCGCCGACCCGAGCGAGCGCCATATCGGCATGGTATTCCAGTCGTATGCGCTGTATCCGACCATGACGGTGGAAAAGAACATGTCGTTCGGCCTGCGCATCAACGGCACGCCCAAGGCCGAGATTGCGCGCCGCATCGCGCGCGCCGCCGGCATGTTGCATCTCGAACCGCTGCTGTCGCGCAAACCGGCGCAGCTGTCGGGCGGGCAGCGCCAGCGCGTGGCGATCGGGCGCGCGCTGGTGCGCGAAGCGGGCGTGTTCCTGTTCGATGAACCGTTGTCGAACCTGGACGCCAAGCTGCGCGCCGAACTGCGGCGCGAACTGAAATTGCTGCACCAGACGCTGCGCTCGACCATGATCTACGTGACCCACGACCAGGTCGAGGCGATGACCCTGGCCACCCGCATCGTGGTCATGCAGGCCGGTAAAATCCAGCAGATCGGTGCGCCGGCGCAGGTGTACGAGCGTCCCGCCAACCTGTTCGTGGCCGGCTTTCTCGGTTCGCCATCGATGAACTTCATCGATGGCGCGATCGACGCCGACGGCTGCTTTACCGGCAAGGGCTTTCG
This sequence comes from Massilia sp. DJPM01, assembly GCF_030348125.1. Taxonomy (NCBI): domain Bacteria; kingdom Pseudomonadati; phylum Pseudomonadota; class Betaproteobacteria; order Burkholderiales; family Oxalobacteraceae; genus Massilia; species Massilia sp. DJPM01. The sequence goes on from NZ_JAQOZV010000034.1 coordinate 6,012, forward strand.
CCTGGAAGGCGGCGCCGTGGGCGCGGCCGCCGGCCAGGCGCTGGTGCTCGGCATCCGCCCGGAGCATATCCGCATCGGCAGCGACGGCGCCCTCGAAGGCACGGTGGCGCTGGTCGAACCGATGGGCAACCACCAGATCGTGTGGATCGCCAGCGCCGGCCAGCAGCTCTCGGCCATCGTCAACGATACGCGCGTGTTCGCGCTGGGCGAGACGGTGCGCTTCGCGGTCGACGCGGCGCGCGTGTCGCTGTTCGACAAGGCCAGCGGGCAGCGCCTGTGAGTTTGCCTGGAGCGGGACGCGCCGGGCATGCATAATTCGCGGTTTGCGGTATGCTTTCGCCGTATTTACTAAACTGACCGATCAAAGGAAGTCGTGGCCAATATCAAAGACGTAGCACGCCTTGCCGGCGTAGGCCTGGGAACCGCGTCGCGCGTGGTCAGCGGCAAGGGCTCGGTCTCGCCGGCGACGCTCGAACGGGTCAAGAAGGCCATCGCGGAACTCGATTTCCGCCCGTCGCACGCGGCGCGCTCGCTGCTGTCCGGGACGTCGCAGATGATCGGCGTGTACATTCCCGTCCTCAAGGGCACCTTCTACACCCCGATCCTGCAGTCGATCGACACCGCGCTGCGCGCCGCCGGCCCGCACATGGTGGTGGCGTTCGGGGTCGGCTCGGGCGATGCGCGGCGCCAGGCCATCGAAGGCATCGACTTCCTGATGGAGCGCGGCTGCGATGGCCTGATTTTGCTGACCAATCACCTGTCGGACGACGACCTCGCCGCGCTCGGACCGAAGCAATCGCGCGTGGTGGTGCTGAACCACTGCTTCGCCAGCATCGCCGAGCAGTGCTTTTCGGCCGACCATACGCAGGGCGGCATCGCGGCGGCGCGCGCGCTGCTGGAGCACCGGCACCGCAAGATCGCCGTGATCGCGGGGCCATCCACCTCGCCCGACAACGTCGACCGCATCGCCGGCTTCATGGGCGAGCTTGAGCGCAACGGCATCAACACCGAAAAAATGTGGGTGGCCGAGAGCGATTTTTCGCCCGAAGGCGGATGGGCCGCGGCGGCCGAACTGGTGGCCTCGGGCCACAAATTCACGGCGCTGTTTTGCGCCAATGACGAAATGGCTGTCGGCGCGCTGTCGTACTTCCAGGATGTGGGGCTGTCGGTGCCGGGCGATGTGTCGGTGCTCGGTTACGACGATACGCCGAGTGCGCAGTTCTCGGCGCCGCGCCTGACCTCCGTGCACATTCCGTGGCGCGACGTGACCCTGAGCGGGCTCAATGCGCTGCTCAACCGCTGCTATGGCAGCGCGCATCCGGTGCAGCGCGAGTTTCCGATCAGCGTGACCGTGCGCGCCTCGCTGGGCAAGCCGGCCAAGCGCCGCGCGGAGTAGCTCCCCACCTCCATCGATGGGGGATTTGCGCAATCTTATGATTGACAAAATTTCTTCACCGTCGCACTATTGATCTTGAGTTGGGAGCGTTTCCAACTTGTGGCAGCAGCAGATCGGACCCTGGCACCGGTGTTCACCGGCAGGCATTTCCACCTTTTCGCACCGATACCATGATCAAGCATTCCTGTCTTATCGCAGCCGTCGCGCTGCTGCACGCCAGCCACGCCGGCGCCGCGCCCCGTACCCTGAGCGAGTGGCCGCGCGTGCGCAGCGCCATCGCCCCCGACGCCGCGCTCGAAGCGAAGGTCGCGGCCATCGTGGTCGGCATGACGCTGGCGCAGAAGGTCGGCCAGATGACGCAGCCCGAAATCAAGGCCATCACACCCGAGCAGGTGCGCGAGTTCTACATCGGCTCCGTCCTCAATGGCGGCGGCAGCTGGCCGAACGGGAACAAGTACGCCACCCCGGCCGACTGGGTCGCGCTGGCCGACAAGTTCTACGACGCCTCGATGAGCACCGACCTGAAAACCAGAGTCCCGGTCATCTGGGGCATCGACGCCATGCACGGCAACAGCAATGTGTATGGCGCCACCCTGTTCCCGCACAATATCGGCCTGGGCGCGGCCCACAACAAGAAGCTTGCGCTGCGGATGGGCGAGGCGGTCGGCAAGGCGGTGCGCGCGACCGGCATCAACTGGGTGTTCGCGCCCACCCTGGCGGTCACGCGCGACGATCGCTGGGGCCGCACCTACGAGAGTTTTTCGGAAGATCCGGCGCTGGTGAACAGCTACGCCGCCGAATACGTGCGCGGCATGCAGGGCAAGTTCCGCGACGACGCCAACGTGGTCGCCACCGCCAAGCACTTCATGGGCGACGGCGGCACCGACCAGGGCAAGGACCAGGGCATCACCAAGGCCACGCCCGCGCACATGATGAACATCCACGGCGCCGGCTACTACAGCGCCCTGGAAGCCGGCGCGCAGACGGTGATGGCGTCGTTTAACAGCTGGAACGATGTCTCGTCGGGCAAGGATTACGGCAAGGTCCATGGCAGCCGCGAGCTGCTGACCGACATCCTCAAGGACAGGATGGGCTTCGACGGCATGGTGGTGAGCGACTGGGACGGCATCGGCCAGGTCAAGGGCTGCCGCAACGACAGCTGCGCCCAGGCCATCAATGCCGGCATCGACATGGTGATGGTGCCGAACGACTGGAAAGCCTTCATCGCCAACACCATCAAGCAGGTGGAAGCGGGCGAGATTCCGATGGCGCGCATTGACGACGCCGTGACCCGCATCGTGCGCGTGAAGATGCGCGCGGGCCTGTTCGGACACAAGCCGTCGGCCGGCAAGTACGCCGGCAAGCCGGATGCGCTGCAGGCGCGCGCGCTGGCGCGCCAGATGGTGCGCGAGTCGCTGGTGCTGCTCAAGAATGACCGCGCCACCCTGCCGCTTCAACCCGGCAAGAAGATCCTGGTGGTCGGCAAAAGCGCCGATAACCTGTCGTTGCAGACCGGCGGCTGGTCGCTGACATGGCAGGGCACCGATAACAAGAACAGCGACTTCCCGAACGGCGAAACCATCCTGGCCGGCATCCGGGACGCCGCCGGCGCCGCCAACGTGACCTACAGCGCCACCGCTGAAGGCGTGGACGTGGCAGCTTTCGACACGGTGGTGGCGGTGATCGGCGAAACGCCGTATGCTGAATTCGGCGGCGACATCGGCCCGTCCGGCACCCTGCGCCACAGCGGACGCCATCCGGAAGACCTGGCCGTGCTCAAGGCCGTCGCAGGCAAGGGCAAGCCGGTGGTGACGGTGCTGGTGTCGGGCCGCGCGCTGTATACGAATGACCTCATGAACCTGTCCGACAGTTTTGTCGCCGCCTGGTTGCCCGGCTCGGAAGGCAAGGGCGTGGCCGATGTGCTGTTCAAGGGCGCCCATGGTTTCACGGGCAAGCTGTCGTTCTCGTGGCCCAGGTCGATCTGCCAGGCGAGCGTGAACGTGGGCGATGCCGACTACGCGCCGCTGTTCAAGACCGGCTACGGCCTGAGCTACGCCAGCAAGCACAAGGTCGGCCAGCTCGACGCCACTTACGCCGACGGCGGCTGCGGCGTGACCAATCTGTACCCGGTGTTCAACCAGTCGGACCGCGCCACCTGGCCGCTGTACGCGGTGGTGGGCGAGAAGCGCAGCGCGCTCGGCGCCGATTTGAACAACGCGTTCACCCAGCCCGGCGTCAAGATCGACACCTCGCAGGTGAACACCCAGCAGGATGCCAAGAGCGTCACCTGGAGCGGCCCTGCGCGCCTTGAAGCGCACGGCGCCAAGGCGGTCGCCTTGCCGGCGTTCGCCACCAGGGATGGCGCGCTGCAGTTCGATACCATCGTCAGCAGCGCGCCGGCCGGCAAGGTAGTGGTGTCGATGGACGGCGCCGCGCTCGACCTGACGGCGGTGTTCAAGGGCCTGGTGGGCAAGGCCAGGCAGACCGTGAAGATTCCGCTGACCTGCTTCACGGCCAGGGGCGCCGACCTGGCCAGGGTGGAAACGCCGTTCGCGGTAGCCAGCGATGCCGCTTTCAGCGCCGCCTTTGCCAATATCGAGGTGGCCGGCGGGGCGGCGCTCGACAAGGATGCGCTCAAGTGCGAGGACCTGAAATGAACGGCTGGGCGCGCCTTCCGGCCGATGCGGTCGGCGTGCAGCGGTCGTTCCTGGCGTAGGCCGCCTGCTACCTGTTCGTCATGTATTACGGCCTCAGGTTCAGCGCCGTGTGCCAGCGCTGACCCCGGCTTGGCGCAGTCCGGCGCTGTTTTCATGTGGGGATGACGATGAGGTGAACTTGCGCGGCCGGCGCACTGTCCAAAAGTGACAAGTGCGCGCGCGCGGGCTTCAATCCCAACTTCATCAGGAGATCGACATGCTCAACAAGAAACCAGTAAAAGGACTGACCGGCATTTGCGCCGCGGCTGCGCTGTGCGCCACCCTGGCCGTCCAGGCCCAGACCAGCGGGACGCAGTCCGGCAGCCAGGGCGGCGGACAGACCAGCAGCGGACAGACCAGCAGCGGACAGACCAGCAGCGGACAGACCGGCAGCGCGGCCATCAGCAGCGCGGACCGCAAGATAGTCACCGACCTGGCCATGGCGAACATGGCCGAGATCGAGGTGGCGCGCACCGCGCAGGGCAAGAGCCAGGACGATCAGGTCAAGAAATACGCGCAGCAAATGATCGACGACCATACCAAGGCGCTGGGCGAGGTGCGGCAACTGGCCCAGACCAAGGGCATCACCTTGCCCGCCACGCTGGACCGCGCGCACAAGGCCAGGGCCGGCAAGCTGGCCGCGCTGTCGGGCGCGGCATTCGACCGCGCCTACATTGCGCAGGCGGGCGTGGCCGAACACAAGAAAACCCACGGCATGCTGGCCAGGGCGCAGGGGCGCGCCAAGGATGCCGACATCAAGGCACTGCTGACGCGCATGACGCCGACCGTGGACCAGCATCTGCATGCGGCGCAGGATTTACACGGCAACCAGAACAGCGCCAAGGGCAACTCGGGTATGGCCACCGAGAAGTCCGGGCAGTAAGCAAGGCAGGCAAGTCCTGCGCGCCAACGCTGTCGATGCTGGCGGCGGGGGGGCGCGAGCGCGAGCTGGACGGTCACGCTACAATGACCATTCATGCTCGCCATCCTCGCCATTACCTTTCCGTTTTTCGCCCTGGTCCTGTGCGGCTACCTTGCCGTGCGGCGCCACTTGCTGCCGCAACTGGCCATTCCGGGCCTGAACAGCTTCGTCCTGTACTTTGCCTTGCCGTGCCTGCTGTACCGCTTCGGTTCGACCACGCCGCTGACCCAGCTGCTCGACGCCGGCCTGTTCGGCGTCTACCTGCTGTGCGCGCTGGCGACGGTGGGCCTGGCCATGCTGGTCACGCTGCGCCGCGCCGGCTGGAACGATGGCGCCTTCGGGGCGCTGGTGGCCGCCTTTCCCAACACCGGTTTCATGGGTGTGCCGTTGCTGCTGGCCCTGCTCGGGCCGCGCTCGTCGGGGCCAGTCATCGTGGCGCTGGTGGTCGACCTGGTGATCACGACCTCGCTGTGCATCGCCCTGTCGCGCCTCGGGCCGGCAGGCGGGCAGAGTAGCGCGGCCGCCCTGCGCAATGCCCTGGCCGGCATGCTGCGCAACCCCATGCCGTGGGCTATCCTGCTCGGCGCGCTGGCGTCCGGCGTGGGCCTGGTGCTGCCCGCGCCGCTGATGAAAACCGTCAGCTTGCTGGCCGACGCCGCCTCGCCGGTGGCGCTGTTTTCCATCGGCGCGGTGCTGGCGCGCTCGCAGATGAACGCCAGCGGCGCCACCGCACTGGCCGATGTCGTTCCGATCGCCCTGATCAAGCTGCTGATCCACCCGTTATTGCTGCTCGCCATCGGCCACGCCGCCATTGGCCTGGGCATTCCCATCGATCCCGCCGCCCTGACGGTGCTGGTGCTGGTCGCCTGCCTGCCCAGTGCCAGCAACGTGGCGCTGCTGACCGAACGCTTCGGCGCCGACACCGGCCGGGTGGCGCGCATCATCCTGGTATCGACGGCGTTGTCGTTCCTGAGCTTTTCGGCGGCTGTATCATTGCTGACATGAAACATTTCCGACTTTTGCCCGCCGGTTTGTGAAATAATAAGGCGCATGTCCCATCGACGGTGTGGCGGCGAATGCGGGAGTGTCGATTGCTAGAAATGTTTGCAGTGGAGCAGGATCTGACGCAGCTGGAAGAGGAGCTTTCTTCCCAGTACGGTGTCGCGCGCCTGAAGCCGATGCTGGCGCTGGCCTGGCATCTGCGCCAGCGCGATCCAGCGCGTGCGCGCTCCCTGTCGATCGATGCCGCGCCACTGTTGATGCTGCTTTCCGAACCCGAGCGCCGCCTTGAACAGGCGCGCTGCCAGCTGATCGATGGCGAAGCGGCCTGGCTGGCCGGCCAGCTGGACGCCGCGCGCACCCTGGCCGACGATGCCTGGGCCGAATTTCACAGCCAGGACGATTCCATCGGCAGCGCCGACGCGCGCTGGCTGCGCGCCTGGATCGAGGTCGACCGCGGCAATGCCGCCGCCAGCGACGCCGAACTGCTGGCCGCCGCGCACGATGTCTGGCGCGCCGGCGACCGCCTGCGCGCCGACGTGATCGACGCCGCCGCCGCCCTGTTCGCGGTGTTCCGCAACCTGCACTCGGCCAATGAACGCTGGGGCAAGCGCTTCGACCCGGCTGAAAAAGGCTTGCACCCGGCCGCCGCCGGCTGGATCAACGATTACCTTGGCACCTCGGCCTTCCAGGCCAGCGACTTCGGGCGCGCCATCGGCCTGTTGATGAATACCTTCGAGGCGGCACTGGCCACCGGCCAGGTGCGGCGCGCGATCAACGTCGCCACCAATATCGGCAATGCTTTCACCAGCCTTAATGCGCACCACGCCGCGCTCGAATGGATGCAGCGCGGGCTGGACCTGGCGCGTCCGACCGGCTGGCCGATGAGCATCGGCCTGGCGCTGATGCAGACCGCCGAAACCTTGCGCCAGCTGGGCCAGCGCGAGGCGGCGGTCGAACTGCTGCACGAAGCGCTGGCGACGCTGGCGCCCATGTCCGGATCGCGCGCCTATGCCATCGCGCTCGAATACGAGGGCGACCTGGCGCTCGACGGCGGCGACTATGCGGCGGCCCTGGCCAGCTTCGCGCGCCTGGAAGTGCGCGGCGAAGCGCTGCACCAGGCTGATTTCCGGAGCGGCGCGCGGCGCGGCCAGGCGCATGCGCTCTCGCACATGAACCGCCCGCACGATGCGCTCGACAAGGCCGCGGCGGCGCTGGCGCTGGCGCGCGAACACGGCGACGCCTACAACCAGATCGCCGCGCTCAAGGTGCTGGCCGAGATCCACGCGCGCCACAGCCTGCCCGGTCCCACGACGCCGGATGCGCCCAGTCCCGCGCTGCACTACCTTCAGCAGGCCATGGCGGTGGCGGCCACCATCGACGGCTACACGGTGCCGGGCGACCTGTACGACGCGGTGGCGCGCGAGTACGCCAGAGTTGGCGACTACCCGCAAGCCTACGACATCGCACTGCGCGCCGGCGCCGCGCGCGACAAGACCCACAGCCAGGAAGCGACCAACCGTGCCGTCGCCATGCAGGTGCAGTACCAGACCGAGCGCGCCAAGACCGAAGGCGAGCATCACCGCCAGCTGGCCGCGGCCGAAGCCAAGCGCGCCGAGGTGCTGCAGCAGACCAGCGCCACGCTCGAACACCTGTCGGCCATCGGCCAGGAGATCACCACCCATCTCGACGCCGCCGCCGTGTTCCGCGCGCTCGACCGCCACGTGCACGGGCTGCTCGACGCGACTCACTTTTCCATCTTCCTGATCGATCCGGACGGCAGTTCGCTGCGCTGCGCGTTCGGGGTCGAAGCGGGCAAGCCGCTGCCGGCGACGCGCTATTGCCTCACCGACGAACATGCCAATTCGGCGCGCTGCGTGCGCGAGCGGCGCGAAATCCTGCTCCATCTCAATGCCGGCGACGACATGCCGAACCTGATCCCGGGTACCCTGCCGACACTGAGCCTGCTGTTTGCACCGCTGCTGATCGGCGAGCGGGTGCTGGGCGTGATGACGGTGCAGTCGCTGCAGCCGAGCGCCTATCATGAACGCGAGCGGCTGATTTTCCGCACCCTGTGCGCGTACGGCGCCATCGCCCTCGATAACGCCGGCGCCTATTTGCAGGTGGCGGCCACGCTCAAGGCCCTGAGCGCGACCCAGGCCCAGCTCCTGGACAAGAACGTCGAACTGGAACAGGCCTACAAGGCGCTGGAAGAGGTCAGCCTGACCGACCAGCTGACCGGCTTGCGCAACCGCCGCTTCTTCCTGCAGCATGTCGACGCCGACGTGGTCATGAGCCTGCGCGGCTACGACGACCCCTTGCGCCACGGCGCGCCGGAACGCGAGAATGCGCCGGGCAAGGACCTGGTGTTCTTCATGGTCGACCTGGATCACTTCAAGGAAGTCAACGACGCGCATGGCCACGCCGCCGGCGACGCGGTCCTGGTGCAGATGCAGGAGCGCCTGCGCGAAGTGTTCCGCGAGTCCGATTACCTGATCCGCTGGGGCGGCGAGGAATTCCTGGTGCTGGCGCGCGCCACCCACCGCGACGACGCCAGAGTGGTGGCGGAGCGTATCCGCCAGGCGGTCGCCGACCGCGACTTCGCGCTGCCCGACGGGACGGCGCTGCGCAAGACTTGCTCGATCGGATTTGCCTGCTTTCCGTTCGTGCCGGAAGAACCGCGTTTGTTGTCGTGGTCCGAAGTGGTGGAACTGGCCGACCAGGGCCTGTACCTGGTCAAGCGCTCGGGGCGCAATGCCTGGGCCGGCATCTACAGCACGCCCGAGACGCGCCACGACGGTGTTTTTGCGCGCCTGATTCATTATCTCGAACAGGCGCTGGCCGATGGCGAGGCCCGGCTGGTGACCAATATCGACGAGGTGCAGGTCGCCGCCGGCGCCAAGACGCGGCGCCTGGTGCTCGCCGCCGATAAAGTGACGCCGCGCTAGGCCGAGCGCCGCGCCATTTCCTGCGCCATCGGCGCATCCATGGCCGCCATGATCGTGCGCTGGTCGTTCTGCGAGCGGTTCTGGCTCACCTTCCACGTGCCCTGCATGCGCTCGACCGGGATCTCGATCCCGACGATCATCGTCAGCAGCCGGTCGATGAAGCCGGGCGGCGCATCGTCCACCGCCCATGGCGTGGCCTGCGCCGCTTCGTGGCGCGCGGTGAGGCGGCCGAGCAGCGCGAGGATACAGGCCGGCTCTTCGATGGCGCGCAGCTTGCCATGGGCGTGCACCACGGCGTAGTTATAGGTCGGGACCACTTTGCCGTTGATCTTCTTGTCTTCGTACAGCGCAGGCGTGATGTAGGCCGATGGCCCCTGGAACACCACCAGCGTGTCGCCGGCGTGGCGCCAGAGCGGATTGGCGCGCGCGACGTGGGCGCGCAGGATGCCGTACGGCGCGCTCTCATCGCCGCCATCGATCTCGAACGGAATGTGCGTGGCGTCCAGACCGCCGTCGCCGTGCGTGATGACGGTGCCCAGCGGGTGCGCGTCGATCAGGCCGAGCAGCAGCGATGGACGGATCTCGTCGAAGCAGGAAGGCCGGTACATGTCATGCACTCCTTTCGATGACCACATCGGCCTTGATCGAGCTGGCGATGTAGCACTGCGCGTGGGCGGCGTGGTGCAGGGCGTCGAGCTGGGCGGCGTCGGGGCGGGTGCCGTCGGCGAAGCTGATCGCGGGACGCAGCACGATTTTTGTCATCGCCATCTTGCCGTCGGCGTTCTTGTCCAGGGTGCCGACGGCGCGGTCACGGTAGTCGTCCACCACATGCCCGGCGCGCGCCGCCAGCGACAGGAAGAACAGCATGTGGCAGCTCGATACCGACGCGACCAGCGCTTCCTCGGGGTCGAGGGCGGCCGGGTCGGACATCGGCAGCGGCACCGACAGCGGCGACGAGGAAGCCGGCACGCGCAGGCCGCCGTCGAACGACCAGGCATGCGCGCGGCTGTAGCGGTTGTCCAGGAATGGCTGCGCGCCGCGCTGCCAGGATAATTCTGCTTTGAATTGCTGCATCTTGCCTGGCTCCCGATGCTGATTGGCGATGCGTTTATCTTATGCGCCGCTTTGGCTTGCTCAAATATCCAATTCACGCGATTATGTGAAGACCAATCACCGGACTCCCATGCTCGTTACCGATATCCTGGCCGCCTTGCCCCTTGCGCGCGGCACGCCCGACCCCTTGTTCCGCCAGCTCTACGCGCAGATCAAGGATGCCATCTTGCGCGGCACGCTCAGCGCCGGCATGCAGCTGCCGCCCACGCGCGACCTGGCGCGCCTGCTCGCGGTCTCGCGCCAGACGGTGCTCAACGCCTACGACCAGCTCAGTGCCGAAGGCTACCTCCATGGCGCGGTCGGCAAGGGCACCTTCATCAGCGACCACCTGGCGCAGCCCGCGCCCGCGGCGGATGCCGCGCACGCGCCGATGCGCCCCCTGTCCGCGCGCGGCGAGGCCTACGCCTCGGCCATGGAAAGCGTCGGCTTCCATCGGGGGAAGCTGCGCCCTTTCCGCGTCAGCATGCCGTCGCTCGACCTGTTCCCGTTCGATGTCTGGAGCCGGCTTGAAGGGCGGCGCTGGCGCCATCCCGACCACCACATGGGCTACAGCGACCCGGCCGGCTACGCGCCGCTGCGCGAGCTGCTGTGCGTCTACCTGCGTGCCTCGCGCGGCGTGAGCTGCACGCCGGAACAGGTGATCATCACCTCCGGCTCGCAACAGGGCTTGTTTTTGCTGTCGCAACTGCTGCTCGCGCCGGGCGACCAGGTGTGGGTGGAGTCGCCCGGCTACCAGGGCGCCAGCGCGCCGCTGTTCGCCGCCGGCGCCGACGTGTGCACGGTACCGGTGGGCGCCGACGGCATGGACATCGCCTACGGCATCGCGCACTATCCGGACGCGAAAATGGTGCTGGCCACGCCCTCGCACCAGCTGCCGCTGGGCGTGACCATGAGCTTGCAGCGCCGCCTGGAGCTGCTGCGCTGGGCCAGCGCCAGGCGCGCCTGGATCATCGAGGACGACTACGACAGCGAGTACCGCTACACCGGCCCGCCGCTGGCGTCCCTGCAAAGCCTGGACCGCGCCGGCTGCGTGCTGTACGTCGGCACCCTGTCCAAGGTGCTGTTTCCCGGCCTGCGCCTCGGGTACATCGTGGCGCCGCCGGCGCTGGTCGAACCGGTGGTGCGCGCCAAGGCGGTGATGGACCGCCACACCGCCATCGTGCCGCAGATGGTGCTGGCCGACTTCATGGCGGACGGTCATTTCGGCCGCCATATCCGGCGCACCCGCGACGCCTACGCCGAACGGCGCGCCGCGCTGCTGGCCGCGCTCGGGGCGCGCCTGGGCGAGCAAGTGACGGTCGGCCCGTCCGACGCCGGCCTCGATCTGGCCGTGCATTTCCGGCGCGGCCACGAGGAAGCCGCCGTGGTGGCCAGGGCGCTCGAACAGGGCATCGAAACGCGCGCGCTGGCCTATTACGTCAACCGCATGGCCACGCCGGCGTGCGCGTTCGCACCGGGCCTGTTGCTGGGTTTTTCGTCGCTGACGCCGGCGCAGATCGTCGATGGCGTCGAGGTGCTGGCGCAGGTGCTGAAAGCGGCGCATTGAACTATACTGGCCGCATGACCATTGAACGCTGCTCCTGGGCCAGATCGGCCAATCAACGCTACCTCGATTACCACGATCACGAGTGGGGCGTGCCTTGCCACGACGAGAACACGCTGTTTGAAATGCTCAACCTCGAAGGCGCCCAGGCAGGCCTGAGCTGGGAAACCATCTTGAACAAGCGCGCTACCTACCGGCTCGCTTTTGACAACTGGGACGCCGAAAAAATCGCGCGCTACGACGCCGCCAAGGTGGCCGAGCTGCTGGCCGATCCCGGCATCGTGCGCAACAAGCTCAAGGTGGCCGCCGCCATCACCAATGCCCAGGCCTACCTGCGCCTGCGGGCCGAGGGCAGCTCGCTCGACGACTACCTGTGGGCGTACGTGGACGGCAAGCCGATCGTCAACCACTACCAGCTTGGCGAAAGTTTGCCGGCCAAGACCGCGCTGTCGGACCGGCTGTCGAAAGACCTGCTCAAGCGCGGCTTCAAATTTGTCGGCTCGACCATCGTCTACGCCTACATGCAGGGCATCGGCATGATCGACGACCATGGCGCGCAATGCTTCCGCAACAAGCAGCGCTGATGCCGTGAACTGGCAAGCCATCTGGGGCGGACGCACCCACTTCGTCATATTCGATGCCGCCTACGGCGACGGCGCGGCGTTCCGCGCGACGGTCGACGCCTGGCGCCACGATCCGCAGCGGCCCGCGCGCCTGCATTACATTGCGCTGGCCAATGATGCGCTGCCCGGCTATCGGCGCGTTCCGCAAGCGGACGACGCGGTCACGCTCGACCTGCTCAGCGCACCGCTCGACAGCGCGCTCGAACAACTGAGTGCGCGGCTGGACGCGATCTGGCTGCACGGCGCCGGCGAGGCCGGCACCCGCTTCGCGCACGCGCTGGGCAAGCTGGCCGAACCCGGCGCGCTGCTCGACGCCGACGGCCTCACGCACGCGCAGATGGCGACCCTGGCGCGCGCCGGCTTTGCCTGGGAACCCGGGGTGCAGCGCGCCGTTTTTGCCAGCCGCCGTCCGCAGGCCGCGCCGGCGGCGCCGCGCGCGCGCCACGCCATCGTGATTGGTGCCGGCCTGGCCGGCGCCGCCGCCTGCGAGCGCCTGTGCGCGCGCGGCTGGAAGGTCACGCTGATCGAACGCCATGCGCAGCCGGCGCGCGAAGCATCCGGCAACCTGGCCGGCATCACCATGCCGCTGCTCTCGAAAGACGACAACCTCATGACGCGCCTGTCGCGCGCGGCCTTTCTGTATGCGCAAGCCTACTGGGAGCGCATCGGCGAGAATGCCATCGACAGTGCCCGTTGCGGCGTGCTGCAACTGGCGCGCGACGCGGCCCACGCCGACGTGCAGCGCGCCATCGCGGCAAGCCGCGCCTACCCCGCCGATTTCGCCGAATGGCTGGAAGCACCGGCGGCGACCGAACTGCTGGGCGCACCCGCGCCGGATGGCGCCTGGCTGTTCCGCCAGGGCGGCTGGATACGGCCCGCCAGCGCCTGCGGCGCCATGCTCACCGCCTGCGGCGAGGCGCTGGTGCGCCGCTTCGGGACCGGCAGCGTGACGCTGGAGCAGCGCGGCGCCGACTGGTGCGCCATCGACGCGGCCGGCGTGCTGCTGGCGCAAGCGCCGGTGGTGGTGCTGGCCAACGGCACTGGCGCTTGCGCCCTGCCGCTGGCTGCCGGCCTGCCGCTGTCCGCGGTGCGCGGCCAGGTCACCCATCTGGCCCAGGGCGCGGCGCCGGCGCTGCCCTTCGTGCTGTGCCGCGAAGCCTATCTGACCCCGGCCGTGGGCGGCTGGCACAGCCTGGGCGCCAGCTACGACGACGATGCCGACCCGGCCCTGCGCCAGGGTAGCCAGGACGAGAACCTGGCCAAGATCCGTGCCATGCTGGGCGAGCCTGCCCTCGGGCGCGCTGCGCCGCTGCAGGGACGGGTCGGCTTTCGCTGCGTGGCGCCGGACCGCATGCCGCTGGTGGGCGCCTTGCCGGACCCGGACGCGGCCGGCCGCATCGAGCGCCTGCGCGACGTGCCGCGCCATGCCGGCGTGTACGGCTTGCTGGGCTACGCTTCGCGCGGCCTGACCTGGGCACCGCTGGCGGCCGAACTGCTGGCCGCACAGTTGAATGGCGAGCCGCTGCCGCTCGAAGCCGACCTGGTCGCGGCGCTCGATCCGGCCCGCTTTTTGCTGCGCGATCGGCGCCGGGGCGAGGTAGGATAGCGAACCGGGCGGCATTTCATCCGGTTATAATTGGTATGTAGCAACATCCTTGCAACCGATCGCCGCGCCCAGCGTGGCGGGAGCCGATCACGATGGACGATGCGCCCGAGTCGAACGAGCTGTTTTTGTTTCTTGCGTCCACCGCGCACGATATGAAAAACTCTGTCAGCGTGCTGAGCGGCACGCTGGAAACCCTGCTCGCGAACGCCGCGCCCGGCACCGAAACGGCCTATCCGCAGATGGCGCACATGCTGTACCAGACCAAGCGCCTGAACGATAACCTGATCCAGCTGCTGGCCCTGTACAAGCAGGTCGGCAAACCCGCCTATCCCTTCGACATGCAGCCGCTGGCGATGGGCGACCTGGTGGCGCAGGTGGCCGCTGCCAGCCGCATCCTGCTCGATTCGCGCCATATCAAGCTGGAAACGCGCGCCGATCCGGAGCTGGTCTGGCATCTGGACGAAGACTTGATCGTCGGCGTGCTCGGGCATGCGATCAACAATGCCATCCATTACACCAAGGACACGATCCGCCTGGCCATCGCCGTGGTCGACGGCGACCTGGAAATCCGGATCGAAGACAATGGCGCCGGCTACTCGGGCGCCATGCTGGAGGCTGGCATATCGGCCATGCACGGCGCCAGCGCGGGCGTGAATTTCCTGACCAACAGCACCGGCCTGGGCCTGTATTTCTCCAGCGAAGTGGCCAAGATGCACAAGCACCGCCAGCGCGCGGGCCGCCTGCGCCTGGAAAACGGCGGCGCATACGGCGGCGCCTGCTTCGTGCTGAGCCTGCCATGATCGGCGATCCCAAGCCAGGCGCCAAGCCGGCCGCCAGCATCGCCCTGGTCGACTGGGCCGCCAAGAATTACCTGGTGGTGGACGACTTCATCGGCATTCGCCAGTTACTGCGCGAAAGCTTGCGCAACCTGGGCGCCAAGAATATCGACCAGGCATCGAGCGGCGGCGAAGCCATCGCCATGCTGGCGCGCATCCGCTACGATGTGGTGCTGTGCGACTACAACCTGGGCGAGGGCAAGAATGGCCAGCAAGTGCTGGAAGAGGCGCGCGTGCGCAATCTGCTGCTGCCGAGCAGCGTCTGGCTGATGGTGTCGGCCGAAAAAAGCGTCGAGTCGGTGATGGGCGCGGCCGAGCACCAGCCCGACGCTTACCTGATCAAGCCGATCACCGAGGGCGTACTGCTGACCCGCCTGAACCGCGTGTGGCAAAAGAAGCAGGTGTTCAAGCAGATCGACCAGGCCTTTGCCGAAAAGGATTACCTGCGCGCGGCCAAGATGTGCGACAGCCAGATCCTGACCAACAAGCTGCACGAAATGGAATTGCTGCGCATGAAGGCGCGCCTGATGCTGAAAAGCGGCGAACCGGAAAAGGCGCGCGAAACCTACGAACGCGTGCTGCAAGAGCGCGATTATCAATGGGCCAAGGCGGGCCTGGCCAGGATCCGCATGGCCAACGGCGAATACGAGCAGGCGCGCCAGATGTTCCAGGGCGTGATTTCCGAGAACCGCTATTACATCGATGCCTACGACCAGCTGGCGCTGACTTACCAGAGCATGGGGCAGAACGAGGAAGCCTGCGCCGTGCTGGAGCGCGCCGCCAAGCTGTCGCCCAATTCGGTGATGCGGCAGCGCTCGCTGGGGCAGGTATCGCTCAAGCTCGGCAATGTCGGCATGGCTGAAAAAGCTTTCCGCAAATGCATTTCGATCGGTGAATATTCGGTGATGAAAACGGTCGATGCCTACTTTGGCCTGGCGCGCGTTTGTGGGCTCAAGCACGACACCAAGGAAGCGATCCAATTGCTGGTGCTGGCCCAGCGCGAGTTCAGCGGCGAACAGGTTCAACTGCGCAGCAAGATTACCGAGGGCATGGTCTACCACGAGAGCGGCGACTTCCAGCGCGCGCGCAAGGCGGGCGACGAGCTCGATGAGCTGCTGATCGGCAATCCCGAACGTCCGGATACGCCCACCTGCCTGGAATTGGCAACCTTGCTGTTTTCGGTCGGGCACCGCGATTCGCCGGTCGAGCTGCTGTGCTACGTGATCAAGAACAATCACGACAACATGCAATTGCTGGACGACGTGCAAACCATCTTCGACCGCGCCCACATGAGCGACGAGGGCCTGGCGCTGATCCGCTCCTCGCGCAAGGAAGCGAGCGACCTGATGAACCAAGGCGTGTCTCTATGGAAAACCGGCAAGCTGCCCGAGGCGGTGGCCTGGATGCGCAGCGCGCGCATGAGCTTGCCTAACAACTTGCGCATCCTGTTCAACTCGGCGCAAATCAACATTTCCCACATGCAGCAGCTCGGCCATGATCCCGCCCTGGCAGCCGAAGCGAGCGAGGTGTTGCTGCACGTGGACAAAATCCTGCCCGGGCAACAGCGCTTCGCCCAGCTCATGGAACAGCTCGCCGCACTGGCGCCGGGAGCGGGCGAGGGGACCGATGGCGATGCCCCAGGCTGAACCGTTTGCACGTTTGCCCTTGTCCCAACGCTTGCTGGTGATAAACTGATCACTGCGCGGAAGATTCCGCATTCAACAGGAAAGGGACGTACATGCGCGACATCGCAAATGAAGTCTATGAAAAAATGCGTGTAGGCAGCAGTGCATGGATACGGCCAGTGGCCGCCAAGGGCGATACCGTGCCCTCGTTCCAGGCTGTGCATGAGCAAGTCAAACAGATGGCGGAAGATGGTTTGATTACCATCTCGACCATCAAACGCCAGGAAGACGGCTTGATCGACGCGATCCGGATCCAGCGGCTGGCGTAAGCCATTCCCGTAACCGGGCAAGCGCTGCCGCCCCTTCGGGCGGCATGCCTTGTCAGGCGCCGCTTTTCGGCTTGGCGCGCCGGGATGCGGCCTTGGCTGCACTGTCCGGCTCGCCCGGGCTGGCATCCGCCGGTTCCGCTGTCGATGCCTGCGGCGCCGGTGGCGCTGTTTTCGCGGCAGCATCTCCCTTGTCCGTGCCCGCTTCGGGCGTCATCGCGGTGCTCACCGCCTGGTTAAATTGTTCTTGCAGCATATTCCACCACGCCACGGGATTGTTCATCGCGTTCGCCGGCGGCGGCTCCTTGTGTTCCTTGGCCGGCTCGGGCGCTGGCGCCTTGGCGGGCGCGGGGGCTGGCTGGCTGAAAAACGCCGACGCGAACGGCGCCGCCGCCAGCACCGATTTCTCATCCGCACCAGGTTGCTTGACAGCCGCCGCCAGGGTCGCGCCCATCGATTTCAGGGTAGCGATCGTGCCGCGCTGTACTTCCATGGTTTGGATGGTGCCGCGCAGCATGGACACATTGATGTTGAGCCAGGCTTCGACGGCTTTCAGGTCGGCGATTTTCTTGTCCAGCTCATCGAGCGAGACGGGCGGCATGGCCAGGTTGGGGAAGGACATCCCCGGCACGGCCATGCTGCCCCACAAGTTCTTGACGAAGTCCAGCGTGTCGGTCACGGCGCCGACACCGGGGATGTTGGGCATGGGTGGTTTCAGCATGGAAGTCTCCGTAAAGTAGAAGCCTGAGCGTAGCAGATAATTATCATCCTATCAAAGTATGTTGTGCGAGCAGCAAAGCGCACGCTGAGCAGCGTCAGCGGGAAAAGCGCCAGACACGTTAAACTGTGGCCATGACGATCGCTTCCTTTCTTTCCAGACGGCGCCGCGCCCTGGTGATCGGCACGGCGACCGTCCTGTTGCATTATCTCGCGATCAGTTTTGTCGGCGCGCGCATCGGGATGGCGCCGCTCACTGCCCCGGACCCGGAACCGGTCACCATCATCGCCGCGCTGCACGCGCCGGCGCCGCCGGTCGCGCCCGTGCCGCCACCGAAGCCCAGGCCGAAGCCAGCCGCCGCGCGGCCGCGTGCGCCTGTCAGGACGCCGCCGGCAGCGGCCGCAGCGGTCGCCGCGGCCCAGGAGCAGCCCGAGGCCCCGGCCGAGGCCAGCCCGGCCGTGGCCAGCGATGCGGCAGCGGCGCCCGTACCAGCGAGCGTGGCCGAGGTGGCGCCCGCCGTCGACCTGGCGCCCGAGCCGCCGCCGCCGGAAGCGGCCCCGGCGGAACCGCTCAAGCCGGCGCTCAAGGTCAGCCTGCCGCCATCGGCCGAGCTGAACTTCGACGTGGCGCGCACCGACCGCGACGGCGGCACCTGGTCCGGGCTGTCGACCATCGCCTGGAAGCAAGCCGGCGGCGCCTACAAGCTGTCGATGGAGGCGAGCGTGAGCCTGCTGGTGGCGCGCGTGAACCTGGTGCTGCTGAGCAGCGAAGGCACGCTCGGTGCGGACGGCATCGTGCCGCGCCTGTCCACCGAAAAGCGGCGCGGCAAGACCCAGACCGCCACCCACTTCGGCGGGCCGGATGGCAAGATTACCTTTTCCGCGTCCGAACGCAGCTATCCGATGCTGGCCGGAACCCAGGACAAGGCCAGCTTTTTGATCCAGCTGGCTGGCATCGGGCGCGCCGACAGCGCCCAGCTGGCCAGCGGCGTGGAACTGTTCGTGGGGGAGGAAAAAGATGCCAATCCCTTCGGCTTGGTGCTGGTCGGGAAGGAAGACATCGATACCCGCATGGGGCGCATGGCGACCTGGCACGTCGCGCGCCCGCCGCGCCCGGGGGCGTACAACTCGCGCCTGGACATCTGGCTGGCGCCGGCTCACAACTGGTATCCGGTACAGATCCGCAATACCGAGTCGAACGGCTCGGTCACGACCCAGACCATCCGCAAGATTCTCATCACTGATTAAGGAACCGCTATGCGACCATTACTTTTGACCCATCTGTTGGGCGCGACCGTCCTGTGCGGCGCTGTTTCCGGCGCCAGCGCGTTTGCCGGCGAACACGAGGCGCAGCTGCGTCCGGTCAACATGCCGCCTTCGGCCGACCTGCACTACACGCTCAAGGCGCGCCAGAAAGGCTTGTCCATGAGCGGCGAAGCCCTGGTCAGCTGGCGCGTGGGCGAGGGCAAGTACAGCCTGGTTGCCGAAACCAAGGCCCAGCTGTTCGGCAAGATTCTCGACAGCCGCAGCGAAGGCAAGATTGACAACTATGGCATCGCGCCGGATCTGTTCGTGGAGAAACGCATGCGCAAGGAAGCCACCACGGCCACCTTCGACCGCGCCGCCAAGACCTTGAGTTTCAACGCGGGCAAGGACACCTATCCCTTGCTCGGCGGCGAGCAGGACCGCAGCAGCGCGCAATGGCAACTGGCGGCGCTGGCGCGCGCCCAGCCCGGCAAATTCACCCCGGGCTCGGAGTGGCGCCTGTTCGTCGCCGGGCGCAGCAGTGCGCAGCCGTGGTCGTTCAAGGTCGTCAACCGCGAAAAGATCACGACCGGATTGGGCGAGGTCGAGGCGCTGCACCTGGTCAAGGCGCCGCCGCCGGGCGACAAGGACCAGGTGATCGACTTGTGGCTGGCGCCGGCGCACGACTGGTATCCGGTGCAATTGCGCTATAGCGATGAAGAAGGCGAGTTCATCGAGCAGACGGTCGACAAGATCAGCAAGAAGTAAGCGCGCCTGCGTGCCGCGCCCGGGAGCGGACGGCGCTAGCGTTGCTGGCGTTGTTTGATCAGCGCATACGGATTGCCCACGGTATCTCCGAACGAGGCGTGGGCGTGCCGGATGCGTGCGGCGATGCTGCTCTCCAGAGTGGCCGGATCGACCGAGGTGGCGTAGGCCAGGGCATCGGCCAGCCCCAGCGTGCGGATGGTGGCCAGCATCAGGGCCGTCGAATCGAGGTCGCACCGGTCCCACACGCCGATCGCAAACGCGCTCAGGCGCTTCCTGGCCGCGTGCGGCAGGATTTCATAGGTTTGCCATTGCCTGTCGGCCAATTGCGACAGTGCTTGCATCATCATCCACTTTGCCGCCGGGGTCGGTACCCCATTCCGGAACGAGCGCAGCAGGGAGGCGAGTTCCTTCTCCACCTGCGGAGATGGCAAATAATCGGGCAAGGCTGTAATCCTTTGCAACTCGTCTTGATCCACGCATCTCTCCTCTTAATGATGTGATATTACTTTAGATTCAATAGTTCTTGCAATAATGAAACAAGATTGCAAGCTAGGTGGGACCATTTGGTCGGATTGCCTTGGCTTAACTGATATACTGACGCCCCCAAGGGCAAGACCTTTTGCCCAGAGCAAGAAACTGGTACCGGAACACGATGATGGAAACAACGGCAGGCGTGGCTGCAGAACCACTGACTTTAGGGCAAGACGACCACGATTCCTTGCAGGCGCATTTTCACGCCGGCATTTCGGCTGACGAGATCGAGCAAGTCTTCCATTTGAAGCGGGCGCAACCGACCCTGCAAGCCTTTACCGCGCTGTTCCACGGCGGCGCCGACGGCGTGCTGATCCGCCTGCTGGTGCTGCGCGAACTGGCGGCCGATACCAGCACCACCGCGTTTTCGCGCGCCGACATCAACCAGAAACTGGCTTACCTGATTCCCGAAAGCCTGGAAACGGTGCTCACCCGCCTGCGCTCGCACAGCCTGCTGGCCTGGGATGCCCAGGCCGCCGTGTACCGCGTCACGCCGATGGCGCGCAATGTGCTGTCTTCGCTCGACACCCTGCTCTCGATGGGCCAGGCCGACGACGACGCCGAAATGGGCTTTTTGCTCTCGCAAGTGGCCGGCGCCCAGGCCGTGGGCGGGGTCACCGTGGAACAGCTCAAGCACCTGCTGGGACGGCTGGTCGAACTGACCGAGGAATTCCGCGACGCGATCGCCTCCGGTTCCGAATTCCGCCTGCGCACCTCGCAAGCGAAGTGGCACATGGCCTGCGACTGGGTCGAGAAGGGATCCGAGATCCTGCGCGCGATCACCAGCGACGAGCGCGCCGATTCGGCCACCCACAAGGCCGCGCAAGCCATCGGCCGCGCCCAGAGCGCGCTGCTGAACATGCAGGGCATGTTCTCGCGCGCGTTAAACCAGATCGAGCGCCAGCGCGTGCACCTCGGCCAGTCCGGCCTGTCGACCACCGATGTCAAGCGCTGGCTGCTGGCGCACGACGATTTATCGAGCCTGGCGCAGGGCGCCATCGACCGCCCGGTGATGCCGCTGTTCGTCACCCCGGCCGAAATGATCGACGTGGCCGAAACCGAACTGCTGGCCGAACGCAGCGCCAGCATGGGCCCGAGCGGCCTGCCGCAGGGCGAGGACGCCCCGCTGACCATCAACGACGGTCCCGCCATCCAGGCCGAACTCGATGACTGGCTGGCGCGCCTGGCCGATTTTGCCAACCTCGGCAACTTCCCCAGCTTCTCGGAGCACGGCCCGAAAACGGTGCCGATCCAGGATTCGCTGCTGCCGGCCAGCTTTGCGGTGGCCTCCTACCGCGCCTCGATGCTGCCGCTCCTGGGCGACGCCGCCGAGGCCAGCCTGCAAGGCGCCACGGCGCAACTGGCGCGCCTGCCGATCACCTTCACGCCCACCGACGAGATGGTGCTGCTGAACGACCCGCACGTGTTCGCGATGTCGATCGCCACCCTCTCACTTGATCTGGAAAGCGGCCCGGCCGATGATAAATGACGACTCCCAAATCCTGATTGCGCGCCTGCTGACGCACCAGACCCTGCGCCGCGACGACAAGCTGGTCAAGCGCGTGCTGTCCGATGAACTGTTCCGCGCCGAAGTCGACAAGCGCCTGCTCGAATCGGGGCTGAAGCTGCTCGACAACGTCTACGCCGACCACGTCACGCTGGCGCTGCACCGCGCCGTGGAGCCGAAGATTTTCGGCGCCAAGGATATCTGGCAAAACAATAACTTCGGCCTCACGCGCGACGGCGTGGCGCTGCTGGTGGTGCTGTGGGCGCAGATCATCCTGCCCAAGCGCGAACGCCAGGAGACCCACCAGAACGCCTCCGACGACCAGAACGACCTGTTCGACAAGGACAAGCCGATGCCGCGCGCCGAAGACACCTCGATCGGCATCTCGTACACCGCGCTGCTGTCGGACTTCGGCGACAAGCTCGGGAAAAAGACGCGCATGGACATGAACCTGGGCGCGCTTTCGCGCATGGGCTTCATCGAGCGGCGCGGCGACGTGATCCTCGAAGGCCCGCTGCTCGACCTGCTGATGGATACCGACGTGCTCAAGGAACGCATCATCAACGGCGCCCTGGCCGACGTCTTCAAGCGAGCGCCGGTGGCGGTGGTGGTGCCCAGGCCGGCCGCCAGCGAGGCGGCCAACGACGCCACCGCCATGCGCGACGCCAGCGCCATCCGCGACGCCGAGGCGGACGCCATTGCGCTGGCCGCCATCGAGCCCGATCCTGGCGCCGCCGACGCCGATACTTCAACCCGAGGCTAGCCCATGTTCCACATTAAATCGCTCGAACTGGTCCACTGGGATTACTGGCAACGGATCAAGAACATCCCGCTCGACGCCAAGATCATCACCATCGCCGGCCAGAACGGCTCCGGCAAGACCACCTTGCTCGACGCGCTGCGCACCCTG
Organism: Massilia sp. DJPM01; assembly: GCF_030348125.1. NCBI lineage: Bacteria > Pseudomonadati > Pseudomonadota > Betaproteobacteria > Burkholderiales > Oxalobacteraceae > Massilia > Massilia sp. DJPM01. The sequence goes on from NZ_JAQOZV010000034.1 coordinate 28,323, forward strand.
TTCGGGCTCGATTGCTCGATGGGCCGCACCTACAAGCACTATGCGCGCCACTCGGGTCAGCAGACCGCGTGGATCCGCTCCGTGGTCGACAACAAGGCGGTGGGGCGCCAGCTGTCGAACCGGCCGTTCCGCAGCTCGGGCTTTTTCAGCGACGATGAAGTCACGCTGTTCTGCAAGATCGAAAAGAATGGCGGCGACTGGAAGCGCCAGTACCTTATGCGTCCGGGGAATATCCAGATCGAGGAAGTCGACGACGCCACCGACTGGCTCGGCGTCGAAAATTACCGCAAGCGCCTGCACAATGCCGGCCTGTCGCCGGCCATGGCCAAGGTGCTGGCGCTGGAGCAGGGCGAAACCGACAAGCTGTGCGAATACGCGCCGCGCCAGCTGCTCGACCTGGTGTTCCAGGTGTTCGGCGACAAGGAAGTGCTGGACGCCTACGACGAAGCCAAGCGCCACCAGCGCGACACCGAGACGGAACTGAAGCGCTTCGAGAGCGAACTGGAAGCCTCGCGCACCAACCTGGAAGGCTTGCGCCTGCGCGTGGTCAATTACCACCAGTGGGAAGACTTGCACAAGGAACGGCGCAACCTGCTGGAAGAGGTGCTTCCGAGCCTGGAATACCACGAAGCGCGCGAAAAGGCGGCGGCGGGCAGCCGCGCGCTGCGCGACGCCCGTAAACCGATGGCGCAGGCCGACACGCAGCTGACCGAAAAGCGCAACGCGCTGGCGGCGCAGGCCAAGGCGCTGTCGGACGCGCAGCAGCAGGAAACGCTGCTGGAGCAGGAAGCGACGGTGCTGGGCAGCCGTTTGAACCAGGTCAACGCCAAATTGAAACCGCTCGACAGCCTGCTCGAACAGAAGCAGCGCCTGCAAAAGCTGGCCGCCGATTCGGGCGCGGACATCGCCGAAGTGGCGGCCCAGCTGGACCAGAAAGAAGCCGAACTGGCACGCCAGCGCCAGTTGCGCGACGCCCTGGCCAGCCGCATCCTGACCGAAAAGTCGACCATCTCGGCCTTGCAGGGCAAGAGTGCCATGCCCGAGCCGGACGCCGTGCGCGGCATGCGCCGCGCGCTGCGCGACGACGGCATCCCGCACGCGATGCTGTCCGATATCGTCGAAGTGACCGATCCGAAGTGGCAGGGTGCGGTGGAAGGTGTGCTGGGCGGGTACGCCTCGGTGGTGCTGCTCGAACGTGCCAAGGATGCCGCGGCCGCGTACCGGCTGGCCGAGAAGGAGCGCTATCGCCACTTCATCGTCCCCGAATGCATCAAGGCCCCGGCGGTGAAGGATGACAGCCTGTTGTCGGTGGTGCGTTTCTCGGCCGCCGCGCCGCCATGGCTGATCGACCAGCTGGCGCGCATCGAGCGGGTCGACTCGGTGGAGAAGGGCTTCAAGCTGCACAAGGATGCCGAGTGGATCACGCCGGACGCGTATCACCGCGAACGGCGCGGCGGGCGCTCGCTGTTCGTCGAAGTGTCGCGCTACCGCTTCGGCACGGCCGGCCGCACCCAGCGCATGGAAGCGCTGCAAAAGTCATTGCCGGCGCTGGAAGCGCAGGAAGACACGCTCACGCTCGCCATCAGCAAGCTGGCCTATGAAGTCGGCGCGCTCAAGGCCCGCATCGCCGGTGTCGACGCGGCCAAGGAACTGGCCGCGCGCCAGGCCGAATTCGACGAAGCCTTGCGCGGCACGGTGCCGCTCAAGGCCGAGCGCCTGGAAGTCGGCGCGCGCCTGGGCGACTTGCAGGCACTGACCAAGGCGGCCACGGTGACGCGCACGCGTGCCGACACCACGTGGCAGAACGCGCGCATGGCCCTGTCGGAAGCCGAAGCCGGGCTGCGGCTCGGTCACAAGCGCCAGATCGAGCAGCGCGCCGACCATGCGCGCGCCTTGCTCGAACTGCGCCGCTCGTGGCGCCACCTGCCGCAAGGCTGGCGCCGTCCGGCGCGGCGTGCCTCGCTGGTGGCCGAACACCAGAACGCGCACCAGGTCGACCTGCGCGTCGCTTCCCTGGAACATAGTCTCGCGCGCGACGACTGGGAGCTCGACGCCACCGTCATCGACCAGCATCACCGCCTGAACGAGCAGTTGCAGGGCCGCCAGACCGAGACCGATGAAAGGCGCTACCAGAACAACCGCGCGATCGAAGCGACCGCCAACGCGCGCGGCGCCTACATCGAGCGGCTGCGCTACACCATCAAGACCTACAGCAAGAACATCAAGGAGCTGGGGGAACTGGCGGGCATCGAAGTGCATGCCGATCCGGTCAAGCTGGAGAACGAAGACGTGCAGTTGTCGCAGGCGGGCCTGCACGTGCGCTTCAAGTTCGACGGCAAGGACCAGATCGGGATGAACGACGGCGAAGCGTCGGGCGGGCAGCAGGTGATGAAGTCCTTGGTGCTGCTGATTGGTTTGCTCAAGTCGGAAGACGGGTCGGGCGGGTTTGTGTTCATCGATGAACCGTTTGCCCACCTGGATATCCGGAATATCCAGCTGGTGGGCGAGTTCCTCAAGAACACCGAGGCGCAGTATTTGATGACGACGCCGCTGACGCACAACACGGATGTGTACGACCCGTCGGAGCTGACCCTCATCACCAGCAAGAAGAAGAAAGATATGCCGTGGGCGCAGCCGATTTTCGTGCTGCAGCGGCGCGTGACGCCTGCGGTAGCGGTCTGACCCCGTCGTTCCCGCCGAGTGCCGCCTTGGCGCGGGAAGTCGTTTCTGCCAATGGCAGGAGCGACAGTGGTCAGGCGGCGTTCACCGCCTTCTTCAAGGCCCGGCGCCAGCGGATCAAGCCCGCCGAATAGGTCCCGAAATACCCCGCCGTCAGCCCCAGCGCCAGCAGGGTAATGAAGCTGTCGGTGAAGCCCGGCGTCGGCACATTGCTGCCCTGGTTCGCATAAATCTCCACCCCGATATACATCACCCGCGCAAAAAACAGCATCGCGATCACCATCCCCAGGCGCGCGTTCGGCGTGAAGTGGCAGGTATCGTTTTCAAATCTGGTCAGGCGCAGCCCCCAGATCCCGTACGCGATCCCGCCCGCCGTACCCAGCGCCAGCCAGCCAAGCAGCGCCGGCCGCGCAATCACCTCCGACCCCGCCACCAGGATCATGGCGGCGAACACGCCCAGCCCCGTGTAATGGCGCGATACGATCGAGCGCTGGCGCAGCATCATCGCCTTGAGACGCTGGTAAAAGCGCCACACCAGGAAAGGGGCGAGCGCCAGCAGCGCGAGAGTGGTAATTGACATGGCGATTCTGTATCCGGTCCGGAAACACGCATTATAAACGCCCGCCGCACCCCGCCGCCCGCACCCGCCGTGCGTGCCATACACCCAGTAAATACGGGAGAAGAGCCGATTGACAAGCCCGCCGCGAGTGCGCAAGATGGCGGATCGCCTTCACCCGAGACCCCTCCATGCGCCACCGCCTCCCTATCGTCCCGCTGACCATGTCACTGCTCGCCGCAGCACCCAATGCGCATTCCCGGTACCAGTTGCCACCGGCGCAGTTGCAGGCCATTGTGGATGCGCCGCGCGCGCCGGCGCTGGGCCTGTCGCCGCAGCGTAACCTGGCGGTGATGGTCGATACGCCTGCCCTGCCCAGCATCGCCGAAGTGGCGCAGCCGGAACTGAAGCTGGCCGGCCTGCGCATCAATCCGCGCACCTATTCGCCAAGCCGCTTTTCCTTCGGCACGGGGCTCAAGCTGCTCGATATCGCCACCCAGAAGGAAATCAAGATCATGGGCCTGCCGCGCCAGCTGCGCCTGGCCGACAGCGCCTGGTCGCCCGACCAGCGCTACCTGGCCTTCAGCCACGTCACCTACGCCGACCGCGATGGCGCCTCCGGCATCGAACTGTGGCTGGTCGATATCAATACCCGCATCGCGCGGCGCCTGACCGCGCAGCCGCTGTCCTACCTGGACGGTGCGGGTTTTAGCTGGATGCCGGACGCCAAAGGCTTGCTGCTGCACCTCAAGCCCATTGGGCGCGGCAAGGCGCCGCAGTCGACCGGCGTGCCGGGCGGGCCGATTCTGCAGGACAGCCAGGTCAGCGTCGGTGCGCGCCAGTTGCGCACCTACCAGGACTTGCTGAAAAACGAAGAAGACGCGCGTCTGTTCGAGCACTACGCCAGCTCGCAACTGGCGCTGGTCGACTTGTCGGGAAAACTGCGCCTGATCGGCAATCCCGAACTGTTCACCAGCGTCTCGGTGGCGCCGAACGGCCAGCTGCTGCTGGCCTCCGTGCTGCAGCGCCCTTTCTCGTACGTGGTACCGGCATCGGCCTTCCCGCGCCGCGTCGATGTGCGCGATTTGAGCGGCAAGCCGGTGCACCTGGTGGTCGACAAGCCGCTCGAAGAAGGCCTGCCGCCGGGGAACGATGCCGTTTCCGCCGGCGTGCGCAAGGTCAGCTGGCGCGCCGACGCTCCGGCCACGCTGGTCTGGGCCGTAGCGCAGGATGGGGGCGATCCGGCCAAGGCGGCCGAGGTGCGCGACATTGTGTACTCCCACGCCGCGCCGTTCGCCGGCGAGCCGAAGGTGCTGGCCAGGCTCGGTTCGCGCTACGACCGCGTCGTCTGGGGCAATGGCGACGTCGCTTTGCTGGGCGAGGACTGGTACAAGACGCGCGCCGTCAAGATCTGGCGTATCCGGCCGGAGCACGACACGGCGGCGCCCGAGCTGCTGTTTTCGTATTCCGCCGAGGACCGCTACAACAACCCCGGCTCGCCCGTCACGATGCCCGACGGCGCGGGCCGTCCGCGCCTGATCGTCGGTGCCGATTCGACCATCCTGCTAGGGGGCAGCGGCGCTTCGAACGAGGGTGATCGTCCTTTTCTGGACCGCTTCAACCTGACCAGCAAGGCCAAGGAGCGCCTGTTCCGCAGCGAGGCGCCGTTTTACGAGAACATCGTGACGGTGCTCAGCGACGATGGCATGCGCCTGCTGACCACGCGCGAGTCGCCCACCGAGCGCCCGAATTTTTATGTGCGCGACCTGAAACGCAGCGGCGCGGCGCAACTGACGGCGCTCACCCATTTCCCGCATCCGACCCCGCAGTTGAAGGATGTGCAGAAGGAGCAGATCCGCTACAAGCGCGCCGATGGGGTCGACCTGACCGCCACCCTGATGCTGCCGCCGAACTACGAAGCGAAGCGCGATGGCCCGCTGCCGCTGCTGATGTGGGCGTATCCGCAGGACTTCAAGAGCGCCAGCGCGGCCAGCCAGACCACCGGTTCGCCATTCCGCTTCAACGCCATCAGCTTCTGGGGGCCGGCGCCGATGCTGGCGATGGGCTACGCGGTGCTCGATAACCCGTCGATGCCGATCGTCGGCGCCGGCGACGCCGAACCGAACGACAGCTACCTGCCGCAACTGGTGGCCAACGCCGAAGCGGCGGTGGCCGAAGTGGTGCGGCGCGGCGTGGCCGAGCGCCATCGCATCGCCATCGGCGGCCACTCGTACGGCGCTTTCATGACCGGCAACCTGCTGGCCCACACGCGCCTGTTCAAGGCCGGCGTGGCGCGCAGCGGCGCCTACAACCGCACGCTCACCCCGTTCGGCTTCCAGTCGGAGGAGCGCGAGTTCTGGAAGGCCAAGGAGGTGTACCAGGCCATGTCGCCGTTTAATAACGCCGACAAGATCAAGGATGCGCTGCTGCTGATCCACGGCGAGCAGGATAATAATTCGGGTACCTTCCCGATCCAGAGCGAGCGCATGTTCCAGGCCATGAAGGGCCTGGGCGGCACCGCGCGCCTGGTGCTGCTGCCGAACGAAAGCCACGCTTACCGCGCGCGCGAATCGATCATGCACATGCTGTACGAGACCAGTTCCTGGCTCGATAAATACGTCAAGAACGCCACGCCGTAAACGCCGGCGGGGCCGCTGCGCGCGGCCCCGCAAGGCCCCGCAAGGCCCCGCAAGGCCGGTCAAGCGTACGGCCTCGCGGCTGGGCATGTGCTAATGTCGTCGCTCCACCAACCAGGAGCGAGCCACATGAACCCAGCAGCCATCGACTTTCACCGCGCACCGGACCCCGTGCCGGTCGATGAACCAACGCCCGAGCCGTTCGACAATCCCCACCCGCATCATCCGCCGGTCAAGCACCCGCAGGATGACGATCCGGTGCCCGACCCGAAGCCGAGCACCTTCCTGCACTAGTCGAAGGCCCACGAATAGAGCACGTCGAGCGCGGTGTTGGTCCCGGTCTGGAACTGCAGCGTGATGCGCGGATTGAGCTTGTAGCGCAGCTTGACCAGGCTCGATGCGGTCGTCGCTCCCTGCTCGAAACTGAGGTAGGCGCGCGATGAAATCCGCTTGCCGACCGTGACCACGGTGCTTTCCAGCCCCTTGGCCTGCGACAGGCCCAGTTCATCGACGCCCAGCGAATTGGCCAGGCGCGACTGGAAGCCGCCGCTGCTGCCCGAACCGCCCAGCAGGGCGCCGGCGGCGGCGCTGAGCAAGCCCGCTTCGTTCCCCGAGGTTCCTTCCATCCCGTGCCCCAGCACCAGCCATGACAGCTTTTCGCTGTCCGGCACCGATGGCCGCGACACCAGCTTGGCCACCGGCGAGAGCGCCGAACCGCGCACTTCGACGCCGGCTTCGACGTTGGTCTCGGACAGTTGCTCGCCTTCCGGCCGGCTGCGCACCGCGCGGATGTTCAGGGCCGGGTTGTCGGACGGGCCGCTGAAGGTCAGCACGCCGCGTTCGATATCGAGGTTCTGTCCATACGCCTTGTAGGTGCCGCTGGTCACGCTGATGGAGCCGTTCACGCGCGGTGGACGCCCGCCGGTGGTGCGCACCCGCAGCGAACCCGCCAGTTCGGCATCGATGCCCATGCCGCGCAGGCGGAAGGCGTCGCCGAGATCGGCCTCCACATCCATCGCCAGCGGCATGGACGGCTCGGCCTTGACCGCCGGCGTGCCGACCCCGGCCCTGCCCAGCACGATCACATCGTCCGACAGGGTAGGGCGGCCTTGCGGCGCCAGTTCGATCAGCGCGCGGTCGGCCTTGAATTTGCCTTCCAGCGAAAAGCGCTTGGCGTCGCGCACCAGCGTACTCTGGCCGCTGATGACGACGGTGCGGTCGGGACGCGACAGGATTTCGAGCTTGTCGGCCACCAGTTTGAGCTGCATGGTCGCTTCGCCGCCGGCAAAGCGCACCGCGCCGTCGGCCACCATCGTGCCCTGCACGCCGTCGAAACTGAGGCGCTGGAGCAGCAGCTGGTCGCCCGCCAGCTTGGCGCGCAGCTGGCCGTTACCCAGCTTGATGCCCTGCTCGGCCCAGCGCAGCGCCAGTTTGTCGCCATTGACGCTGCCGTTCAGGGTCGGCGTGCCGACCGTGCCGCCCCCGGTCAGCGCGAGTTTGAGCGCGCCGTCCAGTTCCAGCGCCGGCTGGCCGGTGAAGGGGGCCAGCCACGCGATCGAGACCATGTCGGCATTGGCCGTCATTTTCAGGGGACTGGCGTTGCCCAGGCGGCCGTCGATCATTTGCGCGGTGGCGTCCACGTTGGCCTGGCCGATACGGGTGCCGTCGACCTTGGCCTGTACGCGCAGCGCGCCGCTGGCGACGTCGGCGCGCAGGTCGAGCGTGCGCAAGCCCAGCACCACCGGCACGTCGGCGCCGGCGATCACGTCGCCGCTTTCGCGGAACACGTGCACCGAGCCGTCCAGGGCCGGCGTGGCGCCGGCGGGCGCCTGCATGTCGAGCGACCAGTCGGCGCCGAGCGAGAGGTCGCCGCTGATGGCGTCGCGCATGCCCGGCGAGAACTGCGCCAGGTAGGTGAGCGGCACGCCGGCCGCCACGCCCTTGCTGGTCCAGTGCGGACCGTTCTTTTCCAGCGACTGGATGCTCACGCTGCCGTTGGGGAGCTTGATCACCGCGTTGCTCATGCTGATTTGCTGCGGCTTGGCCAGGCCGGCCAGGCCGGCGCCGGGAGCGACCGCAATGCGCAGCGGGACCGGCGCTTGCAGCGCGAACGCGTAGCGGCCCTTGTTTTGGAGCGCCGCCACGGTGCCGGTCCAGGCGCTGTTGGCCCAGCCGCCGCGGATCTCGCCGGTGGCATCGAACGCGTCGCTGCGCGCGTCCAGGCGCAGCAGGTGGGCGCCGCGCGTGCCGCTCGTTTGCAGGTGCGCGCTGTCGATGCGGGTGTCGCCGCTGACGTACTCGGTGATGGCGATGTCGCTTACCAGCGGATCGTCGGCCCCGCGGCCGCTGCCAAGATTGGCGCTGGCGCGCAGGGTCTTGACCTGGTGCTTGCCGAGCACCTTGAGGTTCTGGCCTTCCAGTACGGCGCTGACGGCCGGTGCGGCCATGGTGCCCGACACGGTACCCGCGCCTTTGAGCACGCCGCCGAAGTCGGGGCCGAGCGCGGCCAGCTGGGTGGCGTCGATGCGCCAGTCAAGCTTGTCGGCGCCGGCGCCGAAACTGCCCTTGGCGGCCACGATGTTCGGTCCCACGTGCAGGTCGACGTCGGCGTCCGAGACGTGTTTGCTGTCGGCGGCGACCTTGGCGTAGCCCCACAGCGGCGAATTGGCCAGGGTCGATGGCTGCAGCGCCAGATTCAGGTTGGCGCGCCAGTCAGGGCCGGAGCGGCCGGCGGCGTCGAAGCTGCCGTTGATGCTGCCCGCCAGCGGCGAACCGAAGGCGCCCGGATTGAAGCGCTGCGCCGTGCCGGCCGCCGTGACGTCGACCGCGCCCGCATTTGCTCCCCCCGCGAGCCATGCTTCGCCGCTGGCGTGCAGCAGGCTGTTATTGGTCTTGCGCGCCGCCGCCACCCAACCGAGGCCGGTGGCGTCGACCTCGAACGTGGTGCGCGGCGCCTGCATGGTGCCGGTGACGACGCCGCTGGCCGCCAGCGCGCCGTACAAATCGCTGCGCGCGGCCGCCAGGTCGGTGGCGTTGACGTTCCAGGTCAGTTTTTCGCCGGGCGCCCCGAAACTGCCTTTCAATTGCGCCGTATTTTTTCCCAGCGCGAGGGTGGCGTCCACGCCGCTGATGTGCGCGGCGTCGGCATTGAGCCTGCCCTTGCCCGACAGCGGCTGGTCGAACAGGCGGCTTGGCCGCAGCGCAAAATCGGCCGCCACTTTCCAGGCCGGCGACAGGAAGCCGGCGGCGTTGATGTCGGCATTGATGTCGGCCTTCGGCAAGTCGCCAAAGGCGGCCGGGTCGAACTTGACGGCGCTGGCGCTAACCTTGAATTCGCGCTTGCCGGCCAGGTTGGCGCTGCCGGTCAGGCCCACGCTGCTGCCGCCGGCAGCCAGGCGCGCCTGCTGCACCGTCAGCACGTTGTCGGCCAGGGTGGCTTTCGCTTCCAGGCGCATGCCCGCTTCCACCAGCCTGGTGGTGAAGGTCTGGGTGTTGCCCGCGTTGGCGACCGTGATGTCGCCGGCGATCCTGGTCGACTTCATGCGGCTGTGGAGGCGCTTCATGTCGATGCCGTCGGTATGCAGCGCAAAGCTGGCGGTCCCTAAGCCTTTGTCGGCGGCGCTGCGCGCCACCGTGCCGCTGCCGGTGAATTTGCCGGCTTCGCCCAGGTCGATCAGCACCGCGCCGATCTCCAGCGCCGACAGGTTGCCTTTCAGTTCGCCGCGCATGGAGCGCAGCGGCAGCCGTTGCAGGTCGACCGGGCCGGTCGCGCCGGCGTTGTCGACGGTGACGCTGCCGGCGATATTGCGGTTCGCTTCAATGCGCGCCGTGATCGCCAGCGACAGGTCGGCCTTGGGCAGTTCGGGATTGAAAAAGCCCGGGTCGATGTTCTTGCCATGGATGGTCATGGCGCGCAGCGGAATTGGCTCGAACGGCGCCAGCGTGAACTTGGCGTCGCCTTCGGCCTTGCCCGAGACGGCGCTGGCGTCGAGTTGCGTGGTTTCCAGGTCGCCGCCGATGCCCAGCTTGATCTGCGCCGGCTGCTGGCCGGCCGCTACCGCGATCTGGGTCAGGCTGGCGCTGCCGGCCAGCTTGTATGGCTTGGCGGTGCCGATGCTGGCGTCGGCCATGGCCTTGCCCCAGGGGGTAATCGCACTGGCTTTGCGCAAAGCCCATTGGCGCTGGTCGCCCAGCAGGTCGAAGCGGACCTCGGTGATCACCGTTTCGGCGCCCGGGACGGCCGCATTGGTCAGGATGACCTTGGCCAGGCGCGCATCGTCGACTTCGAGCTTGAAGGGCGGCGCGAGTTTGGCCGGCATCTTGGCCGGTTCGCCTTCGCGCAGGGTATTCATGCGCAGGGTGGCCACGTGCAGCTTGTTGATGGCCACGCCGCGGCTGAGGTACTGGAAGGGCGACCAGTCGATGTCGATATTTTCGGCGGTGACGACTTGTTCCGGGGTGCGGTAGACGACTTTATCGAGGTGCATGGCGCCGTACAGCGAGCCTTTCACGCCGGTCACGACGATGCTGCCGCCGCTGGCGTTGGCCACGCGCTGGACCAGCATTTGCAGGGTGGTTTCGCGTCCCAGGTACCAGTAGGCGCCGCCCAGCAGGGCGCCGCTGACGGCGACGCCGATGGCGACGCGGCGCGGCCAGCGGCGCTGGCCGTGCTGGCGGGGCGACGGGGTGGTAGGGGTGTCGGCGGTAGTCATCAGAATGTAAAGCCCAGTGAGAAGTGCAGGCGCGCTTTTTTCAGCGCTTGCCCGTAGGCGACGTCGACGTTGATCGGGCCGACCGGGCTGCGCCAGCGCGCACCGATGCCATAGCCCGATTCCGGTTTCAGGTCCTTGAATTTGTCGGCGGCGTTGCCGGCGTCGTAGAAGAAGGCCGCGCCCCACGGCGGCTTGAACCAGTACTGGTATTCGACGCTGCCGGTGAGCAGGTAGCGCCCGCCGACGATGGCGTCGCCTTCGCGCACGCCCAGTTCCTGGTAGCCGTAGCCGCGCACCGACTGGTCGCCGCCGGCGCGGAACAGGAAGGTCGATGGCACGCCTTCCTTGTGCCTGGAACCGAGCACGCCCGCTTCGGCGCGCACGATCAGGTTGGTCGAGGGGCCGAGCGGGCGGTAATGGATGAAGCGCGTGCTGGCGCGCAGGAAGCGTTCGTCGGTCAGCAGCGGCAGCACGGCGCCGCCGAACTGCGCGTTGAGCACATAGCCGCGCGTCGGCAGCACCAGGTTGTCGAGCGCGCGCTTGGTCCAGCTGAAGGTCAGCGGTACGCTATTGCTGCGCCGCGTTTCGATGCCTTCGACCAGGCGCCGCTCGCTCAGGTATTCCAGGGTCAGGCTGCGTTCGAGCAGCGGCGTGCCCCAGGCGCGCCGTCCGGCCACGGTGGCCACGTTGGTCACTTCGCCGCGCAGGTCGTTGCGCTCGAAACCGGCGCCGAAGCTGTCGCTATAGCCTTTTTCGGTGGTCGGAAAATAGAAGTCGGCGCGCGCGGTCTGGCGCTTCTGTTCCATGATCAGGTTACTTTTCATGCGCAGGCCGAACACATTGAGGTCGTCGTAATTGAGCTGGGCGCGGGCGCCCGTGTTGGTCGAATAACCGAGACCGACGTCGACGTTTTTCTGCTTGTTCTCGGTCACGCGCACCAGCACCGGCAGGATCGCCGGGTTGGCCACGGGCGGGCGCGGGATGGCTTTCTGGTCGTCGCTCATGGCGTCGATGTCTTCCGACAGCGCGGCCGCCATGTCGGCGCTCACTTCCACGGTGCTGAAGTAGCCGGTGTCCTGCAGGCGCGCCTGGTAGGCTTGCAGGGCCGCTTCGTTGTATTCCTGGCCGGGGCGGATGCGATTGAGGTTGCTGACGATGGTGGGCGAATAGCGTTTCAAGCCTTCGATGCGCAATTCGCCGAAGCGCGCTTCGGGGCCGCTGTCGAGGACCACCTTGAGCAGGGCGCGGCGCATGTCGGGATCGACGATGGCGCTCGATTCGACCAGTTGGGCGCGCGGATAGCGCGCCATCATCACCTGGCGCAGCAGGTTGCGCTTGGCGCCTTCCCAGTCGGCCTGGCGGAAACGGCTGCCCACCGGCAAGCCCCAGCGCTTGCGCAGGTCGGCCGCGTCGTACGGTTTGGCATCGGTGCCGACCGGCTCGAAGCCCTTGAGCACCAGTTCCACGTCGCCCACCAGCACCGGCTGGCCCGGGTCGACCGTGATGCGCGCCACCGGTTTGGCGCCGCTGGTGTCCAGTCCCGCGCTGACCTTGGGCGAGTAATAGCCTTCGGTGGCGATCAGGATCTTGGCTTGCTCGGGCGCGGCCTTGACCAGGCGCTGCAGCTGGTCGAGGTCGAGGCGCGGGTTGCCCTGCCAGCGCACCAGGTCGAGATTTTCTTCGAGCAGGTCGTCGAGCGGGCCGGGGGCGTCCACCTTGACCGAGTAGTCGATGCCGCGCGCGGCGGCTTGCTGGGGGGCGGCTGGCGGCTCTTGCGCCAGGGCTGCTGCCGGAGCGGCCGCAAGGCACACGCTCACGGCGATTTGTGCCAAAATTCGTCGCTGGCGCGGCGTCCGGGCTATTGTTTTGTCTGGTGTTGCGGGAAACATGGCGCTCCATTCGGGAAAATGCTGAGGCATCTTACCGGATCGGCCGACATGATGGCGAACGTCTAACGATTTGGAAAATACACTATGCAACAAGCTGACGGCGCATTGGTTTTGTTTAGCGGCGGACAAGACTCCGCCACCTGCCTGGCCTGGGCGCTGGAGCGTTACGCGCGCGTCGAAACCATCGGCTTCGACTATGGCCAGCGGCACGCCATCGAACTGACGGTGCGCCCCACGGTGCTGGGCAAGATGCGCGCCTTGAAGGGCGATTGGGATGCGCGCCTGGGCGAGGATCACCTGGTCGACCTGTCCCTGATCAGCAAGATTTCGGATACCGCCATGACCAGCAACGTCGCCATCGACATGCAGGCCAACGGCTTGCCGAATACCTTTGTGCCGGGCCGCAACCTGCTGTTCATGACCGTGGCCGCCACCGTGGCTTACCGGCGCGGCTTGAATGTGCTGGTCGGCGGCATGTGCGAAACCGATTTTTCCGGCTATCCGGACTGCCGTGACGACAGCATGAAGGCCTTGCAGGTCGCGCTCAACCTGGGCATGGCCACGCGCCTGAAGCTGGAAACGCCGCTGATGTGGATCGACAAGAAGCAAACCTGGCAGCTGGCGCACCAGGCCGGCGGCGATGCGCTGGTCGACCTGATCCGGGCCGACACCCACACCTGCTACCTGGGCGAGCGCGGCGAGCTGCATGCCTGGGGCTACGGTTGCGGCACCTGTCCGGCCTGCGCCTTGCGCGCGCGCGGCTACCTGCAGTACGCCGGCGCCGCGTGAGCGATCCCGGGACGGCCGAGGTTCCGGCCTGCTATCGGCCGCATCTGTTGCAGGCGGCGGGGCGGATCGGCCGCGTGCGCTACATGGCGTACTCCCTCGCCGCGGTCATCCTGTGCCTGCTGGTCATGCTGTGCATGGACTACTTCCGGATGGACGGGGCTGGCAATCTGCGGATGCCACTCCTGCTCCTGACGACCGCGCTGCTGGCCGTGGTCGCCTCGCGCCGCCTGCGCGATATCGGCTTGCCGTGGTGGCTGGCCGGGCTGCTGTTCGTCCCCCTGGCCGGCGCGCCGGGATGGCTGCATGGGCCGGTGTTTGCCGCGCTGTCCCTCATTCCCGGCAAGCAGCTGGCCAACCGCGACGGACTGCCGCCCTGCGCCAATGGCCGCCGCACGGTGGCCGCCGCCAGCCTGTGGATCGTGCTGTTCGGCGCCGCCGTCTGGCTGGTCCTGTCGCTGCGGCACAGCCTGAGAACCATGTAAGCAAGCGTGCCGCGCCACTCACTTTGCATAATTGACAATTATATTGTGGAAGTAACTTCTCCGTAGTACATTCGGGACAGGCGCAATTCCCCGCGAACGCAAGACGACCGGCCGGTTCGACCGGCGCGATCACCCTGCGCCGCTTTACCGGGCTGCGCGTGGCGGTCGTCGAGCGGCGCCTGTTCGACCCCCCGGTCGCGCGGACGACGCGTGGGAGGAATGCTCGTCTGTGGCACAGCCCGATAGACAGTGTTGCCGATATGCAGCATCAACTTTGCCGGCCCGCGTGGCCTGTCGATGGGGATGGCGCCGGAGGAGTGGCTGCCGAACAGCCGGACTGGGCAATACATCCCACGCTATAATCAAGTTGAACACTAGTCATTGATTTCAAAATTGTAATATTTATTCCGCGCCAAGCGACGCCATCCCCCACCATGCGCCTTGCCCTGCTCACCGACCTGCACGCCAACCGCGAAGCACTGGATGCTTGCCTGACGCATGCGCGCGCCCAGAAGGCCGACCAGTACGCCTTTACGGGCGACTTTGTCGGCTACGGCGCCGATCCGGCCTGGGTGCTCGACACCGTCATGGAGCACGTGGCGCGCGGCGCGGTGGCGGTGCAGGGCAATCATGACTATTCGGTCACCCACGAAACGCGTCCCCAGATGCATTTCGAGGCGCGCGAGGTGATCGAGTGGACCCGCGGCCAGCTCAGCGCCGAACAGATGGCGTTCCTGTCCGCCTTGCCGCTGACCCAGGAGCTCGAGCGCATGCTGTTCGTCCATGCCAGCGCGCACGACCCGGTCAAGTGGGAGTACGTGACCGGGATCGAGCCGGCCGAGCGCAGCCTGCGCGCGGCGCGCAAGCGCATGGTGTTTTCCGGCCACGTGCACACGCCGGCGCTGTACCGGCGCGCCGACGATGGGCGCATGGGCGCGCACGTGCCGGTGCCGGGCACGCGCATCGCAATTGCCCCGCAGCACCAGTACCTGGTGATCCCGGGCGCGGTGGGCCAGCCGCGCGATGGCAACAGCGCCGCCTGCTACGCGCTGTACGACGACAGCACGCGCGAACTGGTGTATTACCGCATTCCCTACGACAACGGCGCCGCCGCGCGCCGCGTGATCGCCGCCGGCTTGCCGATTGTGTTCGCCATGCGTCTGATTGAGGGTATCTAGGCAACAGTCTTATTGCAACGCAAGGTGCCCTCACGTACTATCAGTGAGTCAGAGGCCCGCCACGGGCCCGCACCAGGATCGCTTCCATGGACCATGCCGCTCCCGCCCCGGCCGTGCCGGCGCCGCTCCCACGCTTGCGCCAACCCGCGTGGATCGGCGCGACCGCGCTGGCCGCTCTGGTGATGGCGCTGTGCCTGGGGTTGACCTGGCAGCTGTGGGCAGCGGCGCAGCGCAGCGCCGAACGCGACCTGCGCACCGATTTCGACAGCAGTGCGCGCGACGTGGTCAACCAGCTGGCGCTGCGCATGGCGGCCCATGTGCAGATGCTGCGCGGGGTGCAGGGCTTGTTCGCCAGTTCGGATGAGGTCACGCGCCAGGAATTCACCGATTTCGTGCGCGTCCAGCACACCGGCGCCGAGTATCCCGGCATGAAAGGGATCGGCTACGTGCTGGCGCTGGCGGACGCCCAGCGCGGCGCGCACCTGGCGCGCGTGCGCAGCGGCGGCATGCCCGATTACGCGATCACGCCGCCGGGCACGCGGCCCGCCTACGCGCCGCTGATGTACCTCGAAGCGTTTTCGGGCGCGCGCCTGCGCGCGCTCGGTTACGATCTGTTATCCGAAGAGCCGCTGCGCCTGATGCTGGAACAGGCGCGCGACAGTGGCCAGCCGGTCCTGTCGGGCAAGGCCATCGTGGCGCGCGAACGCGGGGCGGGCGCCTCCGACGGCGTGCTCATTGCCCTGCCGGTGTACATCGGCCGCAAGGCGCCCGACAGCATCGAGCAGCGGCGCGACCTGCTGCGTGGCTGGATCTACGCGCCCTTCATCATGGAAGACTTGATGGCGCATGTGGGCGGCGAGCGCGCCGGCGCCTTGGCGGTGGAGGTCTACGATGGCAATCGCGTCACGCCGCAGGCGCGCATGGCCAGCGGCGCGCCGGCCGCTGCGGGCGGCCCGCCGGCGCTGCGCACCGAACAGCACCTCGGCATCGCCGGGCGGCGCTGGACCCTGGTCATCAGCGCCGGCGCCGGCTTCGGCGCCGGGCAGCAGAACGAGGCGCCGCAAGTGGTACTCACGCTCGGCCTGGCGGTAACGGCGCTGCTGTCCCTGCTGACCTGGATGCTGGCGCGCAGCAGCGCCCTGGCCAGCCGCGCGCTGCGCAAGTCGCGCCTGTTGACCGATGAACTGACCGTAGGCCAGCAGCGCCTGGCCGGGCTGGCCGATTCGGCACAGCGGGCCCAGGCCATGATGCGCAGCATCCTCGACTCGACCTTCGACGCCATCCTGGTCGACAATGGCGACCGCCGCATCCTGGCCTCGAACCAGCGCTTCCGCACGCTGTGGAGCGTGCCCGAGGAACTGGACCTGAGCAGCGACGACGCGGCCGTGGTGGCGCACCTGCTGGCCCAGCTGGTGAACGCGGGGCCGCTGCTGTACAGCCGCTCGCTGCAACTGGGCGAGCACGAAGAACACCGCGAGCTGCTGCGCCTGAAGGATGGACGCTTCATCGAACAGTTGACGCGTCCGGTGCGGCTGGGCCACGAAGGCGCGCGCCTGTGGTCGTTCCGCGACATCACCGAACGCAAGCAGATCGAACAGCGCGAGCGCGCGCACCGCCATGTGCTCGAACTGCTGGCGCACGGCGCGCCGCTGCAAGCGGTGCTGGGCGCGGTGGTGCTGGGCGTGGAGTCGACCAATGCCGGCATGCTGTGCGCGATCCTGCTGCTCGATGCCGAGGGCCGCTTCCTGCACACCGGCGCCGCGCCCAGCCTGCCGGGATTTTTCAATGCCGCCGTGGATGGCTTGCCGGCCGCTGCCGGCTTCGGTTCCTGCGGCAGCGCGGCCGCCAGCGGCCAGCGCGTCATCGTCGAAAATATCCAGACCCATCCCGACTGGGCGGCGTACCGCGAGATCGCCGCGCGCGCGCAACTGGCGTCGAGCTGGTCGGAGCCGATTCGCGGCGCGTCCGGGCGCGTGCTGGGCACCTTTGCGATCTATCACCGCATGCCGCGTTATCCGAGCGCGGCCCACGTGGTGCTGATCGAGCAGGCGGCCCAGCTGGCCGGCATCGCGCTGGAACAGGCCCAGGCCGCGCAAGCGCTGCGCGTGGGCGAGGAGCGCTTTCGCAGCCTGTACGACCACGCCCCGGTGGCGCTGTGGGAGCAGGACTGGTCGGTCACGCGCGAGGAAGTGGCGCGCCTGCAAAGCTGCGGGGTCAGGGACCTGGGTGCGTGGCTGCGCGAGCGTCCCGACCAAGCGCAGCGCCTGGCGTCGCTGGTGCGCATCACCGACGTCAACGGCGCCGCGCTGGTGCACGTGGGCGCCAGCGCCAAGGAGCCGGGCACGCTGGGGCTGGCGCAGAACTTCGGCAGCCTGGGCGGCGGCGCCTTCATCGACGCGCTGGTGGCGCTGGCCGGCGGCGCCCTGTTCTACGAATGCGAAAGCAGCTTCCTGCGGGTCGATGGCGTGACGCGCCAGCACGAACTGACCTTGCTGGTCATGCCGGGCCACGCGCAATCGCTCGACTTCGTGATTGCCTCGACGGTCGACATCACCGAGCGCAAGCGCGTCGACGACGAATTGCAGGCGCTGGCCAGCACCGATTTCCTGACCGGACTGCCGAACCGGCGCGTGTTCCTGGCGCGCCTGGACGACCAGTTCGCGCGGCTGCAGCGCAGCATGGACGAATGCGCGTCGGTGCTGATGCTCGACATCGACCACTTCAAGCATGTCAACGACGTGTTCGGCCACGCGGCGGGCGATGCGGTGCTGCGCCACATGGCGACCCTGATGCGCTCGGGCCAGCGCAAGATCGATACCCTGGGCCGGGTCGGCGGGGAAGAATTCGCGGTGCTGCTGCCGGGTACGACCGGAGCGGCGGCGCACCAGTATGCGGAGCGCCTGCGCCAGAGCGTGGCCGAGACGCCCCTGCATGGTGACGGACGGGAGATTGCGATCACGGTCAGCATCGGCATCTCCACCATCGAGGCTGGCGATGCGGGTCCGGATGCGGCCCTGATCCGGGCTGACAAGGCGCTGTATCACGCCAAGGCGGGCGGCCGCAACCGGGTGTGCGACCATGCCGACGCGTGCGCGCCGGCCGCGCTTACGAAGGTTTGACGGCCTCGTGGCCGGCGCGCTGCTTGCGCGTGCGGCTGGCGAGGTACCAGATGATGGCCAGCGGAATGGCCAGCGGCAGCAGCAGCGGCGAGATCATCAGCGCGAGCACGATGGCGCCGAGCGCCAGGCCACCCACGGCCAGCACGCCCAGGCCGGCGAACACCAGTGCCAGGAGCACGCCCACGCACAGCATCACGAGGCCCGCGATCAACAGGCCGCCGCCGGCGAACAGCACGCCGACCAGGGCGGCACCGGGTCCGTGCAACTGGTCGCCATCGATGTTGATGGACATGCCGGACGGGCCGACCATGGCCTCCCAGGCGACCATGATGAACAGGAACAGGAGCAGCAGGGGAGCGTATTTTTTCATGATCGTGGCCTCGGTTGGGGGAAAGGTTTTTCCTGGTACGCTTGTACTGTAGCGAGGCCGCCGGCGCGGCGCCATGCGCATGCGACAGACTGCATTTTTGACGGGGTGGACGGTGCGTGCCAAGGGGGAGCCGGTGCCTGCGCGCGTGCCGTGGCGCGGCCGGGTCCGGCTTACCCAAAACGCAATTTTCTTCCTTGAAATTCCCACATCATTGCCTATACTGAATATTCTGTCGGATGGAGATGCATATGGAATTTGTACACTATTCAGGGGACCGGTGGGCGCTGGCGGCGGGCGACTTCGTGGCGCGCCAGTTGCGCATCCTGCTCGCGGGTGGCGGTCCCAAGGGGCCACCGTCGGCGCCGCCGGCCATTCCACCGATTATCATCAATCCGTACAACTACGGCACGCCGGCACCGGCCATCGATCCGCGCATTCCGCCGCCGGGTCCGCCGCTGCAGCCGCCCGCGCCGCCGCGCCAGCGGTTCGCATGAAAAAAGCCCACCGGAACAGGTGGGCTTTGTCTTCTGGCGCCAGGGCTTAGTGGGTGCGGCGGCGCGTCAGGGCGAGCATGAGTGCGCCAGCGAGCAGCAAGGCACCGCTGGTCGGTTCCGGTACCGGTACCGGCCCGGGTCCCGGGTCCAGGTGGCCGTCGAACGCTTGCAAATGCAGTTCGCCGCGCTGGTCGAGCGACTTGACGAACACGCCGCCCTCGATGTTCTGGTTGTTGGTCAGGCGGGCCGAGGGCGCCAGGATGGCGCCGCCGAACTGGGCGTTGGTGGTGATGCTGGTGGCGTGCTGGAAATTCCAGATCAGCTTGCTGCCCAGGGATTGCGCGGAGCCGCCCAGGAAGTTGGCGCCGATGGTCGCGCTCTCGTCGCTCGCGTTGAGGATCACGGTGGTGGCGTCGCCCAGGTTGAATTCGAATTCGCTGGCCTTGAACACGCCGGCGTCGATCAGGTTGAATACCGCAACGCCGCTGGCATTGGCCACGGCGTTGAAGGTGGCCTTGCCGTAGCCGTTGAAGGTGACGCTGCTGCCGGTGCCGCTCATTTTCCCCAGGCTGGCCGACAGCGCGCCCAGCGTGGCCGCGAAATCGGTCGAGTGCGAGGCATCGGCGTTGGCCTGCATGGTGTTGTCGAGCGCGAGCACGCGGCCGCCATTCGTATTGCTGGCGCTGAGGCTGCCGCCGACCCAGGCTGCGCCGTTCAGATTACTGTTGTGGACGTCGCCGTAGATCACGCCGCTGCCGGCATTGATGGTCGCGCCGCTCAGGTTCCCCCCGATCACGGCGCCGCCGGCATTGACCTTGACCTCGCGCGCATTGCCCATCACGGTCAGGCCGGCATACTTCGAGGCCGGCATGTCGTTCACGTGCTGCGCGTAGTCGCCGCCGGTGGCGCTGCCGCCGACCCAGGTGCGGCCATCGACGTGCGATTGCGAGTTCACGTCGGTCAAGACCACGGCGTTAAACCCGTGCAAGATTTGCTGGGTGGTGAGCGGGGTGGCCAGTGCGGGCGCGGAGAACATGGCGGTGGCGAGGGCGGTAGCGGCGAGACGAAGGTGACGGGCGATCATGGGATACCTGTGAACTGCGAAGGGGATGTTGCGGCGCAATATATACGTGCAGCAATGTTACCTTTAATTCAATGCAGAGGCGATCATGGAATGAGAGTTCCCGCTCTAATTTCTGCTTTTGCGGCAGTCGCGGCGTGCTGCGGATGGCGCCGCCGGCGCGGCCCGGCCCTGTGGGATATGTCGAATTCGACTATCATTCTCCTTTCGGGCGACGCCCGCACCATGAATGCGATCTCATGACAGAAGAATTCCCCGACGACAGCCCCCAGGACGACGACGCGCCCGTGCAAGAGCCGCGCCTGTGGAAAGGCAATGGCTGGACCGCGCGCGTGATCAAGAACGAGGATGACGAGGGCTGGGCCGTGGCCATGATCAAGGATGGCGAGCCGGAACCGGCCCTGGTCGGCCCGTGGACCATGGGGCGCGACAAAAAGAATCCCAAGCCGCTCGACACGAATGCCTTCAACACCCTGGTCAAGACCGCCGCCGAAGTGCTGCGCCGCCATGAGCAGCAATTGCACGCCCTGCTGCACAAGAGCACCGTGGTCTCGCACGAAGGCGCCGACATCAAGGTCACCCTCGATATCGTGCCCGACGACGAGCATCCTTATGCGCTCTTGGCCGCCATCGACGAAGAGGGCGAACGGATCGCCCAGGTGCGCATTCCCGCCAGCTTCAAATTAACCCCCGCCAGCGCCACAGCCTGGGTCGAAAACGACTTTCGCAACCCGTCTTGACCTGCTAGTATTTCCCTGATGCACTACTAAAGGGAAATGCGATGGAGAGCCGTCTCGACCGCCTGGAAGCCGTCCAGGCCATGTTGCTGGGCATCGGACAGATCTCGACGGGGTGCACCGACATCACCGACTTCGTGGGCGCGGTGCACCGCGCGCTGGGCCGCATCATGTATGCGGCCAATTTCTATGTGGCGCTGAGCGACCGCGAGGAGCACACGGTGCGCTTCGTGTACTACGTCGACGAACGCGACGCCGCGCCCGATCCCCAGGAAAAGCTGCCGCTGGCCTCGCCCGAGCAATCGCCCACCGCCTGGGTGATCATGAACCGGCGCAACCTGGTCATGACGGGCGCTGAAAGCGCCGCGCACCGGGTCGATGGCCACGCCTGGGGCCGCGGCACGCGCGCCGAGCAGTGGATGGGCTGCCCCCTGCTCGACCACCAGCATCAGGCGCTGGGCGCCATCGTGCTGCAAAGCTATAGCCCCGAACACAAGTACAGCGAGGAAGACCAGGCGCTGTTTTCCCTCATCGCCAACCACGTCTCGAATGCGCTGCAAGGCATCCAGAGCGTGGACCGGCTGGAACGCGCGGTGCACGAGCGCACGGCGCTGCTGGCGCATGAAGTGGCTGAGCGGCGGCGCGCCGAAGCGGTCCAGCATGCGCTGTACGAGATCGCCAATCTGTCGGCCTCGGCGGTCGACGCGGAGATGTTGTCGGGTAACCTGCACAACATCATCAGCGAACTGATGGTCGCCGACAACTTCCTGATCGCCCTGTATCACCCGGACACGCACGAGTTCAGCATTCCGTATTTTGTCGACCAGAAGCATGCGGAGGCGCCGGTCAAGCGTTTCGCTTACGGCGTGGGGATGAGTTCCTACATCCTGGACAGCAAGCAGGCTTGCCTGCACGATGCGGCCAGCTATGCGCGCCTGGTGGCCGAGCGCAGCATGGGCGAGCCGCTGGGCAGCGTCGAGATCGCCAGCTGGATGGGGGCGCCGATGCTGGTGCACGACCAGCCGTATGGCGTGATCATCGTGCAGAGCTACGATCCGGCCATCGTCTACACCGAGGCCGACCTGGAGCTGCTGGCCTTCATGGCCAGCCACGTGGCGGTGGCGATCGCGCGCATGCAGGCCGACCGCGCGGTGCGGGTGGCCAAGGAGCGCCTGGAACAGCAGAACGGCGCCCTGAACGCGGCGCTGACGGCGCTGCGCGATGCGCAGACCGAACTGGTGCGCCAGGAAAAGCTGGCCTCGCTGGGGCGGTTGGTGGCAGGCGTGGCGCATGAGATCAATACGCCGCTGGGCATTTGCGTGACCGCCACCAGCCATCTGGTGCAGGAATTGAAACTGACGCGCGAGGAACTGGCCGCCGGCGAGATGACCGAGGATAGCCTGGAACAGTTTTTCGACGTCCTCGACCAGTCGCTGCGCATCATGAGCACCAATACCCAGCGCGCGGCGGTGCTGGTGCGCAGTTTCAAGCAGGTGGCGGTGGACCAGTCGTCGGACGATATCCGCAGCTTTGACATGAAGGCCTACCTGGCCGAAGTGCTGCTGTCGCTGCAGCCGCGCCTGAAGGGGCGGCCCGTGAAGGTCGAGGTCGACTGTCCGGAGGATATTGTGCTCGATAGTTTTCCGGGGGCGGTGTCGCAGATCGTGACCAATCTGGTGATGAATTCGCTGGTGCACGGTTTTACGCGCGAGCAGGCGGGGACGATCTGGATCGAAGTGCGGCTCGACGGCGGGCAGGTGTGGTTCGATTACAGCGATGACGGTGCCGGCATGGACCAGGACACCCTGGCCAAGCTGTTCGATCCGTTTTTCACGACGCGGCGCGGGCAGGGCGGCAGCGGGCTGGGGGCGCACATCGTGTACAACTTGGTGACCGGGCCGCTGGGCGGGTCGGTCAAGGTGGACAGTGCGCCGGGGGAAGGCTTGCGCTACCGGTTGCGCTTTCCGCAGAGCCGCAAGCAGGTGGGGGCGGGAGTGGCGGCGGCTTAGCCCATCTGTCGGATGGTTGCTGGCCGGGTCAATGCCGTGGTTTGGAGGTTCGGCCACTGGACAGAATGATGACGTTAAACTTGCTGAGTAGCACGCTATATATTGGATGATTTTTCAATGGCACGACCGTAGGCGATCGCTGCAGGCAGGACCGTTCAAACAAGGCCACCGCACGGCCAGTGTTCATTTGCCGACTAACATATATGATCCCGTCCACATCTGGAAGTTGGTCATGCAACGAAGCACTAACAACCATGGAGTCCGTATAATCGTCGGACGAGCACAAGTCGTTGTTGAGGCCGATGGCTTTGAGATATGAGCCTGTGAGATTCACCAATCCAAGGAACGGCCTTTTCGGGCGCCGATAGCCCACGATATGCCTTGCCGCGATATTTCTCTCGTCGATGAACCATGCGCCGGCCGAAAAATGCCCGTTCTCGTGCAAGATGGTTTCTGCGAAAGCGACGTCCAGCGTAAGCGCAGCGTAGCTCGTCCCGAATACCTGGGCAGGATCGTCGAAACGGAACGCCTTGCTCTTTCCCCAGTATGGTTCGGTTGCCGGGAAACGGCTCAGCCGCAGTAGCCGGTTCACGTGGATAGGAAAAATGTGCAAGATCCCCGCTGCGGCGGCAGCCTTGAAGTCCCATCCGGAACTCAAGTGCGGGCCCAGTTGGCCGCGAGGCGCAGTACATCGGCAAGGTCACCATTGACAATGGTTCTACCACCCAATGCCCCGTGCCGACGCAGGAAAAACAGCAGTTTGCTGGACGGATCGACGTCCCCCAGCGCACGGTTGATACGTGCGAGTTTACCGCGTTCGAGCCTGAGTGCCTCGCGTGCGTACCAGTGCTTGCCATTCGCCCACACGGAAAATATTTCTCCACGCTTGCGTGCGGCATGCACTGCCTGCATGGTGGTGCTCCAAGCATGTGCCACTGTGCTGGCGTCGACAAGAACGCCATCCTCAATCCATTTTGTCAGCACAGCTTCGCCGCGCGCGAGCGCGCGCTTCGTCGCTTCTTCGTTGGCGCGCCTGATAGTATCGGTTGCTGTCGAGCCCGCTTGGGGATAGGTTGCTGCTGACATGAAGTATCCCTCGACTGTGAGTCATTTCAGTCTGATTTGGACACCCAAACGGCGCAAACGTTCCGAATAAACTAGCCGCTCAATCCGGCCAGCGCCGGTTGATCTCGACCGCCGCATCGATATTCGCAATCAGCAGCTCCACGAACACCGGATCGAGGTGCTGGCCGGAGATTTCGCGCAAGTGCGCCACCACCTCCTCCAGCGGCCAGGCTTCCTTGTAGCAGCGCTTGTGGCTGAGCGCATCGAACACATCGGCCACCGCCACGATGCGCGCATAAATATGAATATCCGGCCCCATCAAGCCCTGCGGATAGCCGCTGCCATCGAATTTTTCATGATGCTGATGCGCGATCACGGCCGCCGCCTTCAAGATCGGCCGCGACGACCCGTCCAGGATCGACAGCCCCACAGTCGGGTGCTGCTTCATGATTTCCCATTCCTCGGGCGTGAGCTTGCCGGGCTTGAGCAGCACCGCGTCCGGCGTGGCGATCTTGCCGATGTCGTGCATCGGCGCGGCATGCATCAGCACTGCCGTTTCATCGTCCGGCATGCCGGACGCCTGCGCCAGCATATGGCACACCTGCGACATGCGGCGTACATGGTTGCCCGCCTCGTTCGAGCGCGATTCCACCACGTCGCCCAGGCGCATGATCAGCTCGGCCTGGGTATCGGTGATCTCTTGCGTGAGCAAGATATTATCGAAAGCAATCGCCACGCCCGAACAAAATACTTCGAGCAGTTGCGCATCGATGTCGGCGATTTCCTCCACGCCCTTGAGCACCAGCAAGGACGCCTTGCCGCTGTTGTTGGGAAAGTAGCCGACATAGGTGTCGCCATGCAGGCGCGAAATGCGGTTGCTGTGCGCATCGTCGAGCTGGGCCATCAGTTCCGGGCCGAGCATGGTCTCGCCGATGTCGCCGATCTGGGCCAGGATTTCGTATTCGCTCTCGCCGGTGATGACGCTGGCGCCGGACAGGCGCAGCAGCATGCTTTTTTCCAGCCGCAGCAGGGCCACGACTTGCTGCAGCAAGCCGCTGGCGAAGTCCTTCAGGTTGCGCTGCTGGAAAATGTGCGAGGACGCCGCGATCACCCGCTCCAGGCCTTCGCGGTAATTGGCTTGCACCAGGCGCGCTTCCTCGACCTTCATGATGTCGCGGTAGGCGCGCAGGGCGGCGAAGGTGGTGGTGAACAGTTTGGTGCGGTCGAGCTCGGTCTTTTCCTTGTAATCGTTGATGTCGTAATTGACGATCACGCGCTCTTCCGGCGCCTGTCCCGGCTGCCCGGTGCGCAGCACGATGCGGGTGAACTGGTTGCCCAGGTCTTCGCGCATCCAGCGCGCCACTTCCAGGCCGCTGTCGTCGTGTTCCATCACCACGTCGAGAAACACCAGCGCGATATCGCTCTCGCGCGCCAGCACTTGCTTCGCTTCGGCGCCGGTGTAGGCGTGCAAGAAGGTCAGGGCGCGCCCGTCGAGGCGGAAGCGGCTCAGGGTCAGCTTGGTGATGTCGTGGATGTCCGGCTCATCGTCGACCAGCAAAACTTTCCATGGAGCGAGTTTGGGCGTGGCGGAGGACAGAAAGGACATGAACAAGTTCCGATACCGTTATGTTGCAAGGCAAGCGTATCGGTAGCCAGCAAGCTGCCGGAGACGCAGGGGGACCGTTCGATTGTAGACCGACTGCACCCTATTAACAACATGCAATACAAAACCCTGCCCGCATGCGCGACGATTGGTTCAGCGCTGTTGCAAGCGCGCCATCAGCCGTAGCGTTTTTGGCATTTCTCGCAGTAAAACGCGCGCCGTTTTGTCAGTCCCAGATGTCCTTTTGAAAACGCCATGCCGCAGCGCGGACAGGTGCTCTTGCGGTGCGCCAGCCAGTGCTGCTTGAGCACGAACTGCTTTTTCCATTCAAGGAAATCGAAGCTGTATTGACGGGCCTGCTCCACCAGGGCGCGCAGCTTGGGCGCTGGCAGCGCGCCGATGGTCGAGAGCGGATGCAGGCGGATGCGGAACAGCACTTCATTCTTGATGATGTTGCCCACGCCGGCGAAGATGGCCTGGTCGAGCAGGGCGTCGCAGGCCAGCATGCCGGGCGCGGCGCGCAGCTTCTTGCGCGCCTTGGCCGCGTCCCAGGCGGGCGACATGATGTCGGCGTCCCAGTCGTAGATGGCGTCGAGGTCGGGTTCGATGTGCTTGACCGAGCAGGCGTAGAAATTCAGTTCGCTGCCATCCGTAAATTCCAGCGCCATGCGCGGCGGCTTGTCCTTGCGTTCATCGATGCGGTAGCTGCCGAACAGCATGAAGTGAATGCGCAGCACCGTGTGCGGCAATTCGATGATGAAATGCTTGCCCCAGCTGCGCAGCGAGACGATTTTTTTCCCCTCCAGGCTGGCCAGGTCGACGGTCCTGGTGTTGCCGCTGGCACGGGCAATTTCCTTGCCGACAAAACGCGTCGTTTCTTCGCGCAGGATGACGAGCGATGGTCCTTCGGGCACGGTGCTCTCCTTTTTTGCCGATTCTGGATTGAATGCGGAAAAGGCACCGTGAGGCCGCTAACATTTCGATACAAAGGGCGACAATTCATGCGCCGACGGCGTTCTCAAAAGCGCGTATATTTCATGCTGAAGAAGCGCGTTGCGCATCGAAAGGATCAACATGACTACCGTATTGACGAAGGTGTTGCAAGCAGGTGCGCTGGCGGCGCTGATGGCCCTGCCGGCCAGTGCCGCCACGGCCGCGGCATCGGTCTCGTATGCCGAACCGGACCGCTTTACCGACGTGCCGTTCGCACCGTGGGAGCGCGAGCGCGTGCTCAAGCAGCTGACGGACCATTTCGACAAACTCGCGGCCAGCCTGCCGCCCGGGCAGGAACTCAAGGTGGAGGTGCTCGACCTCGACCTGGCCGGCCAGGTCAAGCCGAATTTTCGCGGCGGCCAGGATTTGCGCGTGATGAACGGCGGCGCCGACTGGCCGCATATCCACTTCCGTTACAGCATTGCCGAAGGCGGCAAGGTGATCAAGTCGGGCGAGGAAAAACTGAGCAATATGCAGTATCTGAACCGCATGAACCAGTACGGCAACAACGAGTTGCTGCGCTACGAGAAACAGATGCTCGACGATTGGTTCAAGCAGACGCTGGCGGCGCGCTAAGCGTCCTGTGCACCTGCCGCGCTCCAAGCGCGGCGGCTCAGCGGCTGGCGGCCGCCCTGGCGCGCTCGGCCAGCACATCCCGGACCGTGTAATCGGCCGGCACGGCAAACAGCGCCGGCGCCGGTTCATCGCGCTTGAGATTGGTCAGGCGGTAAGTCCGCTCGCCGCTGCGCGGGTCGCTGTGCTTGCTGTACATGGTCACCTTCAGGTCCGGCGCATACCAGCTTTCGTGCGACACCACGATGGCGTTGCGGTTGCCGACTTCGCCGGCGGGAATCTCGTAGGTGCGCAGCTTGCCGTCGGCCTTGACGCCGTCGACCTCCTTGCTGCCCAAGTCGCGCGTGCTGGCTTTGGCCGCCCAGCGCACATCGCCGAAGGCGCCCGCCATGGCCGGGCCGAGGCGCGTACCGGCCATGCTGTCGGCGATCTGGATGCGCACCTTTTCCTGGAACTGCTTGCGCGCGTCGCCGCCGGCCCGTTCGACGCCCTTGACGATCACCTCGTCGGCGGCCTCAAGGCGGCGTTCGGGCGGCTTGCCATCGGCGCGCAATTGGGCTACCCGGGCCTGGGCCGCGGCGCGCGCCGTGGCGCTCGGGTCGGCCACCCTGGTCGCCGTTTTCTGGCGCGGGTTGAGGATGTGGGTGACGCCGTCGGCCGGCTCGTACAGGGTGATGGTGCGCACCTCGCCGCTGGCGTCGCGGATTTCCTGGCGCGTGCGGCCGGCGCTGTCGCGGTAATTCATGGAAATGCTGGTGCGGCTGATCTCGTTGCCGTCGGCCAGGCGCTGCAACTGCTCAAATACCGCTTCGGCGCTGTACGGCGCGTTCTTGACGGCCTTGCCGTGCATCGGCATCAGCGGTCCGATAAAGCGCAAGGGATCGGGCGGCGTGGCCACGGCGGCTTGCGCCGCGGGCAGCAGCGCGCTGCCGATCAGGACGGCGAACAGGAGTCGGGTCGTGTGCATGATGCTTCCTTCGAGGTTGAATGGGATTACTGTGAACTCAGGCGCAGGGCCAGCGGCACGCCGTCGGCGCCCACCAGCATTTCGGCACGCACCGAGTCGCCCGCCGTGTCCGGGCTGACCGGCACCCCGAGCGCCGCCAGTTCGGTGCGCGGCAGGCTGGTTTCGAGCATGCGCGGGTTCGGTTCCTGTTCGATCCGTTCTTGCGATACGAGGGCGATGAAGGCCAGGCCGTCGTCAGGGTGCGCCGGCGGCGCCTGGCCGGCGCCGCCGGGCAGGGGCGCGCGCAGGACCAGCACGGCCAGCAGCGCCGCCGTGGCGCCGCCCAGGCTGCCCGCCAGGCCCCATTGCGCCGGCGACAGCCGCTGGTACCAGCGCTTGCGCGCAAACTGCGCGGCAAAGGCGGCCATCAGGGCGTGTTCCACGCGCGCGGGCGTGCTGCAAGCGGCGCTGGCGCTGCGCAAGGCGGCCAGCGGGGCGGCCAGGTCGGGGTCAGGGACATCGTGGTTCATGGCGCTCTTTCGGCAATCAGTCATGCAGGGCGGCGGGACGGTGCGCCGCCAGCCGTTTGGCCAGCGCGGCGCGCCCGCGCGCGAGGCGCGAGCGCACGGTGCCGATATCGATCTGGCAGATGGCGGCAATCTCCAGGTAGGACATGTCGTGCAGCTCGTAGAGGATGACGGCGTCGCGGTAGTGCGGCGGCAGCAGGCTCAGTGCGCGCCGCACCTGTTCGGCCAGTTCGTTGTCGAGCAGGCGTGCCAGCGGTTCGCCTTCGTCGCTGCCGGCCTCGCACGCGCTGTCGTCATCGTCGCCGGCATCGGGCAGGCTGGCCAGGCGCAGGCGCGGCTGTTCGTGCTTGAGGATCAGCTTGCGCGCCACGCCGAACAGGAAGTGCAGCAGCAGCCCGCGCAGCGGATCGTAGCGCAAGCTTCCGGTCAGTAAACCCATGAACACTTCCTGGACGATATCGGCCGCCGTGTCGCCCGAGCCGGTGCGCAGCAGGGCGAAGCGGTACAAGGGCGCCTGGTGGCGCTGGTACAGGGTGTGGAATGCCGCGCCCGCGCCATTGCGCAACTGGTGCAGCAGGTCGGTGTCGGGAGGTGTGGGCGGCATCGTCATGGTGGTCTCGTCCCTGTATTGCCGCCCGCGGACGAAAAAGTTCCAACTATTTTTTAATCGATCCAGTTCACGCGCGGGAATTTGGCGCGGAACTCGTCCGGCATCGTCACCACTTGCGTGCTCTTGTAGTTGAAGAAGACAAAACCGGACTTGGCCATGGCGATCTGTTTCTTGTCGCGCGGACGGGTCACGCGGAAGATCAGGTCGCCGCCGTATTTGTTGAAATCCATCACGCCGACCTCGAACAGCAGCTGGTCGCGCGCGTGCGCTTCGGCGCGGTAGGTGGTGGCGAGGTCGGTGACGATGATGCCGGTGCCGTCGCGCTCGGTTTCGGCGACGCCGAATTCGTACAGGAAGCGCGCCCGCGCCTCGGAAATCATCGAAATCATCGAGTCGTTGCCGAGGTGGTTGGCACCGTTGATGTCGGTCACGCGCACGGTCAGCGGGGTCGTGTAGTAATACTGCTCTTCCGGAAAATCGAGGATCAGGCGGGCCATAGGGGTACCGGTTGGTAATGGACGGGGCAAACGCCGATTTTAGCGCGTCATGCCCCGCCCGGTCGATTTGTTACCGCGTCGGCTAGCGCGCTGGCGAGCGCGTCGCCTGGCGCGTCGCCTGGCGCGTTGTCTTACGGCGTGCCCGCGCGCACGATCCGGTAAACCTTGCCGCTCGCGGCGATCAGGTACAGCTCGCCATTGCCATCCTGGCCGAACGATTGCACGCCATCGATGTCGGGAATGGTCCAGCTGGTCTGTTCGGTGATGCTGTTGTCCTTATACAGGAAGCTCTTGAGGTAGCCGCCGCAATAATCGGAATAAAAGTAGCGCCCCGCCAGTTCGGCAATCGCCTTGCCCCGGTACACATAGCCACCCGTGATCGAGCAGCCGTTGACGCTGCCGTGATCGTACTCGAAGGCGGGCATGGTCAGCCCGGACTTGTTGCAGATGGCCGCGTTGTAGCAGAGCGACGCTTCCATGATGTTCCATCCATAGTTCAGGCCGCCCTGGGACACGGCGGCGATATCGACTTCCTCGCGCCTGGACTGGCCGACGTCGGCGATGTACAGGTGGTCGGCGTCGAAGGCATAGCGCCATGGATTGCGCAGGCCGGACGCCCAGATCTCGGCGCGGCGCCCGGACTGGCCGGCGAAGGGGTTGGTCGCTGGAATGACGTACGGCTGCGCGCCGCGCGCATTGGCGACGTCCAGGCGCAGCATTTTGCCGAGCAGGTTATTGAAGTCTTGCGCATTGCCGTTGGGGTCGCCCGTGCCGCCGCCGTCGCCCGTGCCCAGGTACAGGAAGCCGTCCGGGCCGAAGCTGACCAGGCCGCCGTAATGGTTGGTGGCGCCGGGGTGGGGGATGCGGATGATTTCCAGCACGGCCGATGCTTCGGCCAGGTTGCGGTTGGCAGCGGACACGCTGTGCCGTTCGACCACGATGTCGTTGCCGGCGCCGGTGTAATAGATGAAGAACCAGCCATTGCTGGCGTACTGGGGATGGAAGGCCAGCGACAGCAGGCCGCCTTCGCCGCTGGCGCCGACCCGGTTGCGGATGTCGAGGAAGGGCGTGCCCAGCAGTGCGCCATCCTGCATCACGAGGATGCGCCCGCTGCGCTCGACGATGAACTGGCGCGCGTCGCCGGCTGGCGCGGTAAGGAACACGGCGCCGCTCACGCTGGCCACCTCGCGCACGGCCAGCGCCAGGATGCTGCTGCTGTAGCTGACGTTGACCACGGCGGTGGCGCCATCGGCCACGGTGGCGCTCTGGACCGGGGCGGCGGCACTCCAGCTCATGTTGCCGCTCAGGATGCTGTCGGCGCTGACGGTGTAGCTGCCGGGGGCCAGGCCCGACAAGGTCTGGCCGCTGCCGATGGTTTTTGCGTAGGATGCCGGGCCGCCGATGTGCACCGCCGCCGGCAGCCCGGCCGGCAGGTTGGCCAGGTTGACGGTCAGGGCGCCGTTGCCGGCCGGGCGCTTGCCGCCATCCGAGCCGCCGCAGGCGGACAGCAGGAGCATGGCAAGCGCGGCCAGGACGGTCCGCAGGTGGGGTGTGGGCATGTCATCCTCCGCAGTGTCTTGAGCGATTGACAATACGGGCCGTGCCGGCGGTGGTCTGTGCGCTATCGCACGCCGTTCAGCGGGCAGTGGCGGCAGCTGGGGTACCGCTGCGCACGGCTAACAGATAGAACAGGAGCGAGGCCAGCGAGCAGCCCAGCAGCAACGAAAACAGCATGGCTGGCGAGGCGTTGAACTGGAGCAGGGCCGCGATGGCGATCGGGCCGGCGGCACGCGACAGCAGCGCCGGCCCGGCCAGGGCGCCGGAAATGGCGCCATAGTTGCGCGCGCCGAACAGGATCTGCGGCAAGGTGCCGCGCACGATGGTCAGGATGCCGTTGGACAGGCCGTAGAGCACGCAGAACAGCGCCACCGCCGCCTGGTGCTGGCCCCAGAACAGCACGGCGAGCAAGGCGCCGGGCAAGAGCGCGAAGCAAAAAGTGCCGCTCGCCTGCGGGCGCGCGTGCCGGGCCAGGCGCATTTCGCCGATCCGGCCGGCGACCTGCATCGGCCCGATCAGCGCGGCCATCCACACCACGCTGGACAAGGCGTGTCCGTAGGATTGCAGGATGGGAATCAGGTGCGCCGACAGCGCCGAAAAAATGAAACTGTTGGCCGAGAAGGCAAAGGCGAGCTTCCAGAAGGCGGGATGGCGCAGCGCCTGGCCCAGGCTGAAATCGGTGCCGGTGGCGGCGTGTTTGTGCACCCCGGCTGCCTTGGTTGGCGTGCCCAGCAACAAGTGCAGCGGCAGGCACAGCAGCAACTGGAGCAGGCCGTAGGCCAGGTAGGTGGCGCGCCAGCCGGCGCTGCCGTTCAGGTGCACCGTCAGGGGCCAGAACACGGTGCTGGCGAAGCCGCCGAACAGGGTGATGGTCGAGATCGCCTTGCGCGCGCCGATGCCGAACAGGCGGTTGAGGGTGGCGAAGGCGGCCTCGTACAGCACGGCCGGCATGGCCGCGCCGAGCACGGTCCAGGCCAGGTAGTAGGCGCTGGGGCCCCGCGCCTGGCTCAGCAGGATGAAGCCGAGCCCGCACAGCAGCGAGCCGCCGGCCATGACCAGCCGTCCGCCGTGGCGGTCGATCAGCATGCCGGCCGGGGTGGCGCTGAGGCCGGCCACCAGCAGGCACCAGGAAAACGCGCCGAACACGGCGGACGCCGGCAAGCCCAGCTCGCGCGCAATGTCGTGCGCCAGCACGGCGAAGGCGTAGTACAGGGTGCCCCAGGACAGGACCTGGGTCACGGCGAGAATGGCGATGGTCTTGACGGTGCGGGGAGGGCGGTCCATGGAATGGCGTGCTTGCGCGTGGTTGGCGCAAGGGCGCATCCGATGATTGTACGAGCAAGTGGGAAATATTGCTGACGGTCATGTTATTTCCACGAATGAGGGCCGCTCAGGCGCTCAGCAGCAGCCGCCCGTACAGCAGCGCCTCGAACTCGTCCGGCGGCAGCGGTCCGCCGAACAGGAAACCCTGGCCGTAATCGCAGCCGGCGCGGCGCAAGATGTCGTATTGCTGTTCGGTTTCCACGCCCTCGGCGATGACTTCGAGCCCCAGCTTGTGCGCCATGACGATGATGGCCTCGCACAGCGCCACGTTGGCCGCGTCGTGCTCCAGGTTGTAGACGAAGGACTGGTCGATCTTGAGGAAGTCGAGGTTGAACTTGCGCAGGTAGGACAGCGAGGAATAGCCGGTGCCGAAATCGTCGAGCGAAATCTTGATGCCGGCCTGCTGGAAGGCCAGCAACTGCTTCATGACCGCACTGTTGGAGGCCAGCAGCAAGCCTTCGGTGATTTCCAGTCCCACCTCGGGCGGGCCGGCGCCGCCGCTGAGGTCGATGGCATTGTCGGTCAGCCAGTGGCGGCAATTGTCGCCATTGGTGTGATAGAACTGGGCTGGAGACACGTTGACGTTCACCGTCAGCTGCTGGTCGACGCTGCGCCAGCGCCTTGCGAAATACCCAGTTGCCGATCGTGACGATCTGCCCGGTGTGCTCGGCGATGGGAATGAAGTCGACCGGACTGACCGCCCCGCGCGCCGGATGCTGCCAGCGCACCAGCGCTTCGGCCTTGCGGATGCGGTCGTCGTGCATGTCGATGATGGGCTGGAAATGGAGCGCCAGCTGGCCTTCGTCGAGGGCCCGGCGCAGCTCGTTGCTGATCGCCATGCGCGCCTGCGCCGCCTCTTGCATGCTGGGCGTGAAGTAGGTGAAGCGGTTGCGGCCGTTGTCCTTGGACTGGTACATGGCCTGGTCGGCGTTGCGCAGCAGCTCGCCCGCGCTCTGCGCATCGCGCGGATACAGGGTGATGCCGATGCTGGCCGAGATATACGCCAGTTCGTTTCCGAGCAGGAAGGGCTTGGCCAGGTCGTTGCGGATTTTCTGGGCCACATCGGTGACCGTGTCGACGTTGTTCAGTTCGCTCAGGGTGATGGTGAATTCGTCGCCGCCCAGGCGCGCCACGGTATCGCTCTCGCGCACATAGGTTTGCAGGCGCTGGCCGACCTGCTTGAGCAGCATGTCGCCGACCTGGTGGCCGAGCGTGTCGTTGATTTCCTTGAAATGGTCGAGGTCGATGAACAGCAGGGCCAGCGGCAGCCCGCTGCGGTGGGCTTTTTTGATATCCATTTCCAGCCGGTCCTGGAACACGTTGCGGTTGGGCAGGCCGGTCAGGCGGTCGATATTGACTTCGCGCAGGGCTTGTTCGATCAGCTGGCGGTCGCGCACCTCGGTCGAGAGCGAGTAGGCTTGCTGCTGCAGGGAGGCGATCGTGCGCTGCAGCATGTGCACACTGGCCGCCGGATCGTAGCTCTCGGCCGGCAGCACGTGGCTGTGCAGGGTGCACACTTCGTCGAACATGGGCGCGTCGGCGGTGGACGGAAAGGCGTTCAGCGGATACGCGCACAGCAGCTCGAAATCGAACTGGCGCTGCAGGTTGTTGAAGAAACGCTCGACGCGGATGGCGGCATCGTGCTTGCCGACGGCATTGAGCGAGCGGTGCGAGGTGGCGCACAGGATCGCCACCATTTCGCCGAACACGCACACGCGCCCGCGGTGCTGCTCGCTGGCCTTGCGGATGACCTCGCCGATGGCGGTGCGGAAGCGGCGCTCGTCGGGCATGCCATTGTCCATGAACATGGGCAGCATGTGGTCGGCTTGCAAGGCCAGGTAGCTGCCGCCGGGATTGCGGCCTTGCGCGTCGACCAGGCCGCGCGCGAACAGGCTTTGGTGCAGCATGTCGAGATGGCCGCTGGTGGCGATGGCAATGCCTTTGTCGCCGCGTTCGAGGGCGTCGCCGATGTAGTCGGCCAGGCCCTTGATGAGAAAGACGTCGTCCTCGTAGAACTGGACCAGGTGATCGTTCATGCGCTACGTGCAGATGGGTGACTGAACTGGTTAGACGCCGCCTTGCGCAATAGGTTCCGGCGCCGGCCTGGAAAGGTCAGCGCGCCAGCCCGGCTGGCAGCGTGCGGCAAGGCCTGTCGATGGGCGCGGGCGCGCCCGCAGGCTGTCACGCCATGGCAAGGATGGCAAGCAGGCGGCGCGAGAGTGATGGCAAGGAAATAAGTCCGGGCGGCGGCGCCGGCGCTGCGGCGCGCGCCGTTCAGTGACTTACCAGCGGCGCAGGCGGCCGGTATCGAGGTGGACGAATTGCGAGTCGGGATAGTAGCCGACGCCGCCGCCGCGCGCGTTGAGCGCCGCCTTGTGCACATGCGCCAGGCTCTGGCCCGGCATGCGGATGTCGATGGCCTTGCCTTCGAGGTGCATGCTGTGGCGCGCCACGCCATCGCTGGCTTCGGCCAGCATCTGGTTGGTTTCGGGCGAGCGGTAGCCGGAAATGACATGCAGGACCGGGTCGCGCCCGAGCTGGGTGCTGACCCGGTTGAGCAGCACCAGCAGTTGCGGGTCGATGTGGGCAACCGTGTTGTTGCGGTGGTCGCGCAACAGCTTGTTGATATCGGTGAGCGATTCGGGCAGGAACTGGCCCTCGGCCCAGAACACGCTGCGCAGGCTTTCGCCCGTGTGGGTGTTATACAGGCGCAAGGTGCGTTCGCCTGGTACAGCCTTGGCGGTGCGGGCCATGGCGGGAAGACTCAGTGCCGATGCCAGTACAACCGAACTCTTCAGAAAGGAGCGGCGTGGGTTCATGATCGATCCTTACGCTTATAACGAATACCCATGATACACACCCTTGGCGCCGCGCGCACGCAATTACGCGCGCAAACGGAAAAAGAGTCAAGTACAGCTAACACAAACAATGTTGGCAAATGTGGTGAAATTGTCACGGACCATTTTGGCATCTTTTCATAGGGGAAACGAAACAAGCTTTGGTGAAATGATTAAAAATATGAATTATTTACGTTGAGATTATTGCTACAACAATTATTTCCTTTGCTATAGTCTTTTGCACTTTTAAGAAAAGTAGCAAGCAGGCACCTCGACCTGTACGCCCATTGATCGAAATAATTCAAACATAAGGCAAGAGATGAATCGCACAGTCACCCCGCTGGGTACCCCACGGCGCGCCACCCGCGCACTCCACACGATCGCAGCCGTAGCCGCCCTGATGAGCGCGCTGCCGGCCATGGCCAGTCCTATCACCTTCGAATCGGTCCAGCCGAACGCCCTGGTCAACGGCGAATCGGTCAGCGAAGGCGGCTACAACATGTTGATTCTCGGTAGTCCGATTGCCGATGAGCTGAGCCTGACCGGCCCGTTCGCCGCCATCGCCAACAGCAACGATCCGGATACCTGCTTCTCGATCGGTTGCCCGGCTGGCGCCAGTGGCAATTTTCTTGCAGTTATCAACGATGGCGGCGTGAAATTCACCCGTTCCGGCCACCAGTTCCAGATCGGCGGCCTGAGCCTGGCGTTCCTGCCACCGGTCAGCATCCCTGACGGCAACTATGGCTTGCTGCAATTTTCCGGCATCCGTGCCGACGGCACCGTGGTCTCGAGCACCTCGGAATTCCCCGGCCAGAACGGCGGCGGCAGCTTCACCTTCGGTTCGGCCCTGATCGACCAGAAATTCCGCAATGAAGTGCTGACCAGCCTGACGGTCAATGCCTGCCTGTTCGACGGCAATGGCGGCTGCTACAACTCGCTGGCCAATCCGGCCAACGGCCAGGCCCAGTTCGCGCTGGACGATATCAGCTTCAACGCCG
The DNA here is from genome assembly GCF_030348125.1 of Massilia sp. DJPM01. NCBI lineage: Bacteria > Pseudomonadati > Pseudomonadota > Betaproteobacteria > Burkholderiales > Oxalobacteraceae > Massilia > Massilia sp. DJPM01. Next base: position 64,583 of record NZ_JAQOZV010000034.1, read on the forward strand.
TGCCGGAACCGGGATCGTTCCTGCTGGTGGGCCTGGGCATCGGCGCCATCAGCCTGACGCGCCGCCGCAAGGCCGGCAGCACCCCATCGACCCCGGTTACCCTCTAAGCACGCAAGGAATTCCAATATGACACTCCGCCCCGTTTCCCTTGCCGTCATGCTGATGCTGGCTGGCCTCGCCACCACCACCTCCGCTGACGAAGTTCGCCGTTCCTACATCGTGCAACTGGTCGACAAGCCGGTCGCCACCTACACCGGCCAGGTGGCCGGCCTGGCCGCCACCAAGCCGGCCGAAGGCCAGCGCCTGGACGTCGACGCGAGCGATGTGCAGAACTACATCAGCTACCTCGAAACCAAGAAATCGAAAGTCCTCAGCGGCGTCAACGCGGCCCAGGTCACCCACAAGTTCAACGTCGTCTTCAACGGCTTTTCGGCCATGCTGACCGACGCCGAAGTGCGCGCGCTGAAAAAAGATGCGGGCGTGGCCAACATCACGGCCGACTCCATCATGCAGATGGACACCAACTACACCCCGACCTTCCTCGGCCTGGATAAAACCGGCGGCCTGTGGGAACAGGTTGGCGGCAAGGTTGCCGCGGGCGAGAACATCGTCATCGGCATCGTCGACAGCGGCGTGTGGCCGGAAAATGCCTCGTTCGCCGACAAGGTCGACGCCAATGGCGTGCCGAGCCACTCGGGCACCACCCTGGCCTACGGCGCGCCGCCGTCAACCTGGAAAGGCAGCTGCGACACCGGCGAAGGCTTCGCCCTGACCAACTGCAACAACAAGCTGATCGGCGCGCGCTACTTCAAGTCGCCTACCCAGGCCCTGCACTGGACCGAATTTAGCTCCGCGCGCGACTCGGTCGCCGGCGCCGAAGGCCATGGCGGCCACGGTACCCACACCTCGACCACCGCCGGCGGCAATGCCAACACCCCGATCGTCAACGGCGCCTTGACCCTGGGTCTTGCCAGCGGCATCGCGCCGCGCGCCCGCATCGCCTCGTACAAGGTGTGCTGGACCGACGCCGCCTCCGGCAAGAACGGTTGCGCCACCGCCAACAGCGTGGCCGCGATCGAGCAAGCCGTCAAAGACGGCGTGAACGTGATCAACTTCTCGATCGGCCCGAACGCCGGCGGCGGCGCTTTCAACGAAGCGACCGAAGTGGCCTTCCTGGGCGCGGCCAGCGCGGGCGTGTTCGTGGCAGCCTCGGGCGGCAATTCCGGCCCTGGCGTGGCCACGCCCGCCCCGGTATCGCACATCAGCCCATGGCTGACCACGGTCGGCAACTCTTCCCACAACCGCCTGTTCGTCGGTACCGCCACCCTGGGTAACGGCACCAAGCTGACCGGTTCGTCGAGCAATGCCTCGACCGGCTCGGCGCCGCTGATCCTGGCGCGCGACGCCGGCCTGGCCGGTGTCGATCCGGCCCTCCCGAAACTGCTGCAGTGCTTCGGCGCGGCCGATGGCGAGCAGCCGCTGATCGACCCGGCCAAGGTGGCCGGCAAGATCCTGGTGTGCGACCGCGGCGCCAACGTGCTGGTCAACAAGAGCCAGAACGCCAAGGATGCCGGCGCCGTCGGTGCGATCATCGCCAACGTCGTCGTGACCAACAACGCCATCCTCAACCAGTCGCATGCACTGTCGACCGTGCACCTGCCGGTCGCTGAAGGCACCACGCTGAAAAGCTACATCGCCGCCAATCCGACCAGTGCCATCGCTTCGCTGGGCGACCTGAAAGGCGTGATCAATCCGAACGTGGCGGCACCGGTGATGAGCGGCAGCTCCTCGCGCGGACCGAACGTGGCCAACGCCAACATCCTGAAACCGGACGTCACCGCACCGGGCAGCGACGTGCTGGCCGGCGTCACCGCCGACCTGACCCGCGCGCAGCGCGATGCGATTGCCGCCGGCAATCCGTCGACCATGTCCGACTGGGCCTTCTACTCGGGTACCTCGATGGCCAGCCCGCACGTGGCCGGCCTGGCCGCGCTGCTCAAGCAACTGCACCCGACCTGGTCGCCAGCGGCCATCAAATCGGCGCTGATGACCAGCGCCGGCAGCACCCAGCCGGACGGCGTGACTGCGGGCGTGAAGTGGGATACCACCGCCAAAGCCACCGGCACCTTGCCATGGGGCCAGGGCGCCGGCCACGTGACGCCGAACGGCGCCGCCAATCCGGGCCTGGTGTACGACGCCAGCGAGATCGACTACGCACGCTTCCTGTGCGGCCTGAATGCCGGCGTGTACAGCGCCGCGACCTGCCAGGCGATCGGCACCATCCAGCCGTACAACCTGAACCTGGCGTCGCTGACCGCCAGTAACGTGCTGGGCAGCCTGACCCTGAGCCGTACCGTGACCAACGTCGGCACCACCGCCGCGACCTACAACGCCACGGCTAACCTGCCTGGCTACAAGGTCGAGGTGCAACCGCCGACGCTGACCATCGGCGCCGGCCAGAAAGCCAGCTTCAAGGTCAAGGTCACCCGCATCGATGCGCCGGTCGATACCTGGACCTACGGCAGCCTGGTCTGGTCTGACGGCGTGACCAACGTGCGCAGCCCGCTGACGGTGCGCGGTTCGGCCCTGGCGGCAGCGGCTTCGGTGTCGAGCGAATTTGCCACCGGCAGCAAGCTGATCACCATCGGCACCGGCTTCACCGGCGCCATGACGTCGGTCAAATCGGGCCTGCTGCCTGCGGTCGTGGAAACGCGCACCATCGGCGAATCGGGCACCGACGCCGATATCTACCAGGCAGCTTGCCTGGCCGGCGGTGGCCCTGGCGTGAACGTGCACACGGTCAACGTGCCAGCATCGACCATGGCAGCGCGCTTCTCGCTGTTCAACGACGATACCAGCGGCGGCGCAGCATCCGACCTGGACCTGATCGTGGTTGGCCCGAACGGCGCCATCACCTCGAGCGGCAACGGCGGCTCGAACGAGCGCGTGCAACTGGTTTCGCCAGCAGCGGGCGCCTACAAGGTGTGCGTGATCGGTTACGAGCCAGCCGGCGGCGAAGCCGAGTACAAGCTGTCGTCGTGGGTCCTGCCAGCAGGCGCCACCAACGGCAACTTCAAGGCACTGGTACCGGCGTATTCGTATGTCGGCGGCACCGGCACGGTCAGCATGAGCTGGTCGGGCCTGGCGGCCAACCAGCGTCACCTGGGCGCACTGCGCTATGTGGTGGCAGGCGCTACCCAGGGCATGACGATGGTTGAAGTCAATACCGACGATCCGCTGCCACAGTTCGACGCTCCGCGTCGCGCCGCGCCACTGGCGAAGTAAGTTCGGCAAGAGCAGGCGCGCCGCACGGCGCGCCTGTGAAAAAAGGCTGCGGCATTCTTGCCCGCAGCCTTTTTTTATGGCGCGCCGCTGCTTGCAGCGGCGCTATCGGTCAGCGCGCGTCGGTGCCGCCCAGGCCGCGTTGTTGCAGCACGCATTTGCCGGCGCTGCAGGTCGCGCCCGGGTCCTGTTCGACCGAGCAGGTCGACATCATGCCGCTTTTCTCGTTCACTTTCTTTTCGGCGGCCGCCTGTTCGGCCGCCAGCCGCGCCAGCAGTTCACCGTTGCTGCGCTTGGTCGACCATGGCAGGAAACCGGCCGGTCCGCCGCAGGCCTTGCTGCCGACCGGCAGGGTGCGGCACTGGCTGGCGTTGTCGCAGGCGGCATCGCCAATCTCGGCCGTGATGCGCGCGCCGAGCGAACGGGCCGTATCGCTGGTGGCCGCTGGCGCGGCCGGCGTAGGCTTGGCCGGCGCGGACGGCGCGGCCGGGGTGGAAGGTTCGCTGCAGGCGGTGCCGGCGGCAATCAGCGCGGCTGCGATACACAGGCGCAAGAAGGAGGAGGGGGCAGGTTTTTTCATGCCCCATCATCCCGGATCAATGCCCGCTTGGCAAGCGGGGCACGATTCGCTTTTAGTTACGTCCCGCCATCACGCCGCCATCCACATCCCACACCGCGCCCGTGACCCAGGCTGCGTCGTTCGACAGCAGGAAGGCCACTGTGTGCGCGATATCCTGGGCCGTGCCGATGCGCCCGATCGGGTGAAAGCCGTTAAAGCCCGCCAGCGCGGCCGCCACCTGGTCCTTGGGAATGAAACCTTCGTACACCGGCGTGTCGACCACGGCCGGCGAGATGGCGTTGACGCGGATCTTGTGCTGCGCCAGTTCCATCGCCAGGTGCTGGGTCAGCGCGTGGATGCCGGCCTTGGCCATCGAATAGGCCGACGACGGCGTGGCGGCGACCGCCTGGCGCGCCCACATTGAGCCGATGTTGACGATCGCGCCCGGCGCGCCGCGCGCCACCATCGACGCCACCACCGACTGGGTCAGGAAGAAAATGCCACGGTTGATCGCCTGGTACTGGTCGTAGTCGGACGCGCCGTGCTCCAGGAAAGGCTTGGGGAAAAAAATGCCGGCCGCGTTGAGGATCAGGTTGATGTGCGGATGGTCGGCCGCCAGTTGCTGGCGCAGGCGCGCCAGGTCGGCCTCGTTGCCGATGTCGCCGGCCAGGGTGTGCACGCGGCCGGGGGCGTCGAGCTGGTCGGCGGCGCGCGCATTCTTGGCCGCGTCGCGCCCCAGCAGCACTACCGCGCCGCCGCCGCGCAGCACCAGGCGGGCCGAGGCCAGCCCCATGCCGCTGTTGCCGCCCACGGCGAGCAGGGTTTGTCCTGCAAATGTGGTGTTCATATGATGCCTTTCTATACCAACTAGTTGGTAGGTTGTTGTTGCCAAAAAAATGCCGGCCAATGCCGGCAACCGGGATGCCGGATCAGACCAGCATGTTCGATACATAGGTGGTGCCCGCCAGGGCCGGGCTGGCGTCGCTGCCGAAGCCGCGCCCGACCATCATCGCCCCTTCCAGCGCGCTGAGCAGCCCGTAGGCTTGCGCATCGGCGCCGCCGCGCACGCGCAGCAGGCCGGCGCGTTCGCCCTCAAGGATGGTGTTGGCCAGCCAATCCAGGTTGAGCTGGAAAAACGCGCGCACTTCGAGCGCCAGCTCGGGCGACATGGCCGCCGCTTCCGCGCCCAGGATGCCGCACACGCACAGGCGCCGGTCTTGCTGGTAGGTGGCCGCGAACAGTTCGCCGTAGCGGGCCAGGCGCGCGGGCGCGTCCTCGCCGCGCTCGTCGATGGCACGCAGCAGGGTGGCGAAACGGTCGCCATAGCGCTGCACGATGGTGTGCACCAGATCGGCCTTGGTGCGGAAATGGTGATGGATGCTGGGCTTCTTGATGTCGATTTCGCGCGCGATGTCATCGTACGAAAAGCCGTTGTAGCCGTACTGCTGGATCAGCCGCTGGGCCGCGTCGACCACCCGCTCGGCCGAGGCCGACAATGTCGCAAATCGTTTTTCCACCCTGCCTCCGCTTGCCTACCAACTAGTAGGTTTGAATCATGCCGAAGCTTGCGCGCGGCGTCAAGCGTTTTTGGCGGGGGCGATTGGCTGGAGCACCGGCAAGGCGGTCAGGCGAGGGACGAGGAATTCGATGCAGGCGCGCAAACGCGGCGCCATGTGGCGCGCGCTCGGCACCAGCAGCTGCACCGGCAGCGGCGCCGGTTCGCAGGCGGGCAGCAGGCGTACCAGGGTGCCGGCGGCGAGCTGCTCGGCCACCTGGTAAGAGAGCGGACGGCCGATGCCGCGCCCGGCCAGCACCGCCAGCAGCATGGTATCGATTTCGTTGACGATCAGGCGCGGCGCCAGGCGCACGGCGCATTCGCGTCCAGCGTCGAGAAAACGCCATTCGGTGCCCATGCGCTGCTCGGAAAAGATGATGTCGTGGGCGTCCAGTTCGCGCGGGCTGGATGGCGTGCCGCGCCGCGCCAGGTAGGCCGGGCTGGCCACCAGCATGCGCCGCACCTGGCCAACCTGGCGCGCCATCATGCCGGTAGCGGGCAGGGGACCGATGCGCACCGCCAGGTCCAGGCCGTGCTCGATCATGTCCAGGTTGCGGTCGTTGAACACCAGCTCGACCTGCAGGGCCGGATGCAGGTCGAGGAAGTCGATCATGGCCGGGGCCACGTGGCGCCGCCCGAACACATTCGGCACGGTGATGCGCAGGCGGCCGCGCAGGGGCGCGTTGTCGTCTTCGCGCACGGCATCGTCGTAGTCGGCCAGCACGCGGCGCGCCATCTCGGCCAGGCGCAAGCCCGCCTCGGTGGCGGCCAGGCGGCGCGTGGTGCGCTCGACCAGGCGCGTGCCGACCCGCTCTTCCAGCGCGGCCAGGGCGCGCGTGACGGCTGGGGCCGAGCGGCGCAGGCGCCGTGCCGCGCCGCTCAGGCTACCGGCGTCGAGGATCGCCACGAAAATTTGCAACTCATCAAAACGGTCCATGCATTCTTTCGCCAATTGAAATAATCATTTTCAATTTACCACTATTCTCATTAAAACGTGCAAGGGGTAGCATGCATTTCCTTTTCCACTTTTTGAATCGAGATGCCATGCAAGCCACTTCCCTGATCCTCCACGGCCTGACGGTGTCGGGCCATGTCCACCGCGTCGAGCTGCTGCTGCGCATGCTCGACCTGCCGTTCCGCTTCGTGCCGGCGCCAGCCGAGGTGCGCGACAGCGCCGCCTTCCGCGCGCTCAATCCGCTCGGACAGATCCCGGTGCTGCAGGATGGCGAACTGGTCATCAACGACAGCAACGCCATCCTGGTCTACCTGGCCAAACGTTATGCGCCCGGCAGCGACTGGCTGCCCGAGGATCCTGCCGGCGCGGCCGCCGTGCAGCGCTGGCTGTCGATCGCGGCCGGCGAGCTGGCCTTCGGCCCGGCCAAGGCGCGCGCCAAGGCGCTGTGGAATGTCCCGGCCGACCTGGTCCAGACCAGCGCCGTGGCGCAGCGCCTGCTGGCCTTCATGGACCAGCATTTGACAGCGCACAGCTTCCTGGCGGCCGGGCATGCCACGCTGGCCGACCTGGCCTGCTACAGCTACGTGGCGCACGCGCCGGAAGGCGGCATGTCGCTGGCGCCGTATCCCGCGCTGCGCGCCTGGCTGGCGCGAATTGAAGCCTTGCCGGGGTTTGTGGCGCTGCCCGCCTCGCCTTTGCCGGCCGCCGCATGAACACGCCATTCCACGAAGGCGAGCTCAGGGCGCAGGCGCTCGCTGGCGTGAGCAGTTCGGGGAACGGCATCCGCGCCTTCATGCCGGACCAGCACCGCGACTTTTTCGCGGCGCTGCCGTTCGTGCTGGCGGGAACCGTTGACGCCGATGGCCGTCCGCGCGCCCGCGTGCTAAGTGGCAAGCCGGGGTTTATCGACAGTCCCGATCCGGCCACCCTGCGCATTGCCGTGGACGACAGCGGCATGCAGGCCGGGCAGGCGCTCGGGCTGCTGGGGCTCGACTTCGCCACGCGCCGGCGCAACCGCGCCAATGGCATGGTGCGCAGCGTGGGCGCGGGCGAGTTGCTGATCGAGGTGCGCGAGAGTTTCGGCAACTGCCCGCAGCACATCGTGCTGCGCGACGTGCATGCGGTAGCGGCTGTGCCGGCGGTGGTGCGCGAGTTCGACGGGCTGGATGAGCGCGCCATGATCGCGCGCGCCGAGACCTTTTTCATTGCCACCAGCGGCGGCGCGCACGGGGTCGACATCTCGCACCGTGGCGGGCCGATGGGTTTCGTGCGGATGGAAGGCGACACCTTGATCGTGCCCGATTTCGGTGGCAACCGGTTCTTCAATACCCTGGGCAACTTGCTGCTCGACCCACGCGCGGCACTGTTGTTCATCCATGACGAGACGGGCGCCGTGCTGGAGCTGGAAGGCCGCGCGCGTATCGTGTGGGAGCAGGGCGCCGCGGTGCCTGGACAGGCGGGTGGACGCCACTGGCGCTTCACAACGGAGCGCGGGCGCATCAGCCAGGGCGGCTTGCCTTTGCGCTGGAGGCGCTAAAGCAAGCAGCCCGAGCCCGCGACGGCCTGCGGCTGGCGCTGGCCGCCGGTTCAGGCGGCCTGGGGGACCTTAACGGGAAACGTTCATCTGGAACACTGCCACGACCGGTAGACGGCCCTGGTAGTTTTCATTCAAGCAGGTAATTTTCCACTCATAGCTGCCCGGATCGAGGCGAACATTACCCCAGTTAAACGAGGGCGCCATGCGCGCGACGTTGTACCAGCCGTATTGCCGATCCTGAAACTCTTGCCTGCGGCGCGCCCCCAGGCTGCAGTAGGTCGTATTGGTGCTGTTAAACGCCAGTGTAAATGCTTGCGCGGTTGGAATCGTACGCACTTCGCCGCTACGCAGGGCGGCGCCATCGACGATGAAGTTGGCGCTCGGGCTTGGCGGCATCGGGGCGATCTGCGCTGACGCGAGCGCGGTGCCGGTCATGCCGTTGGCACCCGTGCAGGTCGCTTCCCAGCGGTATAAGCCGGGATTGAGGCGGACCGGCCCACCCCAGTTGTAGCGCACCCCGACGCTCGGTGCGTGATACCACAGGCTGCCATTGACATATCCCTTGATGGCGCAGTTCTGGGCGCCGACCGAGTCGAAAGCGAGGGGAAAATTAGCGTCACTGTAGATCGGTGCTTGCGGCGACATGCCAGCCACCCCAGGCGCCGGACTGGACGGGAGGGTGCCGATCTTGAATTCGACGGTCGGGCGCACCGCGTAGCCTTGGCCGCTCAGACTGACGGTACGCACCGCCACCCCGCCACTCGTGGCGCCGCCGCTCACCAGACGCGCGCGCACCGCCGTTTCTACCTGGCTTGGCGTCACCAGGGCCGGATTGGTCCTGATCAGATAAGCCGCCATGCCGGCCACGTGCGGCGCCGCGAAGGAGGTGCCGTCGCCTTGGGCATAGGTCGCCGTGTTGCCGGTCATCCAGGTGGACTTGATGTTCTTGCCGGGCGCCCATGCATCAACGCAGGACCCGAAGTTCGATCCGGGCTCGGGCCCGAAAATGCTGGTGACGGAGGGCTTGGGGGCGTTCATCGCCATGCCGCCATTGAGCGGCTGCACCGGCTGGCCATTGTTGTCGATCGCGCCGATGACCATCGCGCCGTCGGCGGGCAGTTTGTCGTTAAAACTGTAGCTGCATGCATCCAGAAACTGGTTGCCGGCCGATTGGACGAAAAACGCACCGGGATAGCCTGTGGCCGGGTTCGGTGTGATCAGCGCACGGATACTCTCTTTAACGCCGATGATGGTGTCGATCATCGGGATATTCGTGGAGAAGTTGACGACGCCGATCCTGCGCCTGCCTTGAATCTGGCGCTTGACTTCTTCCATGGCCGCGATGATGTTGGCGGCGCTTTGACTTCCGGGGGAGCAGGTGCTGTCGCCGTAGGCCAACGAAACCAGGCTGACGCCGGCGTCGACGCCGGTGACGCCGAAGTTGTTATTGATGGCTGCGGCAACGCCTGCGACGAACGTTCCGTGCTTGTATTTGCCGGTGATGCATTCGTTGTTCGTCGCCCAGCGGTTGTGGACATTCAGGTCGGGATGAACGTCGATGCCGGTGTCGACGATATAGATGGCCACGCTGTCGTCCGCAGTGGCAGCCTTCCCGCCGCCGACTGCCTGTATGCCCCATGGCAAGGTTGCGCTGCCGACCGCTACGTCGTCCCAGACCCCGCCGGCACTGGTATCGACCTGGACGTTGGGGCTGACCGCCTTGATGCGGCTGTCGCGGCTCAGTTGCTGCACCTGTTGAGGCGTCAGAAATGCGGCGAAGCCCTGAATCGTCCGGCTATACAGATGGGTTGCCTTGATTTGGTGAACCTGTTCGGTCTCGCGCAGCAACTGGAGGACTTTCGGATCATGCGACGATTCAAAGCGGGGATCGGGCGCAGTCTGGTTCAGGTACGGTTGCGATGCGCCATCGGCGAAGGTCACGATATAGTGAATGTTACCGGCGGCATCCTTGAGCGGCTGCGCGGCCTTGGCGCCGTTGCGGTCCGCCTGTGCGCGGCTCATCGCTTGTTCCGGCATGTTCATCTTGGGGACGATGGCGCGCTGTTCCGGCGGAACGGTGACGATCTTGTTGTCAGCCGCCTGCGCAGCGCAAGTGGCTGCAAGCGAGGCGATAGCGCTGGTCATGACGAGGGTAAACAGGGTCTTGCCAAATTGTTTGCTCATTCGTTTCCTTGTGGTGTGTGGGACATGCGCGGGCCCGCACTCCCGGCATCTTGCGATGCAAGGGGTGCGGAAGAGTTAATTATAACACAACGATTTGCTAAATAGTCATTGTTTTGATATTGATAATTCAGCGTTGTGCAACTGCGCGTTGCGCCGGTCGAGGAGGGCTTGCGTGCCGCGGGAACGAGGGCAATGGCCGCATCATGCGCGCGCGGAGATGGTGCGACAGGAGGGCGCGGCCGGGGGGGGCTTCGTCATGGTCCTACCGGATGACGTGTCGGCCTGCCTGCCGTGGCCCATGCCGAAGCCGTTGATCCGGGTGCTCAGGCTGGCCGCCGAGATGCCCGCCGCCGGGCGAACAAGGTGTCGCCCTGGTTCACGCGGTGAGCTTGGTCGAAGTCGACGGCGGACTTCTCATGGGGGGCGCCGGCCCTTCGGCGGAGCACCGCATTTGACCCCGGTTTGCCAGGCTTGACCTGGTTTTGCAGCGCGCTTGGCGCATGGTTTTTTAGGTCGGCGAGGCAATGCCAATATACTGTCCGGCATGGAAAACAATCACCTCGTGTTGCGTGAAATAATCGATCTGTTCGTTGAACCGTCGCGCAAGGCGCGCTTTGTCTATTTATGGGAAAAACCGAAACGCCGCGCCCAGCTGCTCGACGAACTGCTGCATGATGCTGGCTACTTGCGGTACGACCGCAGGCAGGAACTCGATCCGCCCTTGTCCGATCCCGACCAGTTGCTGGCGCTGATGCGCAAGAAGGGCGCCGGCAAGACTTGCCACGCCTTCGGCTGCTCGGAATTCGATGGACTGGAAACCGACTTGCGCGCAGCGCTGGCCGAGGTGGCCGGGCGCATGTGCGAGGTGGTCCTGTATTCACGCCAGGCGCAAGTGGCGTTCGTGGAAGAGCATGACGGGTATCAGTTCATCCTGTCGGTGAAGTGACGCCCGCCGCCATGCCCGATCAGAACTTGTAACGCAGCCCGGCCAGCACTTCGCGTCCGGTCACGTTGTTGACCACCACGCTGTTGCGCGCGCGGCTGGCGAACTGGTCGTTTTCCTCGTTGGTGAGGTTCACGCCTTCCAGGGTCAGCTCCAGCTTCTCGTTGACCTTGTACGATACCGACACATCGACTTTAGAAGGTCTTGTTCTTGCCTTCGACATCGTTGTTGTTCTGGCCCGGCACGCGCGTGACGAATCCCGACCGCTGCGAGGTCGAGACGCGTGCGCTGAACTTGCCGTCGTCGTAATACAGGGTGGCGTTCCACGATTTCGGCGACAGGTTGAGCAAGTCATCGGTGACGGTCTGGTTGCTGTTCGGCGAGACCACGTACTCCATCTTCGACTTGACGTAGGTGTAGTTCAGCAAGCTGCCGAAGTTGCGGCCCCAGCCCGGCAGGAAGGTGAACGGTTGCTGGTAGTTCAGCTCCAGCCCGCGCAGCTTGCCGCCTTCTGTATTGATCGGCGCGGTGAACTGGAAGACTTCATCGCCCGTCATGTTGGTCGGCAACAGCGACAGCGGCAAGCCCGTATCCTTGAACTTCACATCGTTGCGGATGCTCTGGATGTAGGTGGCGATGTTCTTCTGGAACAGACCCAGGCCGATGAAGGCGTTCTTGTCGAAGTACCACTCGAAGCTGGTGTCGAAGGCCTTGGCGCGGAACGGCTTGAGCATCGGATTGCCGCTGGTGATCGACAAGGTGCCGGTGGTGGCCACGCTGCCGCCCGGGGTCAGGTTGGCCAGCTGCGGGCGCGATATCACCTTGGCGGCTGCGGCGCGCACGATGACGTTCTTGGTGATGCTGGCGGCGATGTTGAACGACGGCAGCACGTCATGGTCGTCGTTGTCGACCGTGACGGCGGTGCCATTGCCGACGGCCTGGTAGCCGGTCGAACTCTGCTGCGTCTCGACATAGCGCACGCCCAGGTTGCCGCGCAGCGGAATGCCGCCCAGCTCGCTGGTGAACTCGCCCATCAGGAACAGGCCGTTGTCTTCTTCCGTCACCGAGCGGTTATTGCCGCGCGCATTGGCGTTGGTGATCGACGACAGGGTGAAGTCGCCAGGGCCGCCGGCCGGGCCGCTCTTGATGCAGTTGCAGTAGATTGTGGTTTTTATGGGGTTGCGGCCACGTTTACGGTGACCGGATTACCCGCGCGCGCCGCCGCCGCGACCAGGTAGCGTTCCCAGTCCTGACCCGTGAGGATCTCGCCGGAACGGCTCCACGCCGCGCCCGCGTAGTAGCGCAAGGGCTTGCCCGAGGCGGCCGGCGCCACCACCAGATGGTTAAGCGGGTCTTCGGTAAAGCCGCTGGCCGACGGCAGGATAACGGCGCTGCCCATGGCGCCATTGCTGGCCTGGCCGACCCATTGCATCAGAATCCCGGGTGCCTTGTTGCTGACGGCAATTTGCGGGGTCTGGCCCTTGTCGGTCGGGGTCTTGTTCAGGCCCACCGCGATGTCGATGCCCGGCTTGCCGGCGAAGGTGAAGGTGCTGTCGATGCGGTCCAGGTAGTGGCCGGCGTCGACCGTGAAACGCTTGACCTCGGACACGGCGCTGCCGCCCGCATCCCAGCTGTCATAGCTGAGCTCGAAAACGGCGCGCACCGGGCCGTTGGCCAGCACTTTCCAGCCGGTGAAGTTCTTGCTGGTGAACAGTACGGTGCCATCCCACACCCCGGTCCCGCCGGCGCCGCGCGTCTTGCCGACGTTGTACATGTCCATGCCTTCGCCTTCATCCTTGTGATAATGGTCGTGGCCCTTGTTGTACCAGCGCTCCACGATGGGATACGGCACCCGCTTGAACCACAGGTCGAGCCCGCTGGTGACCAGCACTTCCTTGCCGCTGCCGGCCGGGGCCGGCGCGCCCAGGGCCGGGCCGTAGGTGCGGTGCGCCAGCTTGTCGTTTTCCCATGCGAAGTCGTCCAGTCGCTCCGGCACGAAGCGGGCCAAGGCTTTCACCGGAAACGGCGGCGCCACCGTGTCGATTTTTTCGACGGTGAAGATGGCGCGCTTTTCGCCGGCTGCAAAGCTGTGCTGGAAAATCAGTTCGCCGTAAGCGATGCCGGTGTTTTTCGGGTCCTTGGCCAGCGGCGCGACATTGGTCACCTGGTAAGGCAGGACGCGGCCGGCCGCATCCTTGACGGCGATGCGCTGGATCAGCGCGCCGGGCAGGGCGCGGTTGATCTCGCTCCACGGCAGGACGATGGTTTCCGACGGCCGTTCGATGTCGAGCTCATGGCTGACCGTGATGGTGGCCGCGGGGCCGGCCTGGACCAGCGGGGAAGCCGCCGCGGCGGCCAGGGTAAGGATGGCGAATGATGGGGACATGGCGCTCTCAGTGATGTTCGCGATAGTTGGTCTGGCCGGCACCCTTGGGCATGTAGTGATAGGTGCGCACCTTGTACTGGACGTCGACGTTCGGATTATTGATCAGCTTGATCATCTCGGCGCCGGCCAGCAGGGTCGGGCCGTAGCCGTGCAGGGCGAACGGGCTGGTCGGACGATTGTAGTAATACACCTGGTCGCTGGCGAAGGTGGTGCCCACGCACGTGCCTTCGACCTGGCCCTTGTCGTTGATGCGGGTCGACAAGCCGGCCCAGCCGGCCTGGGCGATGGAGCCGTAGGTTGTCGGGCTGATCCAGCCCTGGTTGATGGCATGCGCGAACACGTAGACCAACATCGCGCTGGCCGAGGTTTCGAGGTAGGAATCGTTACGGTCGAGCATCTGGTGCCACAGGCCGCTGCCGGACTGGCGCTCGCCGATGCTTTTCAAGGTCGTGCGCAACTGCGCCAGCACCTGCGGATAGCCGGGATGGTCTTTCGGCAGCACGTCGAGCAGGTCGGACATGCTCATCACCGCCCAGCCGTTGGCACGCGCCCAGAAAAAGTTCGGCGCGTCGGGGTGGTTGGCGTTCCAGCCGTGGGTGTACAGGTTGTGCTGCTTGTTGAACAGGTAGCCGGTCATTTGCATGACGTTCTTGACGGCGTCGTCGAAGTGGGCGCGCTTGCCGGTCATGCGGCCCAGCTCGGCCAGGGCCGGGACCGACATGTACAGGTCGTCGGCCCACAGCGAGACCGCTTGCGGGCGCTCGCGCGCCATGGTGCCGTCCGCCAGGCGGAACTGCTTGTTGACCACCCAGTCGCCGCAGGTGGCGATGATGTTCGACAGGTCCGGGCCAATCTTCAGGGCGCGCGCGCGCATCATGGCGGCGCACATGGAGCCGGCGTCGTCGAGCGCGCGCGGGTCGAGGAAGCGCGAAAAGCTGTTGGCGCGTTCGAGCTTGAATTGATTTTCCTGGGCGCGGAAGTAGGGCAGTTTGTCGGCGAAGAAGTTGAAGTGGCGCGCGGTCAGGTCGGTGAAGCGCTTGTCGCCGGTCGCTTCCCGGGCCTTGACCATGCCGGCGTGGACCACGCCCATTTCGTAGACCATGATGCCCATGTCCGAATGGCTCGCTTCGGTGATGGCGTTGGCGTTCGGCTTTTGGAAGTCAAGGATGGGCGCGCCGGTTTTCTTGTCGACCACGCGGGTCGGGGTGGCCGTTTCCATGAAGCCGCGGATGCGGTGCAGGGCGGCGGTGATTTCGGCCACGGCGGGCTTTTTATATGGGACCGGATAGCTGCCTTCGCCCGGATCGCTCAGGTTCTTGTTGTCCGGATTGCGGTACGGGCCTTCGGCGTGGGCCGGGCTGCCCATGGCGGCCACCGCGGCGATGGCGGCAAACAGTTTAAGTGCTGTATTCACATTGTCCCCTGTTATCAGTGATGATTTTTTAAGCGATATTTGGTCAGGCCATTCTAGTTTGGTCAGGCCAAATACGTAAGGCGGACTAGCCACTTCCGCCGCCCCATGGCATACTTTATCGACACGTGGATGAACTGGGAAGGTCGGCGATGGGGAATGCTGCTAGATGCTTGGTAGGTGTATTTACCGGGGTGCTGCTGGTGGGGTGCGCTGATATGGTAACGAATTGCGCGTCAATGCCGGTGCCTGAAGCCGTCAATGCCGACGATTCCTTCCTCTACGCTCAAGACCGTCATTCCCGCGCCAAGGCAGCACTCGGCGGGAATCCAAGGCCTCGTCGCCCCGCATGCATGCCTTGGATTCTCGCCTGCGCGGGAATGACGGATAGGACGATGGTGGCCGGGGAGCTTAGCGCTGTACTGGCCGCCGTACCCTGCAACGCCGTGACCACTTACGCCAAGCTGGTACGGAGCTATCCCTTCATTCAGATCGCCGACACCCGCGTCAACGCCGAGATCGTCACCATCAGCGGCATGGGCTATGTGCGCCGTGGCGCACACCTGCTGCAACTGGACCTGGTCCTGCCCGCACAATCGACGCGCGACAAAGGAGCGGTGCCCGCCGTGGTGCTGGTCCACGGCGGCGGCTGGCGTTCCGGCGAGCGCGCCAACATGGCGCCGCTGGCGGCACGCCTGGCCGCGCGCGGCATCGCCGCCGCCGTGATCGACTACCGCCTGGCCGACGAGGCGCGCTACCCGGCCGCCATCCACGACGTCAAGGCCGCCCTGCGCTGGCTGCGCGCCAACAGCGCGGCCCACGGCATCGGCCCGCAGCGCATCGCGGTGGCCGGCGGCTCGGCCGGCGGGCAGATCGCCAGCCTGGTGGGCGTGACCAATGGCGCGGACAAGTTCGATCCCGATGGCGCCGCCAGCGCCGTGTCGAGCGCCGCGCAGGCGGTCATCAATATCGACGGCCTGTCCGACTTCACCTCGCCCGCCGCGCGCGCGAACGAAGACGACCCGAAGAAAAAAACCTCGGCGGCCGGCTTCTGGTTTGGCGGCGGCTACGCCGACGCGGCCGCGCTGTGGCGCGAAGCCTCGCCCACCTTTTACGTCAACCGTGACACGCTGCCGATGCTGTTCATCGGCAGCGGCCAGGCGCGCTTTTCGGTTGGGCGCGACGAGATGGTCGAGAAGATGCACGCCGCCGGCGTCGCGACCAAGGTGGTGATGCTGCCCGACGCGCCGCACTCCTTCTGGCTGTTCGACCCGTGGATCACGCCCACGGCCGATGCCATGGCCGGCTTCCTGACGACCCAACTCCCTATTCCAACAACAACGAGACAACAACCATGACGACAACTCATCCCGCGCTGCGGGTCTTGCCACTGATCCTGCCGCTGGCGCTGGGCGCCTGCCAGAGCACGCCAAGCACGCCGCAACCGCCGTGGACGGCGGACCTGGGCAACGGCCAGTACCAGAACCCGATCCTGCACGCCGACTATTCCGACCCGGACGCGATCCGCGTCGGCGACACCTACTACATGACCTCGTCGAGCTTCAGCAACACGCCCGGCCTGCCGCTGCTGCAATCGAGCGACATGGTCAACTGGGAACTGGTCGGCCACGCGCTGCCCAGGCTGGTGCCGGAGAACGTGTTCGCCACGCCGCAGCCGGGCAAGGGCGTGTGGGCGCCATGCCTGCGTTTTCATGACGGTAAATTCTGGATTTTCTATCCCGATCCGGACTTCGGCATCTACGTCATCACCGCCACCAACTTCCAGGGACCGTGGAGCGCGCCGCACCTGCTGGCCGGCGGCAAGGGCCTGATCGATCCGACCCCGCTGTGGGACGACGACGGCAAGGCTTACCTGCTGCACGGCTGGGCCAAGAGCCGGGCCGGTTTCAACAACGTGCTGACCTTGCGCAGCATGGCCCCGGACGGGCGCAGCCTGCTCGATGGCGGCGGCCAGATCGTCATCGACGGCAACAAGCTGCCGAATTACAAGACGCTGGAAGGGCCCAAGCTCTACAAAAAGGATGGCTATTATTATGTGTTCGCGCCGGCCGGCGGGGTCGAGGAAGGCTGGCAGTCGGTGTTCCGCTCGCGCAGCATCACAGGGCCGTACGAAGACAAGATCGTCATGGCGCAGGGCAAGTCCAGCACCAACGGCCCGCACCAGGGCGCCTGGGTGACGGCGCAGGATGGCAGCGACTGGTTCTTCCACTTCCAGGACCGGCGCGCCTACGGCCGCCTGGTGCACCTGCAGCCGCTGCGCTGGAAGGATGGCTGGCCGCTGATTGGCGAGGAGGTCGATGCCAGCGGCGTGGGCCAGCCGTTCGCGCGCCACGCCAAGCCGCTGGCGTCAGGTCCGGTGCGGGTACCGCCCACGGGCGACGAGTTTTCCAGCGCGGCGCTGGGGCTGCAATGGCAGTGGAGCGCGAATGGCAAGCCGGCGTGGTATTCGCTGGCGGCCCGGCTTGGCCAGTTGCGCCTGCAAGCGCAGCCGGGCACCAATCTGCGCGAGATGGCATCGGTGCTGACGCAGAAGCTGCCGGCGCCGGCGTTCACGGTCGACACCCGCATCGAACTGTCGGCCACGCGGGAGGGCGAGCGTGCCGGGCTGGTGCTGCTGGGGATGAAGTATGCATGGCTGGGGCTGCGCCGCGCCGGCACCGGCTCGCAGCTGGTGCTGGGTGTGTGCGAAGGCAACGAACACGCGTGTACCGAGAACGATCAGCTGGTGGTGCCGATTGACGCCAGCACGGCTTACCTGCGCATGACGATGGCGGACGGCGTAGCATCGTTCTCATACAGCCTCGACAACAGCAAGTTCATCGGGGCCGGCCAGCCGTTCAAGGCCAGCATGGGACGCTGGGTTGGCGCGCAGATGGGCTTGTTCAACGCGGGCGGCACGCAGGGGCATGCCGATGTCGCATATTTCCGGGTCAGCCGCTGACGCTTAAAACGCCGGGTCGTTGGCCGCCATGCGCGAACGGCGCCAGCGCCAGACGTTGAAGGCGGTCAGCGCGGCCGGCATGGCGGTGACGACCAGCCAGGCGCTGGCATCCATGCCGCGCGTGATGACCACGCCGGCGCCGAGGGCGAAGGCGATCGCGCCGCGCAGCAGGATCCAGTTGAGCTGGGCTTTTGAATTAATTTTTTGCATGGGTCGATTTCTGGGCAATATGGGCGCCGCCGACGGGGGCGAAGGCGGTGCGGGTCAAACAGTGCGCTAGCGTATCACGAACGCCGCTCAGGGCGCCGCCTGGCCCGGTTCCGGGTTCCATCCACGGCCGCCGTCGAAGCCGGCAAACACCGCCGCGCGGCTGGACAGGCGCGCCGCTTCCTGTGCGCTCAGGAGGTAGCCGCCGGCGCGCCGCGACAGGTCGAGCGGCTTGCCGTCCAGCTTGGCGCTGCCGAACTCGCGCCAGCCGCTGTTTGCGCTCGCGCCGGCCGGGTTAGGCGCCGGCTCGCGCTGCACGCCCTTGCCGGCCCAGCCGGCTGGAGCGATGTGCTCGCCCATCTTGCAATTGATGTAGGCCACGTTATCCCAGGTGGCCGCCGTGCCCGGGCTGCGCGCCAGGTAAGTGGCGCCGGGCGGGACCTTGTTGGCCAGCGGGCCGGGACCGGGGCCGTGGGTCAACGCGCTGTTGAGGAATACGAAGCCGGGGTCCGGTGCGCTCACCGTACGCGCTTGCACCACGTAGCCGCCGCTGGACGGATTGGCGCTGTCGCCGACCGAGCGCAGTTCGCTTTCCTCGAACAGGGCTGCGCGGTTGGCGCCCCAGATGAAGTCGACGTTGCCTTCGATCAGGGTGCGGTAGAACCAGGAATAGCCTTTGACCTGGATCGTATCCTGCTCGCTGAAAAAACTGGCGTTGCGCGCAATCAGGCGGCCGCGATCGTTGTTGAAGTAGACGGTCTCCGCCTGCCCGGCGATCTTGTCGGAGCGCAGGGTGGTGTTCCTGAGGGTGAGCGTGTCGAGCGTGAGCAGGTCCGACGTTTCGGCCATCAGCAGCGCGCGTCCGCCTGTGAACGAGGGCGACTGCGGGCTTTGGCTTGCGCCCGAGCCGGGATTGTATCCATCGTTGTTACCGTTGTGGATGACGACGCCATCGCGGCTTTCGCCCTTGATGGTCAGCTTGTCCTTGCCGCGGATGAACAGCATCTCGTCGTAGCGGCCGTTCTTGACGGCGATCGTGACCGGCGTGGCTTGGCCGGCGTGCTGCATTGCGTGGTCGAGGGCGCCCTGCACGGTGCGGAAATCGGCTGGGCCGTCGTCGTCCACGCTGAGAACGGGGCCGGCAGGAGCGGCGGCGCGGGTGCGGAAGGTCCAGCCGGCGGCCTTGCCGATGCCGGTGAACGGAGCGCCGTTGATGCTGGCGCCGGCGAACACGCCCGGCTCGACAATCACGTAGTAGGCGCTGCCGTAGGCGAGGCGGTGGGCGTGCGGGCGGATGGTGGCGCTGTTGCCATCGATGCCGATCGGGGTGCGGCGGATGTAGCGCTGCTGGTCCTGGCCGGGGTAGCCGATGGCCGCGACTTCGTCGCCGGGGCGGATGATGTCGACCAGCTTGTCATCGGACTGGCGGTAGATGCGCACCGAGCCGGTGCTGCCGGGGCGGGGTGGCTGGTCGAAGCGCAGGTGCAGCAGGGTGTCGGGCGGGACCGCGTCGGCGCGCGCGGGGGGCGAGA
The DNA here is from genome assembly GCF_030348125.1 of Massilia sp. DJPM01. NCBI lineage: Bacteria > Pseudomonadati > Pseudomonadota > Betaproteobacteria > Burkholderiales > Oxalobacteraceae > Massilia > Massilia sp. DJPM01. Next base: position 84,096 of record NZ_JAQOZV010000034.1, read on the forward strand.
GGGCGCCGGCCAGGTCGATCCT
>NZ_JAQOZV010000035.1:0-79189 GCF_030348125.1 Massilia sp. DJPM01
CAGCCGAGCTTTTCGGCGAGGATGGCGGAGACGCCCAGGAAGGCGGGGTACTCGGCCGTGATGACGAAGGTCGGCACTTGCGCCAGATAATTGACGAAGCGCCCTTTCTGCTCGAAGCGGCTGCGGAAAGATGAGCGCGCAAAACGCTCGCCCAGCCGTGGCACGATCCCGCCACCTATATAGATACCACCCTGCGCACCGAGCGTGACCGCGAGATTGCCCGCCACCGTGCCCAGCATGCCGCAGAAGGCGTCGATCGCCTGGTCGCACAATGCACATTCCCCCGCCAGCGCGCGCCGCGAGATCTCGGGCGCGTCCAGCTCCTGCGCCACCTGCCCCGTATGGTGCGCCAGCGCGCGGTAGATCAGCTCGATACCGTCGCCCGACAGCATGCGCTCGGCCGACACGTGCTCGTACTGGCGCCACGCGAACTGCAAAATCGCCACTTCGGTCTCGTTGGCCGGCGAAAACGTCACGTGCCCGCCTTCGCTGAGCAGCGCGGTCCAGCCGTCGCCCGACGGAATCAGCCCCGACACGCCCAGCCCGGTTCCGGCGCCGACCAGCCCCAGCGGCGTCTGCGCACGCGCCACGCCGCCGCCAATCTGCTGTTTCTGGCTAGCTGCCAGGTGCGGCAAGGCACGCGCCAGCGCGGTGAAGTCATTGACCACTTCCAGCGTCTCGAAGCCGCACTCAAGCCGCAAGGCGGCAATCGAGAACTCCCAGTGATGGTTGGTCATCCGCACCAGATCACCCGTAATCGGATTGGCAATGGCCAGCGCCGCGTGGCGCAAGGCGCCTACGCCGGCGCCAAGCACCTTCGGCGAGCCCAGATAGGCGCGCAGAGCATCGGCCAGGGTCGGATAGTCGGCACAGGGCAACACCTCGATCAGCCCGGTCTGCCCGGGCGCCGTCTCCAGCGCGAAGCGGGCGTTGGTGCCGCCGATGTCGGCCAGGAGGCGCGGCCCGTCGGCATAGGCGGGGGACGGGGAAGCTGAAGATGGCGCGGTAGCGTGCTGAGTCATGGTGGCAAGTGTTCTATGGACTCGCCAAGCTTAATGGACACATGCCCGAGGTGCAAGCTTTCTTTGTAGTTTTAGTACATTGTCACGGAAAATTCTTGCGGCAAGGCGAGTTCCGGCAACGCTGCCCGTAGTATAGCTACGCGCAGCGGGGTCGAAACGAAAGGAAATGGGACGGAATCAGCCGGCGTGGGCAGTCTGCGGGTCGCTCGCGCCGCTGTGGTGGGCGTTCCATGCGTCCAGTCCGCCATGCAGGGGCCGGGCCCGATGATAGCCCTTGGCAATCAGTTCCTTGGCGACCTGGGCCGCCGTGACGTCGTTCGGGCAGCTGCAGTAGACGACGATGTGGCGTTCCTTGTCGAGCAGCGCCATGACGCTGTCGGGCGTGCAGGCGTTATAGATCAGCGCGCCAGGCACGGCTTGTTCGAGCTGCTGGGCGGTGACGCTGCGCGCGTCGATGATGATCGGATGCTGCCCGCCGTGGATCAGCTGGACCAGCTCGCTCATGCTGATGCGCTCGATCTGCATGCCCTGGCGGAAGCGGCGCCGCTCGATGTACTTGTACAAGACGAACAGGGCGAGCAAGCTCAGCAGGACCATCAGCGCGGTGCTGCCCATGTCTTCGAGCATGAGCAGTACTTTGTCGACGCTGTTGTGGAAGATGACGCCGATGGCAATCCCGGTGCCGCTCCACAGCAGGCTGCCGGTCATGCTGAAGGCCAAAAAGCGCGGCGTGCTCACGCCCAGCGCGCCGGACATGGGCGAGGCGATGATATTGAAGCCCGGAATGAATTTGGCGACCATCAGCGATTTCGGACCGAAGCGCTTGAAGCGGTCTTCGGTCTGGCTGACGCAGTAGTCGGGCGAGAGCGAGATTTTGCACAGCAGGCGCAGGATGCGCTTGCCGTAGAAGCGCCCGGCGTTGAACCAGAACACGTCGCTGATCAGGCAGGCGCCGACGCTCACGGCAAGGCACACCGGCAAGCTGATCTCGCCACCCGCAGCCAGCGCACCGGCCACGATCAGGATGGGGAAAGCGGGAATCGGCAAACCGATTTGCTCGACCAGCACGATGGCAAACACGATGAGCACACCGTAGACCTGAAGCAATTCGATAAGATTGGGCATGCCGCTATCTTAGCCGAAAATGCGCCGGAAATCGCCCGCTGCCCGCATTGCCGCAAGCGCGCCCCGGCATGCGCATATTTACGCGCCCGGGATCGCCCCCAGCAAGGCCCTGGTGTAGGCGTGCTGCGGATTGCGGTACAACTCGTCCGAATCGGCCATCTCCACCACGCTGCCGGCACGCATCACCATGACCCGGTCGGCCATGTACTTCACCACCGCCAGGTCGTGCGAAATAAAGATGTAGCTCATGCGGTATTCATCCTGCAGGTCTTGCAGCAGATTGAGTACCTGCGCCTGCACCGAAACGTCGAGCGCCGACACCGATTCGTCGCACACCAGGATTTCCGGACGCAGGGTCAGGCAGCGCGCAATCGCAATGCGCTGCCGCTGCCCGCCCGAAAATTCGTGCGGATAGCGCTGCATCGCCTGCGCCGGCAAGCCGACCTTGTCGAGCAGTTGCAGCGCCATGGCCGCGCGCTCGCCGTCGCCCGCGCCGATCTGGTGAATGCGCATCGGTTCGAGCAGGATCTGCCCCACCGTGAAGCGCGGATTGAGCGAGGCATACGGGTTTTGAAACACAATCTGGATGCGCCGCTTGTAGGCCATGAATTCGCGCGCCGGCATGCCGATCAGGTCCTTGCCGTCGAAAATCGCCGTGCCGCCGCTGGCCTGGTGCAGCCGCAGCAGGGTCAGTCCGAGCGTGCTCTTACCCGAGCCCGACTCGCCCACCACGCCCAGCGTCTTGCCGCGCGCCAGGGTGAACGAGACGTCGCTCACCGCGCGCAGTTCGCGCTTGCCGAACAGTCCCTCGCGCGCGTAAAAACTTTTGCTCAGGTTGCGCACGACCAGGACTTCCTCGTCGCCGGCCGCGTAACCGCGCACGCGCTGGGGACCGGCGGCCTGCTCTTGCACTTCCAACCGATCGTCCAGATAGTCGCCGAGCACCGGCAGGCGCAGCGGACGCTGGTCCAGCCGCGGGCGGCAGTGCAGCAGCGCGCGCGTGTAGGGGTCTGCCGGCTGCTCCAGCACCTGGCGCGCCAGGCCCTGCTCGCGCACCTCGCCATGGCGCATCACGATGACGTGGTCGGCGATCTCGCCGACCAGCCCCAGGTCGTGCGTGATGAACAGCACCGACATGGCGCGCCGCTGTTGCAGGCGGGCGATGAGGGCGATGATCTGCTTCTGGATGGTAACGTCAAGCGCGGTGGTCGGCTCGTCGGCGATCAGCAGGGCCGGCTCGCAGGCGATCGCCATGGCGATCATCACGCGCTGCTGCTGGCCGCCCGACAGCTGGCCGGGATAGGCGTCGATCTTGAGCGCCGGATCCGGCATGCCCACCTCGTCGAGCAGCGCCAGCGTGCGCGCCCTCGCCTGCTTCGCGCTCATGCCCATGTGCAAGCGCAGCACTTCGCCGATCTGGAAGCCGACCGTCAGCACGGGATTGAGCGAGGACATCGGCTCCTGGAAGATCATCGCGATCTCCTTGCCGCACAGGCGGCGCCGCTCCCTGGCCGGCAGCGCCAGCAATTCACGTCCGTCGAACACGATGCGCGAAGCCGGATCGATCAGCGTCGTTTCCGGCGCCAGCAAACCCATCACTGCCAGCGAGCTGACCGACTTGCCGCTGCCGGACTCGCCCACCAGCACCACGGTGGCATTGCGCGGCACCGCGAACGAGACGCCGCGCACCGCCTCGACCGTGCTGTGCTTGTCGACGCGGAAGGCGATGCGCAGATTGTCTACTTGAAGCAGCATGCGGGCCTTCTACTTGAGTTTCGGATCGAGCGCGTCGCGCAGCGCATCGGTCAACAGCGAAAACGCCGTCACCAGCAGCGCCATGGCGGTCGCGGCGGCGGTCAGTTGCCACCATTTGCCGAGGATCAATTCGTTCTGCGCTTCATTGAGCATGCTGCCCCACGACACCACGCCGACCGGCACGCCGAAGCCGAGAAAACTCAGGATCACTTCGGCCTTGATGAAGCCGACCGCCAGGATCGACAGCTGCACCAGCGCCACATGGCTGATGTTGGGAAAAATATGCGAGAACATCTTGCGCCAGTGCGAGGCGCCGATGGCGTCGGCCGCCATCACGTACTCGCGCCCCTTGTGCTTCATGTACTCGGCGCGGATCAGGCGGTACGGCCCGGTCCAGCCGGTCAGCCCGAGAATGAGCACGATGGTGCTCACGCCCTTGTGCTGCAGCACGGCGGCCACCGCCAGGATCATCAGGATCGGGGGAATCGAGGTGAACACGCTGTAGAACCAGTTGAACAGGTCGTCGACCACGCCGCCGAAGTAGCCGGAGAATGCACCGAACAGGGTCCCCAGCGCGACCGCCAGCAGCGCCGCCGCCAGCCCCACCACGATCGAGGTTTCGCCGCCCTTGATGGTTTTGAGCAGGACGTCATGGCCCCATTTGTCGGCCCCGAACGCCAGCGTAGGCAGGCGCGCTGGCGGTGGCGCGGCAATCGCGGCGCCCTGCGCGTCGATGACGGCGGCAATGTCGCCGGCCAGCGGATCGAAGGCGTTCGGCGGCGGCGCCATGCGCGCCACGCCGGCGCCCTCTTGCGTCAAGGCATCGGGGCCGGTGAACGATGGCGGCGCGTACGTGACGCCCACCTCCTCTTCCCAGCCGGCGGCGACCAGGCCCATGGAGGACAGCCCCAGCATGGCCAGGAACAGCGCCACCACGGCCAGCGACAGCATCGCCACGCGGTCGGCGCGCAGGCGCCGCATGGCCAGGGTCCACAGGCCGGCCGGCGCGTTTGCTGGTGCGCCCATCCTCATGCGAGCCGCACGCGCGGATCGACCGCCTGGTACAGCAGGTCGGCCAGCAGATTGAACACCATGGTGGCGGCGGCCACGTACACGGTAATCGCCTTGATCACCGGAAAATCGCTGCGCTCCACCGCCAGGATGACTTCGCGCCCTATGCCGGGAATACCGAAAAACCGCTCCAGCAAAAACGCGCCGATCAGCAGCGCCGGCAGGTTCGCCATCACGTGCGTGATGATGGGAATGGCGGCATTGCGCAGCACATGCACCCACATGATGCGCCGTTCGGACAGCCCCTTGGCGCGCGCCGTGCGCACATAGTCCTGCTGCACTTCGTCGAGCACGAAACTGCGGTACAGGCGCAGGGTCGGCGCGATCGACACGGCCAGCCCGATCAGCACCGGCAGCGCCGCATAGCGCAGCAGGTTCTCGCCCAGCCCGGCGCCCCAGCCCTGCACCGGAAACAGGCCCATCTTGTAGGCCAGGCCGTACTGGAAGGCGATGATGTACACCAGGATGCTGACCGACATGCCGGCCGTGCAGGCAATCATCACCGCGCGGTCGGTCAGCGAGCCGCGCACGAAGGCCACGGCCAGCGCCAGCGCGATGCCGGTCGCGGTTTCGAGCACGGTCAGGGGAATGAGCACCGTCAGCGACGGCCCCAGCCGGCTGGCGATGATGCGCGAGACCGGTTCGCCGGTGCTCCAGGCGTTGCCGAAGTCAAAGGTCACGATCTGCTTGACGAAGATCCACAGCTGCACGTGCATCGGCTGGTCGGTGCCGAGCTGGCGCCGGATGTTCTCGATCTCGGCGGCATCGGACATCTTGCCGGCGAGCAGATACGCGGGATCGCCGCCGATCCAGTTGAACAAGATAAACACCAGCAGCACGACGCCGGCCATGGTGGGCAGCATCTGCCACAGGCGGCGCAGGATATAGGCAAGCATGGGATGTGGCGCGGTCTTTCCTGGTCGTGGTGCGGTTCGGTTGCGGCAGTGCGCAGGCCATCACGATAGCGCATTTCAGCCGCGCGCGGTCATGCCAGGCGAACAATGTTCAAGCACGCCATGCCGTCGCCGCAGCCCTGTCAACACAGGCCAACGGCAGACTACGCCCGCAAATTCAAGTACAAAATTGTAGCGTCGGGAAACTGTTGTTTCGCTGCCAAAATGAACGGTGTGTACATTGACAGTCAGACACTCAGGTGTTGATATATGTGCGCTTGGAAAATGTTCTCACCAACTATTTCCCAAGAAAACGGGAGACTGCATGTGTTTTTTGCCAATTTCAGCAAGCCTGTGCTGGGAATAGTGCAAAAAGCGACATAGGCATGCAGATATAGACGTCTTTAACATTGATACCCTCTGGAGTTACACATGTTTAGAAAAACCGCAATTGCGCACGCCGTCTCTCTGGCGATCGCTTCGGCAGCACTTTCCGTGGCCGCGCCGGCCATGGCACAGGACGCAGTAACAGGTCCGATTCAACGCGTCGAAGTCACCGGTTCCAGCATCAAGCGCGCCAGCGCCGAAACCGCTTCTCCAGTCCAAGTCATTACTGCGCAAGACATGGCCAAGTCCGGCAAGGGCACGGTCGCGGAATACCTCCAGACCCTGACCGCCGATGGCGCAGGTTCCCTGCCGACAGGCTTCGGCAACGGCTTTGCCGCCGGTTCGACCGCGATTTCGCTGCGCGGCCTCGGCGCCACCTCGACCCTGGTGCTGCTCAACGGCCGCCGCATGGCGCCGTTCGCCCGCGCCGATGATGGCCAGAAGAGCTTTACCGACCTGTCGACCATTCCGATGGAAGCGGTCGAGCGCATTGAAGTGCTGAAAGACGGCGCCTCCTCGACCTATGGCGCGGACGCGATTGCGGGCGTGGTCAACATCATCCTGCGCAAGGATTTTACGGGCATCATCGCCAAGGGCACGATCGGCCAGTCCAAATACAAGGATGGCGAAATGGCCAAGGGCTCGCTGACCTGGGGCAAGGGCAACCTGGAAGCCGACGGTTACAACGTGCTGGTCAACGCCGAGTACTACACCAACAACGAACTCAAGAACAAAGACCGCGCCAACCGTGGCTGGATCGGCCACGGCGACCTGCGTCCGTACGGCTATGCGATGGATACCCAGTTCGCGTCCGGCTACCTGTCGGGCAGCAACAACACCGGCGCCAGCCCGGCCGGTTCGATCCGCAACCCGGCCAACAATACCTATGTCTCGCTGCCCGGCTGCGGCGCCCTGTCGAAGACCGCCAACCGCGATCCGCAAGGCGGCTGCCTGTGGCACCACGACCAGTTCCGTTCGATGCAGCCGCAGGTCGATGGCTTGAACCTGTACACGCGCGCCACCAAGAAACTGGGCGAAGACCTGCAAGTCTACGGCGAAATCGGTTACTCGAAACGCGATACCTCGTTCACCCTGGTGCCGGGCGAAATCACGCGCACCTATGCCGGTCCGCCGACGGCTGCCAATCCGACCGGCGTGACCAACTGGGGTTCGGGCGCCGGCACCACCATGCAGCTGGCCGCCAACCACCCGCAAAACCCGTACGGCGTGCCGGTACGGGTGCGCTATTCGGCCTTCGACGTGGGTCCCAGCGAGCGTTCGGTCAACAATGAATTCAACCGCCTGGTGGTGGGCCTGAAGGGCGCCGGCATGGGCTGGGATTTCGACACGTCCTACGTGCATTCGGAATCGAAACTCGACCTCATGTACAGCAATATGCTGAACCTGCGCGTGGTCCAGGCCGCGCTGGGCAATCCGGCCAGCTCCTACTTCCCGTACTACATCGGCGAGCAGGCCGGCAAGAACCCGGCCTCGCTGTACGCGGCCATGGTGCGCACCGCCACCTCGCATTCGACCACCCAGCTCGACATCGTCGACTTCAAGGCTTCGCGCGAGCTGTTCCAGCTGCCGGGCGGCGCCATGGGCCTGGCCGTGGGCGGCGAACACCGCCGCGAAAAACTCGACAATCCATCGCTGTCGGGCACCGAAGACGGCAGCATCAATTCCTCGTACGTGGCCGCCAAGGGCGAAGAGAAGATTTCAGCCGTATTCCTCGAGGTGGCGGCGCCGGTACTGAAATCGGTGGAATTGTCGGCCGCGCTGCGTTACGACAAGTACACCAACTTCTCCTCGACCACGCCGAAATTCGGCGCCAAGTGGACTCCGGTCAAGAGCTTCGCCCTGCGCGGCACCTATTCGGAAGGCTTCCGCGCACCGGGCGCCGCTGAAGCGAGCGCCTCGTCGCGTTCGACCGGCACCGCCACCACGCGCGATCCGGTCCGTTGCCCTGGCGGCACGCCGGCAGCCGGCGGCGGCAGCGCCACCGATTGCGCGATCTCGCTGGCCGCGGTCAAGGTCGGCAATCCTGCGCTCAAGCCGGAAACCTCGAAAGGCATGACGCTGGGCATGGTCTGGGATCCGCTGAACGATACCAGCCTGTCGGTCGACCTGTGGAAGATCAAGCGCAGCGACGAGATCAATCCGCTGCCGTACAACGAAGCGGCGGCCCTGCCGACCGCCGTGCGCGCGGATAACAACCTGGTGGTCGGCGGCGTGGCGATTCCGAACACCGGCACCATCCTGATCTCGAACGCACCGTACCGCAATTCGAGCTTTACCGAGATCAAGGGCGTCGACCTGGACATCAAGCAAAAGTTCCGTCTCGGCGACTATGGCCGTGCCAACCTGGGCCTGACCTGGACCTACATCGATTCCTGGATCCGTGCCGAGTCGGCCACCGTCAAGTACCAGTACGCCGGCACCCACGGCAACTGCGACACCTCCAACTGCGCCGGTACGCCGAAACAGAAGATCAGCTTCGTGGCAGGCTGGGACTGGCAAGACCTGAACCTGACGGCCACCACCAACTACCGCTCGAAGATGAAGAACGTGCAGTACGAGGGCGACATCTGCGCATCCAAATTCGCCAACGGCACCCCGGCGCCGAACGCGGAATGTACGCTCGCTTCGTTCACCTCGACCGACCTGTCGGTGCGCTACAACCTGTCGAAGAACTTCCAGCTGTTCGGTTCGATCAACAATGTGTTCGACAAGATCGCACCGCTCGATGCACTGACCTACGGCGGCATGAGCTACAACCCGATGGACGCCAGCGGCGCCATCGGCCGCTATTTCAAGGCCGGCGCGCGCTACCAGTTCTAGTCTGAACCAGCAGTGAACGCATGACGGAAGGGCGACGCGCAGGCGTCGCCCTTTTTCATTGCCCTGTCCTGCAAGTATGTATATGTACGCGCACACGCATTGTCGCGCCGCGGCGGTTGCTGCCTACAGGAACATGATTGCTGACTGGAAGCTTACTTTGTAAATCAAGCTAAACAATTTAGCCATTTCCGTTGTATTTTGATCAAAGCCAATCTTGTACGATTGACACCCGCAGCACCTGATGATTCTATAGTCCCCTCTCACTTTTGGATGGAGTTGAACAGCATGATGAAGCCAACCGTATTATCCCTGTCGTTGGGCGCGATCTTCGCTGCCGGCGGCGGACTCGCAGGCGCGGCGTTCGCACAGGACGGCCAGCCAATGCAGCGCGTCGAGATCACCGGATCGTCGATCAAGCGCATGCAAAGCGAAACCGCCACGCCGCTGAGCGTCATCAAGGCCGACGAATTCATCAAGCAGGGATTGACCACGGCCCAGGAAGCGCTGTCGCGCATTCCATCGAACCAGACCACCATGGGCAGCGGCAACGTCGTGGGCGGCAATAGCAGCGGCTTGCCGACCGGCGGCCAGGCCAGCGCCGATTTGCGCGGCCTGGGCGGCGACAAGACCCTGGTGCTGCTCAACGGCCGGCGCCTCGCCAACCACCCGTACGACAGCTCCAGCGTCGACCTGAACATGATTCCCCTGTCCGCCCTGGACCGCGTCGAAGTGCTGCGCGACGGCGCTTCCGCGATCTACGGCACCGACGCCATCGGCGGCGTGATCAACTTCATCACCAAGCGCTCGGTCACCACCACCACCATCACCGGCGAACTGGTGCGTCCACGCAAGGTCGGCGGCGATGAAGAGCGGGTCAACCTGTCCAGCGGCTTCGGCAACCTCGACAAGGATGGCTTCAACGTCTTCGGCGTGGTCGACTGGCACAAGCAGGAATCGATCAATTCGCAGCAGCGCGAATTCTCGAAAACCGGCATCGTCCCGAGCCGCGGCCTGAACCTCACTTCCGGCACTACCTTCCCCGGCAACTACTACGATGCCGGCGCCGACAAGTCCGGCAATCCGGGCTGGGCCAGCGGTTGCAACGCACCGTTCTCGGTACCGAACGCGGACGGCATCTGCCGCCAGGATTACACGCGCCAGATCGACAGCATGCCCGACCAGGAACAATTGGCCGTCTTCGCGCGCGGCAGCATGAAGCTGGGCGCCGACCACCTGGCCAGCCTGGAATTCCTGCATTCGCAAAACGACGTGACCTCGCGCACGGCGCCGCCGCCGCAAACCGGGCTGATCATGCCCAACACCAGCAAGTACTACCCGAAGAGCGGCGTGTCGGGCCAGCCGCTGTCGATCAACTGGCGTCCGCTTGAATCGGGCCAGCGCACCATCGATTCGAAAGGCAAGGCCGACCGCGTGGTGTTCGGCATGGAAGGCTTGCTGGCGGGCTGGGATTACAAGGGCGGCCTGTCGCACTCGATATCGAAGTCGAGCGAAGACTTCATGGGCGGCTATGTGGCCGACGCCGCGTTCGCGGCCGGCGTGGCCAATGGCATCCTCAACCCGTTCGCACTGCAAGATGCGGCCGGCAAGACTTATCTCGAGAGCACCGCCCTGCGCGGCCGCGTGCAAAGCGCCGAAGTGAAGAACACCGCCTTCGACTTCAAGGCCAGCCGCGACCTGATGGCGATGGGCGGCGGCCAGATGGCCGTGGCGGTCGGCACCGAAATCCGGCGCGAGACGGCCGACTTCAACGTCAACCGCGCGATCGCTTCGCAGGCGTCGAGCTCGGGCCTGTCCGGTTCGCTGTCGAAATCCGGTTCGCGCAATATCCAGGCCCTGTTCACCGAACTGAACCTGCCATTTACCAAGGAACTGGAAATGCAGCTGGCGGCCCGTTACGACCGCTACAGCGACGTCGGCAACACCACCAACCCGAAAATCGGCCTGCGCTACCAGCCGATGCCGCAGCTGCTGGTGCGCGGCTCGGCCAGCACCGGTTTCCGCGCGCCGACCCTGTTCGAGAAAAACGGTCCGCCATCGCGCAACGATACCAACGATAGCTACAGCGATCCGATCCTGTGCCCGGGCGGCAAGGCGCAGCCAGGCTCGAACCCGCTGCGCGACTGCAACCTGCAACAGTTCAAGCTGCAGGGCGGCAATGTCAACCTGAAACCGGAAAAATCGAAGTCCTTTTCCTTCGGCGCCGTGGTCGAGCCGATCCCGAGCGTGACCTTCGCGGCCGACTACTGGAACATCCAGCTCAAGGACAAGATCGCCGCCCTGCCCGAGCAAACCATCTACGGCAACTACGCCAAGTACAAGGCGCTGTTCCTGCGTAATCCCGACGGTTCGCCGAACGCGATCGAAGACTTCCTCAACAACCTGGGCGAAGTCAAGACCGATGGCGTCGATGTCAGCCTGACCCTGCGCCTGCCGCGCACCAGCGCCGGCAACTTCACCGTGACGATGGACGGCACCTACGTGCACAAGTACGATTACCAGAACGAGCGCAGTGGCGAGTTCATCCACAACGTGGGCCGCTACGCCGACATGGCGCCGGTGTTCCGCTGGCAGCACACCGCTGCGCTGAACTGGTCCAATGGCCCGTGGGGCGTGAACCTGTCGCAATCGTTCAAGTCCGCGTACCAGGACCAGGATCAGGTCGATCCGGAGTTCAAGCACAAGGTCGAGGCGTACAGCCTGTTGAACCTGTCGGGCAGCTACAGCGGCATCAAGGGCCTGACCCTGACCGCCGGCCTGAAGAACCTGCTGGACGAACAGCCGCCATTCTCGAACCAGGGCACCCTGTTCCAGAAGGGCTACGATCCGCGCTTCAGCGACCCGATCGGGCGCGCCGTGTACCTGCGCGCCAGCTACGCGTTTTAAGCGTTTTCAGCTGGCAAAAAACCGCCGGGGTCCGGCGGTTTTTTTTCATCCTTGCAGCCCGTTCCTTCCTTGAAAGCATGGCCCGCGCCTTCACCCAAGGCATGCGGCGCGTCCGTTATTGGCGACGCGGACCTGCGGAAGGAAGCGCCAGCCCCCATTCCCGTGAGAAGTGTTGAACCGTTTTCCTCGCCCCATGCAATTTGGCCAGTTGCGCAAGAACTCGGCTTCAATATCCTGACTCCACCTCGCGGAGAACAGGCCCAGCAAGCACATATCGAACAGCACGTCGGAGAGCCGCGGCGGCAACAGAGCATTGGCGTCCAGCAGCGCATGGGTAATACCGCCGGGAGACAAGGGATGGTTGATCGCCGCCTCAGGTCCGCCGGCGCGTCTTCGTCTTCACATCGACAAATGCCGTCTCGGGAATGGCATACATGCCGGTCTCCGCAGCAGCAGCCCGGTAGTCCGGTAGTCCGGATGCGCGGTGCCGGCATCGCGTTGCGAAATCCATGTGCGCACTGAAGATTCCGGAACGCGGCGCCCGCCCCCGGCGACCGACTCGCCCTCCAGTTTGTTGTTATCAATAAGCATGGCAACATAAGGCAGGCTGCATTGCATCAGCTCGGCTGCGTCCTTGATCATCAGCATCGTGTCGGCCCGCGCAGTGGTCGATGTCGCCGCGTGAAGCTCGGCGACGTCAGTCAGATAGCGCTGCAAGCCAATGCGCATGTTACGCGCCGGATCATCCTGCCCATCCAAGAGTTCATGAAGCGCATCGGCAATGTGTTGCGGCGTCCCGACCGCCAGGTTCGGCAACTTCGACACCAAGGCCTCCGCGATGCCTGCCAACGGGTCGGATGCGATGGATGGGGTATGCCGGTTCTTTTTGAAAACGGTGGTCATGGAATGCCCTCCCTTCTTACCGGTCTTCATTGTAGTTCAAATGCTGCGGCAGCCGGTGCTGCGGCAGCCGATGCTGCGGCAGCCGGTGCTGCGGCAGCCGATGCTGCGGCAGCCGGTGCTGCGGCAGCCGGTGCTGCGGCAGCCGGTGCTGCGGCAGAAGCGACTCCCTCCAAAGTGCACCGTTCGCCCCCCATAGAAAAAAACCCGCCGGACAGGACGTCCGGCGGGGTTTTTTACGTCATACAAGTTTCTTACAAGAGTAGGCGATGGCTGTCTGTCAACCGCCGCGCACCCCGGCAATTACAGGAACTTGTAGTTCAGACGTGCGTAAAACGTGCGGCCCAGCGGGTTGGTGAAGGTCGGATCGTAACCCACTTGGAAGTTGGCAGCATTGCGCGACGATGGTGGATCTTCGTCCGCGATGTTCTTGATGCCAAACGTCATGCTCACGTTTTTCATCGGTTTCCAGCCCAGGGTAGCATCGAAGGTCGAATAGGCACCGACCTTGCGCAGCTCGGGATACTCAGGCCCGATCTCTGCCGGATCGGTAAAGTCCCAATATCCTTTGGTATAGTTATGCGTCACCGACGCACTCCACTGGCCAATACCGTAGTTCAGGCTCAGCATGTGGCGGAAACGCGGGGTCGGACCGAAATCCTTGTAGTTGCCCAGGTCGCTGACTTCCGGCGAGCCTGCGTACTGGTAGCCGTGCTTGCTGTAGTAGGTCGAATCGAAGTTCGCGCCAAGCGTGCCCATGTCGCCCATCTTCTGGCGATAGTTCAGGTTCAAATCGACACCAGCGGCGTAGAATTTGCCGGTGTTCACGCGTGGCAGGGCCACGTACGCAAGCGGGAAATCCTTGTTGGCATTGGCGGCATAAGGCAGCTTGATGCCGCCGACCGGCACTGGTGGCGGAGGCAAGTTGTTCGCTAATGCCAACTCCTTGTCTTCTTCATACTTCTTCTCGATTGCCGGATCGTAGCGATAGAACTGACTCAGATTGGCGACCGGATCGCCGAACACGGTGTTTTCCGACATCGCGTTAATTGACTTATCGATTTTCACATTCCAGTAATCGATCGAGCCGCTGATGGTCGACGTTGGCTGGAACACCAGGCCCAAGGTGTATTGCTTCGATTTCTCAGGCTTGAGGTCCGGGTTGCCGCTGTTCTGTGTGGTCAGCTGAACATTGCACTCATCCTGGCGGTCGCCAACCTTATTGATACTGTCGACTTCCTGACCTTTCGGGCAACGCACCGGATCGCTGAAGTTCGACGAGGTGTTGTTCAACGCCTTAGGATTGAGGTTGTCCACCAGGGTCGGGGCGCGGAAGCCGCGCGCCACCGAACCGCGCGCCATGATCACGCTGGTCGGACGGTAGGTGAAACTCAGTTTCGGGCTCAGGTTGTCGAATGCGGTGCCGAAACCGTTCTTGTACTTGTCGTAGCGGGCGGCGCCGCTCAGTTCCAGGCCCTTGACGACAGGAACAACCACTTCCGAGAACAGGCCGAACACTTTACGGTCACCGGACACGCCAGGAACTTCACCCGCGCCGCCCACTTCGTCACCGTTCTTGAGGACATCCGACGACTCCTGGGTCAGCTTTTCCTTGCGATACGACGTGCCGACCGAAAAGCCCACCGCGCCGGCCGGCAGATTGAACAACTCCTTGGACATCTTGAAATCGAGCTCTTTCGAGATCGAGACGCCGCCGTTTTCAAAGCCGCTCAGCTGCGAACCGAGCAATGCCGCCTTGCTGGCCTCATCTTGCGTACCGAATACGTTGATTTCACCCTTTTTGACCAGAGGCTCCAATTTGGCGTAGCTGAACTTGCCAGGACCGAACTGGATCTCGACTTCGTTCTTGCCGTAGGTCAGTGCGGTCTCGTAATCCCAGCCCGCCATCGTGCCCTTGGCGCCCACCACGATCCGGGTGTTTTCGGTCTTGGTCAGGTCATTGCGGCCGCCACCGGCGACGGTGCGCCAGGTACCCTCAAGTTCACTCGTCGGCGTCACGTCCATGTCGGCCGCAAGCACGCTCTCTGCCGTCGTGACAGTGCCGTTCGGCATTTTGTAGCCAGCCGGCAGCTTGAGGCCCTTGGGCAGCTTGATCGTCTTCGGATAGAAGCGGCCATTGGTCGGGTACTTCATTTGATTGGTGTACGGCGCCGGCGAGGCGGCCGCGATCATCTTGTCGCGGGTGTACGCCGCTTCGGCGAACAGTTCCAGGCCTTCGTTGACCTTGAATACGGCACGGGTGACGATGTTGTCGTGCTTGGCTTCAGGCACCAGGTCGATGTACTTGACATAGTCGGTGCCGCAGCCTTTTTCGCTGATGACCACCAGGCTGAATTCATCGTTCTTGCAACCGTTGTAGCGGTAAGGATTGACGCCGACATAGTTGTTGCCTTGCGAATCGGTGAACTTCAGGTTGGGCACGCCGTTACGTGGCGAGGACTTGTTGATGCCCAAGTCAGGACGCACGGAAGTGGTCGAGAAGCTGCGGTCGGAAGCTTGCAGTTTATCGTTTTCTTCATGGTTGGCGCTGAACAGCACGTTGAAGCGGTCAGTCGCGATGTCGCCGAAGCCGCCGGTCAGGTTAAAGCTGGTGGTATTGCCGCCGCCCTGGTCGACGTGGGTCTTGTAGGCCGATACTTCCATCCCTTTGTAGTCTTTTTTGAGGATGAAGTTGATCACGCCGGCGATCGCATCGGCACCGTACACGGCGGAGGCGCCGTCGCGCAGCACTTCGATGCGTTCGATGGCCGACAGCGGGATCGAATTCAAGTCGACCGGATTGTTGCCGACCGCATAGTTGGCCACGCGGCGGCCGTTCAGCAGCACCAGCGTGTAACGGGCGCCGAGGGCGCGCAGGTTGGCGGTCGATGGCACGCCGGACGCGCCGACGTTGTTCGACGCCACGTTGCCGCCGAAGTTACCTGGGATCAGGTTGACCAGATCCTGGGCCGAGGTGGCGCCGGTGCGCTCGATGTCTTCGCGGCGCAGGATGGTAACAGGCAGTGCGGTTTCAGCGGCGACGCGCTTGATCGACGAGCCGGTGATCTCGACGCGCTGCATCGAATTGTCCTGGGAAGCGGTCTGCGCCACGGCAGGCAGTGCTGCGAGGCCAAGGCCGACGGCGATACCGCCCGAAAAAACCAGGCGCAATGAACGCGATAAAACGGTTTCCGTCATCATGTGTGAATCCCTTGATTTATAAAATATTAGTATTAACACCATCTTTTGGATGATGCATCAATTTAAGTAGCGAACCTTGCGGTGGCCGGGTCCGGATTGCGGAGTCCTTCCGGTGCAAGGTACAACCAGCCGAGCTCTTGGTAGCGCTGTCTCCCTCGGCTGAACTTCTTCACTTCGCTTAAAGCGACTTGTCGATTGGCGTTCGACATCTATGCCTTTTTGCCAATCAAGCCCAAGATAGAAACATACGGGAATATTTGATGTCAATGGTAAATACGGAATATGTATATAAACAACAGGGTTGGTGTCGTATGCACGATTGCGCGGCATTTTTTTGCGTGCAAGCAGGGAAATTGTGATTGAATAAAGGTAATTAATTGCCGTGGTTTGCAATGCGCAGCCATGCCCACTCGTCGCGCAAGCCAATCCGATGCTGTTTGAAGCGCGCCTTGCCAGGTATGGCGCCGTTCGATATGCTGGCGCGCACGCCGGCCACGCCGGCGGCGGCGCGCCGGGAAATCAGCGGGGTACCGGAGCAGCCCCGCGCACCATGTCAGCGAACGGTTACAGGTCCTGGCGCAAGCGGCGCTCGCGCACGGCCGCGGCCAGGCCTTCCAGCACCGCCACGCTGCTGTCCCAATCGATGCAGCCATCGGTGATCGACTGGCCATACACCAGTTCCTTGCCCGGCACCAGATCCTGGCGCCCCGCCACCAGATGCGATTCCACCATCACGCCGACGATGCGCTCGTCGCCGCCGGCCACCTGGGCCGCGATGTCGGCGCACACCGGTATCTGGTTCTCCGGCTTCTTGGAGCTGTTGGCATGCGAAGCATCGATCATCAGGCGCGCCGCCAGGCCGAGTGCCGAGATCTGCTGGCAGGCCAGTTCCACGCTGGCGGCGTCATAGTTGGGCGTCTTGCCGCCACGCAGGATGACGTGGCAATCCTCATTGCCGTTGGTCGAGACGATCGCCGAATGCCCGCCCTTGGTCACCGACAGGAAATGGTGCGGATGCGAGGCCGCCTTGATCGCTTCGACCGCGATCTTGATGTTGCCGTCAGTCCCATTCTTGAAGCCCACCGGACAGGACAGCCCGGACGCCAGTTCGCGGTGCACCTGCGACTCGGTGGTGCGCGCGCCGATCGCGCCCCAGCTGATCAGGTCGGCGATGTACTGCGGACTGATCACGTCCAGGTACTCGGTCCCGGCCGGCAAGCCCAGCTCGTTGATGTCGCGCAGCAGTTCGCGCGCCATGCGCAGTCCGTCGTTGATGCGGAAGCTGTTATCCATGTACGGATCGTTGATCAAGCCCTTCCAGCCGACCGTGGTGCGCGGCTTTTCGAAGTACACGCGCATGACGATTTCCAGCTCGTCCTTGAAGCGTTCGCGCTCGCCCACCAGGCGCCGCGCGTATTCCATGGCGGCACGGGTATCGTGGATCGAGCACGGGCCGATCACCACCATCAGGCGGTCGTCCTGGCCGTGCAGGATGCGGTGCAGCGCCACGCGCGAGGAGCTGGCGGTCTGCTCGGCGCGCTCGCCGCAGGCAAACTCGCGGATCAGGTGGGAGGGTGGCGTCAGTTCCTTCATTTCGCGGATGCGTAGATCGTCGGTGCGTGGCATGGTTTTCTCCGTGGCTAGGTGTTTCAAACTGGATTCAAAATGGTCGGGCTAAAAAAAAACCGCCATGGCTGGCGGTTTTTCTGGATATTGCAAGATCTCGTCGTTGCTACGTGAACCTGCCGCTACTCCACCGCCTTTGGGTTGGAATTGCTAAAGTAAAAGTAGCAGGTAAAGAAAACGACGTTGTGCATGGCAAGAATCCAAAAGTGATGCAACGACTATATCAACAATTCCTGCAAATTGGCAAGCTGTTTTATCGGCGCCCGTCAAGACAAGACGCTACAAGCGGTTGCGCCTTCCCCACAATGGGCACGCCGATGCCTGTCACCTTTGATCCAGATCAGTCATGGCGGCGCCTGCGGTGCAAAACTCGGTGCATCGCGTCCCCATCGAAGCTTGCGCCAGATCAAACCACGGTCAACTTTTCCAAATAGATAGATTGAGCTGAATCATGGTCATGCCGGCGCTTAGCGGGCGGGGCAGTCAATCGTTTCCGGAGTCCGCAATGAACGCATCCCGCATATCGTGTTCGCTCAGGCGCCTGGTCGCCGGCGGCGGCGGGGCCAGCCTGGCCCTGCTCCCATTCGCCGTCCAGGCGCAAGCCCCGGCCCCGCCCGGCCCCATGCCGCGGGTGGAAATCACCGGCACCCATATCCCGCGCGCCACGGCCGAAACCGCGGCCGCCGTCATCACCCTGAACCGCAACGATATCGAACGGTCCGGCAAAACCACGGTGGCCGAACTGCTGCAAACCCTGGCCGTCGACAACCAGGGCTCGGTGCCGTCCAGTTTCGGCGGCGGCTTCGCCAGCGGCGCCTCCGGCATCTCGCTGCGCGGCCTGGGCGCCGCCTCCACCCTGGTCCTGCTCAACGGGCGCAGGGTGGCACCCTACGGCCTGGCCGACGATGGCCAGAAAATGTTTTCCGACCTGAACATCATCCCGGCCGACGCCGTCGAGCGCATCGACGTGCTCAAGAATGGCGCCTCGGCCATCTACGGCTCGGACGCGATCGCCGGCGTGGTCAACGTGATCCTGCGGCGCGACTTCCACGGCACCACACTGCGCGCCAGCTTCGGCCAGTCGCGCGAGCGCGACGGCAACGATGGGGTCGCCTCGCTCACCTGGGGCGGCGGCGACCTGCAGGCCGAGCGCTACAACGTGCTGGCCAGCCTCGAGTACGGGCGGCGCGGCGCGATCTGGAACCGCGACCGCGCCGGGCGCGGCCACATCGGGCGCGGCGACCTGCGCGACTGGGGCTTCAGCGCCCAGGAGTCGCTCGGCGGCACCGGCGCCATCACCGCCAGCAATACCGCCGGCAGCGCCATCAACGGCAACGTGCGCAATCCCGCTACGCTCGATTACTACAACCGCGGCAACCTGGCCGGGGCCGGTTTTACCCGCACCTTTCCGGGCGCCGCCTGCGCCGGCTTCACGTCCCATCCGCAGGGCGACCCCGCCGGCGGCTGCCTGATCGATGCCGCGCAACGCTACAACCAGATCCAGCCGAGCCAGGAACGGATCAACTTTTTCGGGCGCGCCACCTTGCAGGCCACGCCGCGGGTGCAGGCCTACGCCGAGCTCAATCTGTACCGCAGCGTATCGGCCTCCTCCTCCACGCCCTCGGCGGTCAGCGGCGCGGTCGGCTATCCGGGCGGGCCGGTCAACAGCGCCGCCGTGGCGCTGGGCCCGGCCCATCCCGACAATCCCTACTTCGGTACGGCGGCGCGGCTGCGCTACATGGCCGCCGATATCGGCCCGCGCATGAGCCAGATCGATTCCGATTTCGTGCGCCTGCTGGCCGGCGCCAAGGCCACGCTCGGGCCGTGGGAGGTCGATACCGCCCTGCTGTTCTCGCAAAACCAGGTCAGCAACGAACGCAGCGGATATCCGCAGCGCGACGTCGCGTTCGCGCTGCTCAATCCGGGCCCGGCCAACGTGGCGGCGGCCAGCGCCAATCCGGCCTATGCCGCGCTGGCGCCGGGCAGCGTGTGGCGCATCGCCGAAAACGCCGCCCTGAACCCGCCGGCCCTGTACGCGGCGCTGGCGCCGGCCAGGACCAACGATGCCAGGAGCCGCATCGCGCAGGCCGACCTGCGCGCCTCGCGCCAGCTGGCCGAGCTGCCCGGCGGCGCGCTCGGAGTCGCCATCGGCGCCGACTTCCGGCACGAATCGGCCGAGCTGGCCCCCACCCCCGGTACCGAGCGCGGCAACGTCATCGGCCTCGGTTACTCGGCCTACAAGGGTAGCCGCAACGTGGCCGCGCTGTACGGCGAGGAGCTCGCGCCCGTGCACCCGGCGCTCGAACTGTCGGCCGCGCTGCGCGCCGACCACTACACCGACGCCGGAGACTCCTACACGCCCAAGTTCGGCGTCAAATGGACGCCGCTACGCACTTTCGCCTTGCGCGGCACGTATGCGCGCGGTTTTCGCGCGCCCAGCACGGCCGAAAACGGGGTCGGCGGCCTGGCCGCGTATTCCACCTCGGTCGACCCGCTGCGCTGCAGCCTGGGCGTCGAGATCGCCTGCAACCCGGCCCAGGTCGCCATCATCACCTCGCCCAATCCCGCCTTGTCGCCCGAAAAATCGCGCAGCGTCAATGTGGGCATGGTGTGGGACCCGTACCGGCGCACCACGGTCTCGCTCGATCTGTGGGAAATCAAGCGCAAGAACGACATCAACCAGGAACAGAGCGACGCCGCCATCCTGGCCGGCCGCATCGCGCGCGACCCGAGCGGCGCCACCTGGCCCGGCGACCCCGGCCCGATCGCGGCGGTGCTGGCCAGCTACGTCAATTCGGCGCGCACCCAGGTGCGCGGCGCCGACCTCGACCTGCGCCAGCGCTTCGACTTCGGGCCGGGCAGCGGCGAAGCGAGCATGGATGCCAGGTGGACCCACCTGTTCAAGTGGCAGCGAACCGAGCAGGACGGCAGCACGCGCGACTACGCCGGCACCCACGGCAACTGCGACGTCACCAACTGCATCGGCACGCCCGACGACCGGGTCAATTTCAGGCTGTCGTGGGAGCGCGCGGCCTGGCGCGTATCGGCCAACGTGAACTACCGGGGCGCCATCAAGCATACCCTGTTCAAGAACGACCCCGCCGCTTGCGCCAGCCACTTCGCCGACGGCAATCCGGCCCCGGCCGACTGCGAACTGCCTTCCTTCACCACGGTCGACCTGAGCTTGCGCTGGAAGCCGGCGCCACGCATCGACGTATTCGGCTCGGCGCAAAACATCGTCGACCAGCTCGCCCCGCTCGATCCGCTGACCTACGGCGCCACTGCCTATAACCCGCTCGACCATGCGGGCGCCGTGGGGCGCTTTTTCACGGCCGGCGTGCGCTACACCTTTTAGCGACATCCTTTCACTCACTGTTAACCACCGGAGCAATCCATGATTGAAAAAGCCTTATCCGCCGCCATCGGCCGCTTGTGCGCCGGCGGCGCCCTGCTCGGCGCCGGCGTGCTGGCCCTGCCCGCACAGGCCCAGGCGCCCGCCGACGCCTCCCAGACCATGCAAAAAGTCGAGATCGTCGGCACCTCGATCAGGCGGCGCCTGGAGGCGCAAACCGCATTGCCGATCACCTCGCTGCGCGCCGAAGACTTCGCCAAGCAGGGCCTCTCGACCGCGCAGGAAGTGCTGGCCACGATTCCGATGAACCAGACCTCGACCGGCGCCAGCCAGTCGGTCGGCTCCGGCACCGGCGGGCGTGCCACGGCCAATCTGCGCGGCCTCGGCGGCGACAAGACCCTGGTGCTGCTCAACGGCCGGCGCCTGGCCAACCACCCCTTCTTTGCCGACACGGTCGACCTGAACATCATTCCCGTCGCCGCGCTCGACCGGGTCGAGGTGCTGCGCGACGGCGCCTCGGCCATCTACGGCAGCGATGCCATCGGCGGCGTGATCAACTTCGTCACCAAGCGCTCCTACCGCGGCCTGGAAGTGAGCGTGGAAGCGTACGAACCAGTTGGCTCGGGCGGCGGCGACGAGCAGCGCGTCAACCTCATCGGCGGCTGGGGCGACCTGGCCACCGACGGTTACAACCTGCTCGGCATTGTCGACTTTCACCGCCAGTCCGCGCTGACGGCCACCGACCGCGACTTCGGACGCACCGGCGTGCGCCCCGAGCGCGGCATGTACCAGACCAGCGGCACCACCTTCCCCGCCAACTTCTATTCGGAGAACGACATTTCCGGCAATCCGAGCTTCGCCAGCGGTTGCCGTCCGCCCGACTCGATCCCCAACCGCACTGGCGGGGCGACTTGCCGCTTCGACTACACCCAGTTCGTCGACCTGATTCCACTGACCAGGCAGGAAACCTTCCTCGGCCGCTTCAGCAAGAAACTCGGCGCCGACCATAGCGCCACCCTGGAATACCTGCACAGCCGCAGCACCAACGAAGCGCGCGTGGCGCCGCCGCCGCTGGCCGGCATCGGCCTGACCATGAGCAATGCCAGCCCCTTCTATCCGGGCCGCGGCATCACCCCGGCCGTGGCCGGCCTTGCCGGCGAGCCGCTCGACGTCAGCTGGCGGCCCCTGGTAACCGGCAAGCGCGAAGGCCTCGACGTGAGCCTGTCGGACCGCCTGCTGGCCAGCATGGAAGGCACGCTGGGCGGCTGGGATTACAGCGCCGGCCTGTCGTATGCGGTGGGGCGCGCGCGCAGCGCGTTTACCAACGGCTACGTGATCGATGCGCGCCTGATCGAGGGCGTGGGCAATGGTTTGCTCAACCCGTTCGGCGAGCAGACCCCGGCCGGCAACGACTACCTGCGCCAGTCGCTGCTCCAGGGCGAATACCTGCGCGCCAAGATCAAGAGCGGCGCCATCGACTTCAAGGCCAGCCGCGAGCTGATGAACCTGCCCGCTGGCCCGCTCGGCTTCGCGCTCGGCGGCGAATTCCGGCGCGACGAAGCCGACTACCGGGTTAACCGGGCGCTGGCCAGCCAGGCGTCCAGTTCCGGCTACGCCGATGCCCAGGACCAGAGCGGCAGCCGCAATATCGGCGCCGTGTTCACCGAGTTCAACATCCCCCTCATCAAGGACCTTGAAGTCAACCTGGCCGCGCGCTACGACGACTACACCGACTTCGGCCACAGCTTCAACCCCAAGGTGGCGCTGCGCTGGCAACCCAGCAAGCAGGTGCTGCTGCGCGGCTCGTTCAACAAGGGTTTCCGCGCCCCCACCCTGTACGATCTGCACGGGCCGCAAACCACCACCAACACCAGCAGCCCCTGGGACGATCCGGTGCTGTGTCCGGGCGGTACGGCGGTTCCGGGGGCCAATCCCAATCTTGCCTGCGACCAGCAACAAAACCAGCGCCAGGGCGGCAACCCCGACGTCAAGCCGGAACGCTCGCGCACCTACAGCGCCGGGATCGTGCTCGAACCGACGCCCGACCTGACCTTGTCGCTCGACTACTGGGATATCCGGCTCAAGGACCAGATCAGCGCGCTGGCGGAGGAATCGATCTTCGGCAACTACCAGAAATACCAGAACCTGTATTTCTACAATGCCGCCCGCACCCGGCTCGACTACGTGCTGACGATCACCCAGAACCTGGGCGAGGTCAAGACCCGCGGGATCGACCTGGGACTGCTGTGGCGCCTTCAGCGCGGCCAGTGGGGCAATTTCACCCTGGGGGTCGATGGCACCTGGGTCGACCGCTACGACTACCAGAACGAGCGCAACGGGCCGTTCACGGTCAACGCGGGGCGCTATGCCGATGCCAGTCCGGTGTTTCGCTGGCGACACAACGCCAGTCTGGGATGGACCCGGGGTCCGCTGAACATGACCCTGTCCAACCGCTACCTGTCCGGTTACGACGACCAGCCCGATGAAAACGGGATCGTGCCTGGCCGCGTGGGACATTACTCCACCTGGAGCCTGGCAGGGACCTACACGGCGAACCAGAAGGTCAGCGTGACCGCCGGCGTCAAGAACCTGCTCGACGACGACCCGCCCTTCACGGTCCAGAGTACAACCTTCCAGCAGGGCTACGATCCGCGCTACACGGACCCGCTCGGACGGACGTTTTACGTGAGGGCCATGTACAAATTCTGAGTGCGACGTTCTGCGTGCGGCCAGCTGAAACGCCCGCCGGAAAAACACAAAGGGCGCACCAGAAGTGCGCCCTTTGTGAAACAGTGCCAGCAATGACGGTGCTTGACGTGGCTGAAAAGTAGCCGGCCCTGGCGAACTTACGCGGTACCGCCCACCGTCACGTCTTCGATGCGCAAGGTCGGCTGGCCCACGCCGACCGGCACGCTCTGGCCTTCCTTGCCGCACACGCCCACGCCGGAATCGAGGCGCATGTCGTTGCCGATCATCGATACGCGGTTGAGCACGTCCGGACCGTTGCCGATCAGGGTGGCACCCTTGACCGGATAAGTGACCTTGCCGTTTTCGATCATGTAGGCTTCGCTGGCCGAAAACACGAACTTGCCGTTGGTGATATCGACCTGGCCGCCGCCGAAATTGACCGCGTACAAACCGTTCTTGACCGAGGCCAGGATTTCTTCCGGGTCCTTGTCGCCGCCCAGCATATAGGTGTTGGTCATGCGCGGCATCGGCAGGTGCGCGAACGATTCGCGCCGCGCATTGCCGGTCACCGGCATTTTCATCAGGCGCGCATTCATCGTATCCTGGATGTAGCCCTTCAGAATGCCATCTTCGATCAGGGTGGTGCACTGGGTCGGATTGCCTTCGTCATCCATATTGAGCGAACCGCGGCGGTCGGCCAGGGTGCCGTCGTCGACCACGGTCACGCCCTTGGCGGCCACGCGTTCGCCAATGCGGCCCGAAAAGGCCGACGAACCCTTGCGGTTGAAGTCGCCTTCGAGCCCGTGTCCGATCGCTTCGTGCAGCAGCACGCCGGGCCAGCCCGGTCCGAGCACGATGGTCATCGGACCGGCCGGGGCCGGACGCGCATCGAGATTGACCACGGCCGCCTTGACCGCTTCTTCCGCGTAGCGCTCCAGCACCACGTCATCGAAATAA
The DNA here is from genome assembly GCF_030348125.1 of Massilia sp. DJPM01. Taxonomy (NCBI): domain Bacteria; kingdom Pseudomonadati; phylum Pseudomonadota; class Betaproteobacteria; order Burkholderiales; family Oxalobacteraceae; genus Massilia; species Massilia sp. DJPM01. The sequence goes on from NZ_JAQOZV010000035.1 coordinate 24,723, forward strand.
CCGTAGTTGTAGCGCCCGCCGCCGCCGGACGAACCCATTTCGCGGCGTCCGTTCTGCTCGACGATGACCGTCACCGAGACCCGCACCAGCGGCCGGATATCGGCCGCCAGCACGCCATCGCTGCGCACCACCAGCACCACATCGTATTCGCCGGCCAGGCCCGCCATCACCTGCACCACGCGCGGATCTTTGGCGCGCGCCATTTTTTCCACGCGCTCGAGCAGCTTGACCTTGGCCGTCGCGTCAAGCGAAGCGAGCGGATCGTTGGGCAGGTACAGCGAGCGTCCGCCCACCGGCGTCATCGAGGACGCCACCTTGATCTTGCCGGCCCCGGCGCGCGCGATGGTGCGCGTGGCCGCGGCCGCGTCCAGCAGGGCGCGTTCCGAAATTTCATCGGAGTACGAAAAAGCGGTCTTGTCGCCGGACACGGCGCGCACGCCCACGCCCTGGTCGATCGAGAAACTGCCGGTCTTGACGATGCCTTCTTCCAGGCTCCAGCCTTCGCTCTTGGTAAACTGGAAATACAGGTCGGCGTAATCGACCTTGTGGGTGAACATCGTGCCCAGGGTGCGCAGGAGCTTGCCTTCATCGAGGCCAAATGGCGTCAGCAGCACATCGCGCGCGACAGCCAGGGAGGAGAGATTCGGTTCGAACGGGGTCATTTTGCGGGTCTTTCAGTGTGGATCAGCCATTGTGCCATAGTCGGCCCCTTGCGGTAGTTCACAGTTTGCGGTGCTTGAGCGCAGGCAAGCTTTCGCGTACCCCCGCCAGGAAAGCCGCATCGAGCGCGCCGCTGACGATGCCTTCGCCCTCGTCCAGCACGGCCTTGACCTCGCCCCAGGGGTCGATCAGCATGCTGTGGCCGAAGGTGCGGCGCCCGTTCTGGTGGCTGCCGCCCTGGGCCGAGGCCAGCACATAGCACTGGTTTTCGATGGCGCGCGCGCGCAGCAGCACTTCCCAGTGCGCCAGGCCCGTGGTGTGGGTAAACGCGGCGGTGACCACGATCAGCGCGCACTCGCCCATGGCCCGGTACAGCTCGGGAAAGCGCAGGTCGTAGCAGACCGACAGGCCAACCCGCCCGAACGGCGCCTCGAAGGCCGCCACGGCTTCGCCCGGCACGATGGTGCGCGCCTCGTCGTAGCTTTCGGCGCCACGGGTAAAACCGAACAGGTGGATCTTGTCGTAGCGCTGCACCGGGCGGCCCTGCGGGTCGTACACCAGGGTGGTGTTCATCACCCGCCCGGCGTCGGGCGACACCAGCGGCAAGGTGCCGCCGATCAGCCAGATGCCGTGCTCGCGCGCGGCCTGCGCCATGCATTCCTGGATCGGGCCCTGCCCGGGCGCCTCGGCATGGGCCACCTTGTCGGTGTCGCTCATGCCCATGATGGGCCAGTATTCCGGCAAGGTCACCAGGGTGGCGCCGCGCGCGGCCGCCTCGCTCACCAGGCGGCGCGCGCTGGCGATATTCTCGGCCACGTCGGGGGTGCTGATCATTTGTACTGCGGCCACGGTCGTCATGTCGTTCTCTCCAGTCGGTGTTGCTGCGCTTTATTTGGTCGCCGCCGCGCCGCCTTCGGGCACCCGCAGCGGCGGCGGCCCCTTGGGCGAGCCCAGCTTGGTGATGACTGGCGCCTTCCACGGGCCGGTGATCTGCATTTCATAGGTCAGCGCGCGCATCACGGGAGCGCGCAAGAACAGTTGCGCGAGGAAACTGCCCAGCCCGACCACCGGATTGACCGCCAGCGCGTACACCAGCGGCCCGGTGCCCAGGTTAAATTCGGGAATCACCACCACATGCAGGTTGGCCGACTCGTTGGCAATGTCGGCGGTGCCGGCCATGAGCACGGTGGCGGCCACGCCATGCATCTTCAGGTTGTCGGTGCGCACCACGCCGCGCGTGATGCTGGCATTGGCGCTGATGCCGTCGAACGCCAGGCCTTCCGAAAACACATCGTGGAAATCCAGCTTGAGCAGGCGCGGCAGCATTTGCAGGCTGAGTACACCCAGCAGCTTGGCCGCGCCCGGATCTTGCTTGAGGAATTGGCCAGATGCCACGCTCATGTCGATCTTGCCCGACAGACTGGGAATATCGAGGGAATACGGCAAGCCATTCCAGGCGATATCGCCCGCCAGCTTGCCCTTGCCGCGGCGCAGCGTTTCCGGGAAACCGAAACGGTCGAGCAGCTTGCCGGCATCCTCGATCTCCAGCGTGAAATTGAGGCTGGTATTGCTCTGCCCCTCCCCCGTCACCCACTTGCCGGTACTGCGCAGCACGCCGTCCGGATTGGCCAGCAGCAAGCGGTTGATTTGCCACTCGCGTCCGGTAGCAAGCTGGGCATTACTGGCGACCAATTCCAGCCGCCCGAGTTTCTTGTTGAACAGTTCAAAATGCTCGGCCACGATATCGAGCGCGGGGATGGTGGCCGCCGCGCTCTTGCCGCTTTCGAGCAAGTCCTTGACCCCGGCCGCGGCCGATTCCGGGATGATCAGGGAGGCCAGGCGCGCCGTCACCTTGCCCAGGCCCTGGCCGCCGCTACCCTCGGCCCAGGCGATGTGGCCGGCCACCTGGCGCGCATCGATATTCGCCTGCCAGGTATCCTTCACGTGCGAGGCGCCCACCACCACGTTGTCGAGCTTGCGCTCACTGATGATCAGTTCGCCCGCGCGCGCGGCCAGCACATCGGCCACCACGTACTGCGCCAGGTCCATGCCGCCATCGACCGAGGCGTCGGCCGCCGATGCGCCGGCCGCCACCGGTTCAGGCGCGGCGTGCGCCACCGAGGCGCCGATCTTGATCCACTGGTCGACATTGAGCGACTTCATGTCGACATTGACCATCATGCCGCTGTCCGGGGCCGGGGCCGGCACGTTCACGCCGATGCCGCCGCTCTCGACCCGCCATGCGCCCTTGCCGTGCTTGACCCGCTGGTAGCGCGCGCCCATGTTGGCGCCCAGCGCCACCCGGATTTCATCGCGCGCCACGGCCGGGTCGGTACTGGGCAGGCCGTTCAGGGTGAAATGCAGCGGCAAGGCCTCGGGCGCCGCCTTGTTCAGGGGCGCCGGCAAGTCCACGCCCAGGCCGGCCAGGCTCGAATCGACCGTCACCAGCGCCTGGTGATCCTTGACCACCACCGAGCCGGTATAGTGCGCGCCGCCGGAAATGAGTCCGAGCACATGCTGCATGGCGGCCGAGGGATAGGTCTTGCGGATACCCTCGGCCGTGGCCGTGCCGCCCAGCTTGATCACGATGGCATTGTCGCGCTGGGTGCCGCCGGTCAGCGCCAGCGGCCCGCCCAGGAAGCTGGCGCCGACGCCGTTCAGGTTAATGCCGCGTTCATTGAATTCCAGCTTGCCGATGGCCGCCTGCAAGGGCGGCAGCGGGTCGAACAGCACCACATCGTTGCCCATCAATTGCAAGCTGCCCTGCACCTTGGAGTCGATCAGGTGATTCAGCGGCAACTGCAGCTTGAGGGCCAGCTTGGCGTTGCCGCTCGCACGGGTGTGTTCGGTAAAGCGGCCGATCCAGTTCAGCACCGGGCTCGCTTCCATATAGCCGAGGAAATCCTGCATCGGCGCGGCGGCGTTGCCATCGATTTCCAGCACGTGTTCCGGATCGGCCAGGTCGGCGATCACGGCCGTCACCGCGCTCAAGGCCACGCCCCGGGTACGCCCGGTGTCGCCCTTGATTTCCATGCGCGCGCGCTCGAACAAAAACGTGCCGTTGATCTGCTCGGCCTGCGGCCACACCGGCGCCACGCCATCCGGCGCGAAATGGCCGGGTGCGTAGTTCAGGCGCGCGTTTTCCAGGCGCCCGCCGACCCGGAACTCGCCCTTGCGCTCGCCCGGCGTATTGCTACGGAACGGAAAGTGGGCCAGGTCGCCGCGCAGGCGGAAGGTGGCGTCCAGGGCCACGCCATCTTCCAGCGCACCGGTCAGCCAGGCGCGCAAGTGTTCCGGGGTTTTCAGGGGCAGGTAGCGCCCGATGGTATTGAGTGCGAATCCGCTGAGCGTGCCGCTGACATCGACGATGTCGGCCGGCTTGCCCGGCTGCGTACCCAGGCTCATCTGATGCGTGCCCGCCAGCGAACCGCTGAGCGCGCCCTGGACGAAGTTCAGGCTATCCAGGTCCACCAGTAATTTGTTGCCGGCCGCAAAAGTCCAGCGGGCACGGGCGTTGAACTGGTCGAAGGGCATGGCCGGATCGGCGAACCAGGCCGGCAATTGCAGAACCAGTTGCTGCGAAGCTAGGCTGATCGTGCCGCCCTGGTCGCTCGCATCGAGCGTGCCCGACAGGTTTTCGATGCCGGGAATCGGTGGCACCGCGGCGCGCGCCGGCGTGCTGGCCGTCCTGGCCACGGCCAGCCGGGCCGGCTGGGCGCGCATGGTCAGCCCGTCGAGCTTGCCGCGCACGCGGTAGCTGGCAATCTCAGGGAACCTACCCTGCCACTGGGCCGAAAAATCGCTCACGCGCCCGCCCAGGCCAGCCTCGGTGAGCAACTGGCGCTGCACCGGTGTCAGCGGCAACTGGACGGCCAGCCGCGCCAGGGTTTCCAGGTCAAGTTGGCGGGCACTCACTTTCACTTGTTCGGGGCGCTTGCCGCGCGCCGGCACATAGGATTCGGACAGGGTGGTCGGCGCCAGGCCCAGGCCGTCGGCGGTGAGCAGGGAAAAATCGGTGAGCGTCACTTCATGGCCCTGGGCACCGAAGGCCGGGGCGCCGCGGTTGCTGCCGGCGGCAAAGGTTTCGCGCGCCGACAGGCGGCCGCGCACGCGCGTCAGTTCCAGCGCCGGCAAGTCGCGTCCCAGGCGCGCCGACACGCCGGCCAGCGCCACGTCGGCGGTAAAACCGGCCAGCTTGGCCCGGTCCAGGCTCAGCCAGGCGCGCACCGATCCCTGGCCCTGGCTGATTTTCACCGGATAATCGAGGTAAGGGGTCCAGGCCGACAGGTCGGTATCGGGCAGGTCGGCGTACAGCTCGCCCTTCCACTGGCCGATATCGGCCATGCGCGCCGCGAAACGCGGATGGGCAAAGTCGGCGCGCACGTCGAGCGGCCCGGCCAGGCTGGCCGGGGGCGTGGCGCGCAAGCCAAAGCGGTGGTGCTGCCAGCGGTTCTTGAGCACCAGATCGACGTTTTCCAGCGCCAGCACCGGGGCGCCGCGCAACTGGTCGGTCCACTGCACCCGCCCTTCGCGGATCACGATCCGGCGCTGCTTGAACGCCCAGTCGGCGCCACTGCCATCGCCATCCGCATGGCGCTTGATGAGCATGCCCGCCACGAACAGCTGGCCGGCCGCGTCGCGCCGGATATCCAGGTCGGGACGAATGATGTCGAGCGAATAAAAGCGCGGTTCCAGGGTCGGTACGCTCCACCACGACAGGGTGGCCGACACGCTCGGCAAGCTCAGCACCTGGCGCCCGCCCGGGTCGCGCACGATCACATCGCCCAGGAACAGGTTGGGGCGCAAGCCGTGCCAGGACGCGTAGATGCGGGTGATGCTCACCTCGCTGCCCAGCGCGCGGCTGGCGATGCGCTCGATATTGCCCTTGTAATAGTCAATATTCGGCAAAATCAGGTAGCGCAGCACCAAAAACACGATGGTGAAGATGAAATACACCAGCAGCGCCAGCTTGATGGTAAAGCCCAGCACATGGTGGGTGGCGCGGTTGCACACCCGATAGGCGGAGCGCAGCCGCCGCCAGCGCTCTGCGATGGGCAGGTGCTCGGCGGGCGTCTGTGCTTCCGGTGTGTGCATCAATAAGCTGATAAAGGGTCCGCCGTGTAAATGTATTGCAATAAGGTAGCGCTTGCGTGAATGCCGCCCACTCCCTTACCATCGTCCTGATCCGCACCGCAGCGGGCCATTCGCGGCGCGGCCCAATTCTACCTTATACAGCCCTGGCTGAACCCGACTTTCACTCACCCCGACCCCACGCCAACCCATGAACCGAGCTTCCCTGACACCGCTGTCGCGCTTTTACCAACGCTGGCTGGCGGCCGACCCCGGCCGGGCCGGCGCCGTTGCCACCCTGGGCGCGGCCGCCATCGACCAGCTCGACCTGGCGCATGCGCTGGCCAGCCAGCGCGCTGCCGACGGCGCCGCGCTGCCGCTGGGGCGCGCCATGCGGCGCCTGCGCAACCTGCTGGTGGCCGGCCTGATCGCGCGTGACCTCGATGGCCGCGCCGACCTGGCCGAAGTGGTCGCCAGCATGACCGGCTTCGCCGATTTCGCCATCCGCACCCATCTGGCGGCCCTGATGGCCGAGCAAGTGGCCAGCCACGGCATGCCAGTCGGCTACGAATCGGGCTTGCCGCAAGAAATGATTGTGTTGGCCATGGGCAAGCAAGGCGGCGGCGAACTGAATGTCTCGTCCGACATCGACCTGATCTTCGTCTACCCGGAAGATGGCGACACCGCCGCCGGACCGGGCCAGCGCCCCCTGTCGAACCATGAATTTTTCGCGCGCCTGGGCAAGAAGCTGATCGCCGCCCTGTCCGAAATCACCGAAGATGGCTTCACCTTCCGGGTCGACATGGCGCTGCGCCCGAACGGCAACTCCGGCCCGCTGGTTGCCAGCCTGAACATGGTGGAGGAATACCTGATCGTCCAGGGCCGCGAATGGGAACGCTACGCCTGGGTCAAGGCGCGCGCGGTCACCGGCAGCGCCGCCGATATCGCCGCGCTGGAAGCCATCGTGCACCCTTTTGTCTACCGGCGCTATCTCGATTTCGGCGTGATCGATGCGATCCGCACCATGCACGCCCAGATCCGGGCCGAGGTCGACCGCCAGGAACGGCTGCACCCGGACCGCAGCAATAACGTCAAGCTGGGCCGTGGCGGGATCCGCGAAATCGAATTCCTGGCCCAGGTGTTCCAGCTGATCCGCGGCGGGCGCGATGCCGCCCTGCGCGACCGTTCCACCCGCGCCACCCTGCGCGTGCTGGCCGACAAGGAACTGCTGACCCCGGACACGGTCGAGCAGTTGCTCGACTCCTACAGCTTCCTGCGCAACCTGGAACACCGCCTGCAATACCTGGACGATGCCCAGACCCACACCCTGCCCGCCAGCGAGGCCGACCGCGCCGTCATCGCGCAAATGATGCGCCTGCCGGACGTTCCCACCCTGCTGGCGCGGCTGGAGCAGCACCGCCATTTTGTCGCCGCCCAGTTCGACGCCATCTTCAGCGACAAGTCCGAGCAACATGGCGACACGGTCGACCCGGCGGCCAGCAGCTGGGCCGGGGCCGACCTCGACAACCGCGAAGCGATCGAGGCGCATTTGCGCGCCTTGAGCTTCGACGATGCCGGCGGCGCCGCCCAGCGCCTGATGAGCACCTGGCAGTCCGGCAAGGTGCAAGCCTTGCCGGAAGCGAGCCGCACCCGGCTGCTGGCGCTGGTCAACGCCGCCCTGCCCCTGATCGCCAAGACGGCGGCCGGCGCCGGTGCCGGCAGCGCCAGTTCCACCCTGACCCGGCTGCTGGCGTTTTTCGAAGCCATCGCGCGCCGCTCGGCCTATCTGTCCTTGCTGACCGAATACCCGCACACGCTGGAGCGGGTGATCCGCATGATGTACGCCAGCGGCTGGGCCGCCACCTTCCTGACCCAGCACCCGATCGTGCTCGACGAACTGCTCGACGAGCGCGTCAGGAGCGCCGTGCCCGACTGCGCCGCCCTGGCCGCCGAACTGAAGGAACAACTGGGCGCGGCCGCCGGCGACACCGAACGCCAGATGGATATCCTGCGCGAAGCCCACCACGCGCAACTGTTCCGCCTGCTGGCGCAAGACCTGGCCGGCGAGCTGACCGTGGAAAAGCTGGCCGACTACCTGTCGGCACTGGCCGACACCATCGTCGCGGCCACCATCGATGCCGCCTGGCAAGCGATCGCCACGCGCCACCGCGAGGTGCCGCGCTTCGCCGTCATCGCCTACGGCAAGCTGGGCGGCAAGGAACTCGGCTATGTGTCGGACCTGGACCTGATTTTCCTGTTCGACGACGACGACCAGGAAGCGCCCGGCAACTACGCCAAGCTGGCCCAGCGTTTCATCACCTGGATGACGGCCCACACCTCGGCCGGCATTTTGTTCGACATCGATACCGCGCTGCGCCCGGACGGCGCCAGCGGCATGCTGGTCTCGAGCCTGGCCGCGTTCGAGCGCTACCAGGAAAATTCGGCCTGGATCTGGGAACACCAGGCGCTCACGCGGGCCCGCTTTTGCGCTGGTGACGCCGCCATCGGCGAGCGTTTCGAAGCGGTGCGCGAAGGGGTGCTGCGGCTGGACCGCACGGCGCGCGCGGACGAGCTGCGCGAGGAAGTGCTCAAGATGCGCAAGAAGATGCACGACGCCTATCCGAGCCGCCCGGGCCAGTTCGAGCTCAAGCAGGATGAGGGCGGCATGATCGATGTCGAATTCATGTCGCAATACCTGGTGCTGCGCCATGCGGCGCAATATCCGCAGCTGACCGTCAACCTGGGTAACATCGGGCTGCTGCGCATGTTCGCCGACCTTGGGCTGATCGATGCCGACCTGGCGCTGGCGGTGGGCGACGCCTACCGCGCCATGCGCAAGCTGCAGCACCAGTTGCGCTTGCAGGGCAAGGATAGCGCGCGCATCGACCCGGCGCTGGTGGCGCGCCACAGCGGCGCGGTGCGGCGCCTGTGGGCGGCCGTGTTCGATCTGGAGGGAGAAGCGCCTTAGCGCGCCGGATTGGTCGTTCCCTAAAAAAAAACCCGGCGCAAGGCCGGGTTTTCTCATTGGCGCCGCCCCGCGGCGCCTTGCGTCACAGCATCAGAACTGATACTGCGCCGCGATGCGGACCGAACGGCCGCGCGATGGCACCTCGGTGGCACGCACATCCGCCACCGGCGCGCGGTCGAACACGTTGTACAGGTTCAGGTACAAGGTGGTCTTGGCGAAGCCGGTGTAGGTCAGGTTCATGTCGGTGACCACATCACGCTTGATCTGGCAGTATTCCGGCGTAAAACCCTGCCCTTCGCAACCGGCGGCCATGTAGTTGGCGTCGTACTTGTTCTCGTACAGACGGGTACCCGGCACGTAGGTCAGCGCGCCGCCCACGTTCCAGGCACCGCGCGACCATGCCGTCGATGCCCGCACGCGGTAGCGTGGGTTCTCGTAGTTGCCCGCCAGGTTTTCCGTAAAGGTATCGGTCACCGTATCCCAGCTGCGGTAATCGAGCTGGTAGTTGGCTTTCAGGTTGCTCACCAGCTTGCCGGCCGAACCCATGTTCCAGCGGTGGTTCAATTCCATGTCCAGACCGGCAACCCGGGTGCGGTTCATGTTTTCGTAACGGTTGGAAATCGACGCGATCGGACCGACCGGGAACACGATGTCCTTGCCGGTCAGTTCCTTGGCGCGCGCCGACAGGCGCTGGTCGTCGGCCGTCACGCCGAGGCGGTTGACCGAGCCCGGACGGCGGTCTTCATCGGCCAGCAGCTGGGCCGTGCCCTTGGTATCGATTTCGTTGCGGCGCTCGATATGGTAGTAGTCGAGCGTCATGCTCAGGTTGGCCAGCGGTTCGACCACGAAGCCCAGGTTGAAGCTGCGCGATTTTTCCGGTTCCAGCTCGGGGTTGCCCTGGGTGGAGGAGGCGAAGCTGACGCTGCAACCGCTTTCGCGCGCGCGCAGCGCCTCGGCCTGGTCGATCGTGGTGCCGGTCTTGAGCGCCGTGTACAGCTGGTTGGCGGTGGCGCAACGCTTCGGATCGACGATGCTGTTGCGGAAGGCAGACAGCTCGACCTTGCCCGTTTCCGCCAGGTTCGGTGCGCGAAAGCCATTGGCCACGGTGGCGCGCACCATGAAGCGCTTGTTCACTTCGTAGCGCATGCCCACTTTCGGCACCAGCGACAGGTCGGTGTTGCCCACCTTGTCGGCACGCACCGCCGCGTTCACTTCGAGCGCCTTGGTCAGCGGCGCATTGACTTCGGCAAAAGCGGCGCTGATGTTGCGCGCGCCCTCGACATTGATCGAGCCCAGGCCCACAATCTGGCCGCTGGAGACGTTGTCGCTGACAAAAGCCTTGAAGGAATCGCGCCGGAAGTCGGCGCCGATCGCCAGGCTGAGCGGGCCGCCGTCAAGCTGCATCAGCTCGCGCGTGGCCTTGGCATCGATGAAGCTCTGCTTCGACTCGCCGCCGAAGACGTACACCGGGAACATGCGCAGCAGCAGGTCGGGGCTGTTGACACCGCCGAAGCGGTATTCGCCGCTCTTGATCGCAGCGTCGTATGCACCCGCATTGCGACGGCCGCGATCGACGTTGTTGACTTTCGAGCCCATCATGCCGAGCGCCGTCGACCAGTCCCAGCCGAAGTCGCTGCCTTCGATTCCGGCCAGCACCCGGTATTGCTTCGCTTTCGCATCTTTCTTGGACGTGAGCGCATCGTCGGCGTAGCGGTAACGCAGGGCGACCGGGAAGTCGTAAGGATTGTCCGGATGGCCGACCGGCAGTTTCGGCTCGGTGTACGAGTTTAACTTGCGGTCCTTGCTGTTATACCAGGTCGAGGGGGTACCGGTGTATTGCAGGATCGGCGCCGCGTTGTAGTAGGTGGTGTTGGTCTGGCCCAGGGTCAGTTCGGAAAAGCCGACCCGGTTGCCGCCCAGCTTCATGCGTCCGGTACCGAAGAAATTGTAGCGCTTCGCTTCCGGGCTGCGGCCCACGCCGGCCCACTGGTCGTAGCGGCAGGTGCCGTCGATCACGTTGTCGCAACCGGCGCGCGGGGTGCTGAAGCTCTTGCCGGCCAGCGCGGGATTGGCCGGATACGGGTTGGGATAGCGGTCGACGAAGTTGCCCGGATACGAGTAGGTCGACTGCACGCCGAAACTCGGATTGACATACTGGCCCCAGAAGGCCGGCACGGTGTTGATGATGTCGCGGTTCGAGTAGGGTTCGCGGTGGTAAGCCTCGAAGTGGCCGAACACATTGTAGCCGTCGGCTTCGAAGTCGCCCATGCCCATGGTCAGGGAGGCGGTCTTGCTCTTGTCCAGCTTGCTGTTAAGCAGGGATTGGCGCATTCCGCCCTTGGCCAGCACGCCCTGGAAATCGCGCTTGGTGATGATGTTGATCACGCCGGCGACCGCGTCCGAACCGTACACGGCGGAGGCGCCGTCGAGCAGCACTTCGATGCGCTCGATCGCTTCCGACGGCATGGCGTCGATGTTCACGAACGTTTGCTGGCCGCCGTCGGCCAGGCCGTAGTTGGCCACGCGCCGTCCGTTGAGCAGGGTCAGCGTGGAATTCTTGCCGAGGTTGCGCAGCGCCACACCCGAGGCGCCGCCGGCGAAGGAGTTGCCGCCGCTCTTGTCGGACAGGGTCGTCGTGCCGCTGGACGTGAGCGTGTCGAGCACGTCCTTGACGGTACTGGCGCCCATGGCGGCGATTTCGGTCTTGCCGACCACTTGCACGGTCGACGAGGTTTCGGTATCGACCGCGCGCTTGATGTTCGAGCCGGTGACGATCACTTTCTGGATCGGCTGGGCCGCTGGCGCTTGCGCCAGGGCGAGCTGGGACGTGCCCAGGGTCAGGGCGACGGCGACGACGCTGCGTTTCAATGCGAGTTGCTTGTTCAATGGAGCTCCAGGAATGCTTTATAAGTATGGGTAGATCATGTTTTCCGTTTCCCGCCGCGCACGAGCCCGCAGGCCCGTGCGCTCGCGAGGGCCATGAATTTCTCACAAAGGTGGATTGAAGACCAAGAGGAATTCACAAAAAGATGTGCATACGCACTTTTTCGTGTTTTCCGCGCTACAAAAGATGCCCGTCAGCGCACGTACAGCGCAAAAAAAACCCGGCGCCAGGGCCGGGTTTCAGTCATCGCGAGATCAGCTTAGAAGGCGTAGCGCGCCGTCACCTGGAAATAGCGGCCGTAAGGATTGTGCAAACCCTCGTTGTAGCCGGCCAGCGGCTGGACGGAACTGTTGGTGCCGACAGCCGGGTCGTAAGGCGCCTTGGTGTCGAGCAGGTTCTGGATGTTCAGGTTCAGGGTCAGGTTCTTGATCCCGGTGTAGGTGTAACCCACGCCCAGACGGGTCCAGCTTTCGATCGAGCATTTCGGGAAATACGCTTCGTACAGCGGCACGGTGGTGTCGCGATCCTTCTCGGCGTCGCTGTCCTGGCGCTTGCCGTACTGGCAGAACGGCTGGTCAAAGGTCTTTTCACCGTTGTAGCGGCGCAGCAAGGAAACCGGGCCGGTGTAATCGATGCTGGCGTTGAACGCATGCGTGCCAAACGTCCACGACGACGACAGGGTGCTCTTCCAGCGCGGCTGGTAACCGTTCGGCAAGTTGTAGTCGGCATAGCCGACATTGGTGCCGGCCATGTTGCGCTCAGGATCGCCCGCGTTCGCGGCCAGGGCGTAATAGTCCAGGTAGCTCGACGTCAGTTTCGAGCTCAGCGAACCCCACTCGCCGAGGTTCTTGCGGTATGCCACATCGATATCGACGCCGCGCACTTCGACCGCGCCCTGGTTTTTCCACGGCAGCTTGACCATCAGCAGCGGGCCGCTGTTCTGAATCACGTTGCCATTGGCATCGCGCACCCAGTTGGCCGGGTTCGGATCGCGCACCACGTTGGCCGGGTTGCGGTCTTCGTCGCGCAACGCTTCATCTTCGGAACCGAGGGCGACTTCGCCTTCCTTGCGGATCTTGTAGAAGTCCAGGCCAATATCGAAGGTGCTGGTCGGCGAGAACAGCACGCCGAAGGAAAGGCTCTTCGATTTTTCCGGCACCAGGTCGGGATTGGCGCCGCCGGTACCGGCCGCGCTCTTGGCGCAATCGAGTTCGGTCGCGCCCTCGCGCGGGGTCTCGCGATCGGCTTCGCAGCGGCGCCGGTCGAACAGGTCCCTCAGGAAGAACTGGGCCCCGCCCGGTGTCACCTGCACCAGCGCCGGCGCGCGGAAACCGCGGCCATAGGTGCCGCGCAGGGCGATACTGTCGGACACGGTCCATTTCGCGCCGACTTTCGGCACGAAGTTGGTTTTGATGCCAGGATACTTGTCGATCCGGCCCGCAAAATCCATCTCGAAGTTTTTCAGGAACGGCGTGCGCAGCTCGACGAAGGCCGATTTGACGTCGCGTTCGCCGTCGATGACGGTATTGGCCAGGCCATAAATGTCACCGCGCGCCAGAGCGGCATCGGGGGTCATCTTGATTTTCTCGCGGCGCACCTCGGCGCCTATCGCCAAGCCCATGGCACCACCACCGAGCTGGCCGAACTGGGTCGACACTTTGGCATCCCATTGCAGGATCGAGGCCATGTTGTTGCTCGTCACATCGCGCGCCAGGGTCGGATCGGCCGACAGCGCCGCCAGCGAGGTGCCGGAATTGAGCTTGCGCAAGGTCGGCAGGTACAGCATGCCGAAATAGGTATCTTCCTGGGTCGCCTTGTTGTACAGCACGGCGCTTTCCCAGTCCCAGCTGCCCACATTGCCCTGCAGGCCGGCCACCACGCGCGCATTGTCGTTGATGGTCTCGGTGCCGCCGCGCAGGTTCTCGAAACGGTAAGTGACCGAGGAGCGGGCGTCGGGGAAAGGATTGTCCGGGTGGCCGATGCCCAGGATGGCCTGGAATGGCTCGCCCACCGCGGCGCTGGTGAAGTTGGTGATGGTGCTGGTGCCGATGGTGCTCGGATTGCCGGTGTAGGAGCGCTTGGTGCGCGCGTAGCCCGCTTCGGCGAAGGCCTTGGTGTTCTGGCCCAGCTTGAACACGCCGCGCGTCATCACGCTGGCATCCTTGCCATCGCCGATGCCTTCGGAGAAACGGCTGGTGTCGAAATTGCAGAAGGTACGTCCGATGAACACGCTGGTCGCCGGCAAGCCCATCGCGGTCGAGCCGACCAGTTGCTGGGACGGTTCGCAATTGGTGCGCGTGATCATGCGCTGGCCCATGTTGCTGCGGTTCACCGCGAAGTTGCGGCTGCCCGGCGCGCTCTCGCGGTAGAACGATGGCGAACCCGAGATGGTGCTGCCATACGGGGTGGCGTAGCGCCCGTTAAGCAACTGATAGGTTTCGAACTCGATGTCCTTGACATCCTTGCGCAAGACGCGGTCGCGCTGGGACACGTCGGCGGTGATGAAGACGTTGTAGCCGTCGCTCTCGACGTCACCCTTGCCGAAGAAGAAGTTGGCGCCTTTGCGGGCAAATTTGCCATCGTCGTTGGCGCTGGCGCGGGCCGACACTTCGGTGCCCTGGTAGTTGGTCTTGGTAATGAAGTTGATCACGCCGCCGATGGCGTCGGAACCGTACACGGCCGAGGCGCCATCCTTGAGGATCTCGACCCGTTCCAGGGCCGACAGGGGAATCGCATTCAGGTCGTACAGGGTCGAATTGCCGTTGTTCGGATCGGCGTAAGCGGCCGGCGTCATGCGGCGGCCGTTGAGCAGGATCAGGGTCGAGGTCGACGACAGGCCGCGCAGCGAAGCGGTCGAGACGCCGCGCGAGAAACCGCCATCGTTGGTGTCGAGGTTGACGTCGCTGCCCATGGATGGCACTTTGCGCATCAGTTCTGTGACCGTGGCGGCGCCGCTGTCGCGGATATCCTTGCTGGTGATCACCTGGATCGGCTGGGTGCCCTCTTTTTCGGTGCGTTTCAGGTTCGAGCCGGTGATGTACACGGTGGCGGCCGGCGCCGTGGCAGCCTCTTGGGCCAGGGCGACGTGGGAAGTTCCGAGGGTTAAGGCGACGGCGATGACGCTCTGTTTCAATACCAAGTGCTTTTTCAAGATAACTCCAGGTGAGAATTCTTTGTAAAAAATCGACTCTTGTTTGTTTTGAAACCCACTTATATATATGGGTAAATAGAATCTCGCATGAAACGATGCCAAGAATCAAACGTCTTATGCGTTAACGCCAATTTTGCCGTGGAATTTGTTGTTTTTTCACGATTATGCATATATAAAAAGGGTCATTTTGGCCCTCAAGGGCGTATGTAGTTCAGTTCGGTTGACTGTCGTTTTTGCGCAGCCGTTTGTGCGAATCGGGATGTTTTCCAGGAAAATCCGACTCAACTGAGGGCGAGTATCGGCATAATGGTTTCACGCAACGACGCGCCATTGACCGTGATTGGAGTGCATTGATGAAAACATTGTTTTCCGCAGGCTGCCTCAGTATCGTCCTGCTGGCCCTGCCGGGAGCGGCCTGGTCGGCCGACAAGGGCAGTGCCGACGAAGCGGTGGCCATGGTCAAGAAAGCGATCATCCTGATCAAGGCCGACAAGGCCAAGGCCTTCGCGGCGATTGCCGACACGGCCAACAAAGAGTTCCACGACCGCGATCTGTATGTGTATGTGTACGACCTGAACGGCGTCGCCCTCGCCCACGGCAACAATCCCAAGATCGTGGGCAAGAACCTGATGGCCTTGGCCGACAGCAACGGCAAGCTGATGATCAAGGAAATGGCCGAGCAAGCCAAATCGCCGGCGGGCCATGGCTGGGTCGAATTCAAGTGGCCCAATCCGGTGACCAAGGCGGTCGAAAACAAGGCCGGCTATGTCGAGCGGGTCGACGACATGATGGTTGGGTCCGGCATCTACAAATAAGCCGATCCTCCGAGTCCGACGCCGGCTCCTAATCCCATTCGCGGCGACCACCTACAACCGGGGTCTGACCTCTGATTAGAAATTTTTTGCTGTACCGCACTGAAACCGGCTTGCGTTCGGGCCGGCGCCCGGCACGCAGGGGCAAGCAGGCGGACTCTACAGCTCATCATGCCGACATTCGGTGAAATTGTTGCTAGTCAGAGGTCAGACCCCGGTGGGGTATTGCTAATCAGAGGTCAGACCCCGGTGGGGAAACGCGGGCCAAAAAAAACGCCCCGGAGGGCGTTTTTGTCGATGTCGCCAGGTGTTACTTGGCGTTCATCAGGGCAACGGTGGTGTCCAGCATGCGGTTCGAGAAACCCCACTCGTTGTCGTACCACGACGATACTTTCACCAGGCGGCCCGATACCTTGGTCAGGGTCGAATCGAAATTCGAGGAGGCCGGGTTGTGGTTGAAGTCGATCGATACCAGCGGCTCGGTCTGGTAGGTCAGCACGCCTTTCAACGCGCCTTCCGATGCCGCTTTCATCAGGGCATTGACTTCGTCCACCGTCGTGTCGCGCTTGGCGATGAAGCTCAGGTCGACCAGCGAAACGTTGATGGTCGGCACGCGGATCGCGAAACCGTCCAGCTTGCCGTTGAGTTCAGGCAGCACCAGGCCCACCGCCGCGGCGGCGCCGGTCTTGGTCGGGATCATGCTCATCGTGGCCGAACGCGCGCGGCGCAGGTCTTCGTGCATCACGTCCGACAGCACCTGGTCGTTGGTGTAAGCGTGCACCGTGGTCATCAGGCCGGTTTCCAGGCCGATCGCGTCGTTCAGCGGCTTGACCAGCGGGGCCAGGCAGTTGGTGGTGCACGATGCGTTGGAAATGACGGTGTCGCTCGCCTTGAGCACGCCTTCGTTCACGCCGAACACGATGGTGGCGTCGACATCCTTGCCGCCCGGTGCCGAAATGATGACTTTCTTGGCGCCGCCCTTCAGGTGGGCCGAGGCTTTTTCTTTGGTGGTGAAGAAACCGGTGCACTCAAGCACCACGTCCACGCCCAGCTCGCCCCATGGAATTTCAGCAGGGTTGCGCTGCGCGAACACGCGGATGGCATCGCCGTTGACGATCATGTTGTCGCCTTCGACCGTGACGGTGCCCGGGAACTTGCCGTGCGCCGTATCGTAACGGGTCAGGTGCGCGTTCGACTTGGCATCGCCCAGGTCGTTGATCGCCACGATCTGGATGTCGTGTTTCTTGCCGCCTTCGTAGAAAGCGCGCAGGACATTGCGGCCGATACGGCCATAACCGTTGATTGCAACTTTGATCGTCATTACTTTGCTCCTGAGTGATAAAAATGGGTGGGCGGCGGCGCCCGCGCGCCGCCAGCGCTTCTTAGTTCGTCAGTACCGACTTGACCTTGGCAACCACGTTCTCGACCGTGAAACCGAAGTGCTTGAACAGCACCGGCGCCGGCGCCGATTCGCCGAAGGTGTCGATGCCGACCACGGCGCCTTCCAGGCCGACGTATTTATACCAAAAGTCGGTCACGCCCGCTTCGATCGCCACACGCGGCACGCCACGCGTCAAGACGCTGGCCTTGTAGGCGGCGTCCTGGCGGTCGTACACATCGGTCGACGGCATCGACACCACGCGCACCAGGATGCCTTCGGCGGCCAGGGCGGCGGCGGCCTTGGTGGCCAGTTCGATTTCGGAACCGGTGGCGATCAGGATCGCCTTGGCATCAGCCACGTCTTGCAGCACGTAGCCGCCGCGCGCGATGTCGGCGATCTGGGCCGGGGTGCGTTCCTGGAACGGCAGGTTCTGGCGCGAGAAGATCAGGGTCGACGGGCCATCCTTGCGCTGCACGGCGGCGCCCCAGGCGGCGGCCGACTCGACGGTGTCGCACGGACGCCAGTTGTCCAGGTTCGGAATCAGGCGCAGGGAAGAAACGTGCTCGACCGACTGGTGGGTCGGGCCATCTTCGCCCAGGCCGATCGAATCGTGGGTGAACACGAAGATCGAGCGCAGTTTCATCAGCGCGGCCATGCGCAGCGCGTTGCGGCTGTAGTCGGAGAAGGTGAGGAAGGTGGCACCGAACGGGATGTAGCCGCCGTGCAGGGCGATGCCGTTCATGATGGCGCTCATGCCGAACTCGCGCACGCCGTAGTTGATGTGGTTGCCCGGCTTGCCGGAACGCAGTGCGATGCACTCTTTCCAGTTGGTCAGGTTGGAACCGGTCAGGTCGGCCGAGCCGCCCAGGAACTCCGGCAGGGTCGGGGCCAGCGCCTGGATCGCGTTCTGGCTGGCCTTGCGGGTCGCGATGTTTTCTTTCTTTTCGACGCAGGCGGCAATCGCCGCGTCCAGGGTCGCGTTGAAGTCGGCCGGCAGCTCGCCCTTCATGCGGCGCTCGAATTCGGCGGCCAGCTCAGGGTATTGCGCGCGGTAGGCGCTAAACTTGGTGTTCCACTCGGCTTCCATGGCGGCGCCATCGGCTTTCGCGTCCCAGGCGCTGTACACCTCGGCCGGGATCTCGAACGGGACCGAGGTCCACAGCAGGTGCTCGCGCACGGCCGCCACTTCCTTCTCGCCCAGCGCGGCGCCGTGCACCTTGTCGCCGCCCTGCAGGTTGGGCGAACCCTTGCCGATGATGGTCTTGCAGCAGATCAGGGTCGGCTTGGACGACAGCTTCGCTTCGGCAATGGCAGCATCGACCGCCGCCACGCTGTGGCCGTCGACGGCGGCGATCACGTTCCAGCCGTACGATTCAAAACGTTTCGGGGTGTCGTCGGTGAACCAGCCTTCCACCTTGCCGTCAATCGAAATGCCATTGTCGTCGTACAGGGCGATCAGGCGGTTCAGGCCCAGGGTGCCGGCCAGCGAGCACACTTCGTGCGAGATGCCTTCCATCAGGCAACCGTCGCCCAGGAAGGCGTAGGTGTAGTGGTCGACCACGTCGAAGCCGGGCTTGTTGAATTCAGCCGCCAGCAGGTATTCGGACAGCGCCATGCCGACCGCGTTGGCGATGCCCTGGCCGAGCGGGCCGGTGGTCGTTTCCACGCCCGGGGTGATGTCCACTTCCGGGTGGCCCGGGGTCTTCGAGTGCATCTGGCGGAAGTTTTTCAGGTCGGCCATGCTCAGGTCGTAGCCCGACAGGTGCAGCAGCGCGTAGTGCAGCATCGAACCGTGCCCGTTCGACAGCAGGAAACGGTCGCGGTTGAGCCACTTGGGATTGGACGGATTGTGCTTGTAGTGGCCGGCCCACAGCGCCACGGCGATTTCCGCCATGCCCATCGGCATGCCCGGATGGCCGGAATTGGCCTGTTGAACTGCATCCATTGCCAGCGCGCGGATCGCGTTGGCCATCAAAGTGGTAGGGAGCGTCGTTTTCATGGGTCGAATCTGTGAGGTCGTAGGATTGGGAATGCGGGTGGCGCTGCATGGAGTACCGAGCCAAGTATTTTACCAGACCAGAGGGTGCCGAATTAAAATGAAGCACTTTGCGCCCCTGCCGGCTCCCACTACTTATCAGGATGTCATGCCCCGTTTCTATTGTTCCCAGCCGCTGGCGATCGGCGCCACGCTCGACCTGCCCGAGGCGGTGGCCCACCACGTTCATGTGCTGCGGCTGCAGATCGGCGCCGAACTATGCCTGTTCAACGGCGATGGCGGCGAATACATTGCGCACCTGGTCAGCGCCGAGAAGCGCCGCGCCAGCGTGACGGTCAAGGCCTTCGTGGCGCGCGACGCCGAGCTGCCCTACGAAATCACCCTGGCCCAGGCCTTGCCGGAAGCGTCCAAGATGGACTGGATCATCGAAAAGGCGGTCGAGATGGGGGTGGCGGCGATCCAGCCGCTGGCCGCGCAGCGCTGCGTGGTGCGCCTGTCGGGCGAGCGCGCCGAGAAAAGACTGGCGCACTGGCAGGGCGTGATCGTGTCCGCGTCCGAGCAGAGCGGGCGCAACCGGCTGGCGCGGCTGGCCCCGGTGGACGAGCTGCATCAATGGAGCGCCCAGCAAGACATGCACAAGCGCATCCTGCTCAGCCCGCGCGGCGGCCAGTCGCTGGCCGACTGGGCCAGGCACCAGCCGCCCCAGGCGCTGTCGCTGATGATCGGTCCGGAAGGCGGCTTCAGCCTGCAGGAAGAAGATAGCGCGATGGCGCGCGGCGCCCTGGCGCTGTCGATGGGCCCGCGCATCCTGCGCACCGAGACGGCCGGCATCGCCGCCGTGGCCGCCCTCAACGCCCTGTGGGGCGGCCTGTAACTTTCCCGTCAATCTACGCTCGCCGTGCCGATGCCGCTGTGATGCCGCTGTGATGCCGCCGTGATGCCGCCGTGATGCCGCCGTGATGCCGGCAGCGTAAGCGCCGCCGCATCCGGCATTGCCGCAATCGGCGCCGCGCACCCAGGCGGCACGCGGCGGGTACCCAGTTCTTCCCCTCCCCCTCCAGACCAAAAAAAGGCGCGTTGCCGAAGCAACGCGCCTTTCATGATGTCTTACGTCGTATCAGCTGCTTAGAACTTGTAGCTGGTGTTGAGGTAGACGGTGCGGCCCATCGTGTCCGCGTAACGCGCATCGTAACCAACCTGGTGGCCCGACGACGTGCGCAGGGTCAGTGGTGGCTCTTTGTCCATCAGGTTCTTGATACCGCCACGAACTTCCCAGGTTTTGCTGATCGCAAACTTACCCTGGTAGTCGACGGTGCTGTACGAAGGCACTTGCAGACGGATCTGGCTGACGGCAGGGGCCTTGGTCGCCACGTTGTACAAGCTAGCGGCCTGGTCGGTGTAACCATTGCGGTAGTTCAACGTCAGCGCATTGGTCATCTGGCCCGTTTCCAGGGTAGCGCCGAACTTGACGATATCGCGGAAGGTGACTTGATTGTCGATGCCGTATTTATCCATGCTGTCGGTCCACTCGGTGTCCGAACCCGGAATGGTGTAGCTGGCCTTGAGCATGTGGGTACCATTGACGTTCAGGGTCATTTTGCCGAACGAATACTTCTCGCCGACGGTCAGATCCCAGTCGATACCGCGGTTGTGCGCTTTGCCGATGTTGATCGGGGCGCGGATGAAGGCCCAGGTCTTGATACCGGTCGCTGGATCGGCGAACTCGGTAAACAGCTGGCGGTACTTGGCTGGATTGGCAAACGCCTGGATTTCGCCGACGTTCGACACCTGGTTGGTCATCTTGATGTCCCACAGGTCGGCGCCGAAGGTCACGCTCGACGATGGCTCGAGGCGGAAGCCCAGGGTGAACTGCTTCGATTCTTCCGGACGCAGTTTTTCGTTACCACCGTTGTACGAGTTGTACTGGTTCACGCCCGGACGGCACAGGGTCACATCGATCGCTACCAGGTCTGCCGGGCAAGCATACGGTGCGGCCGTGACGCCGGCGGACACCAGGGTGTTGGCGATGTCGTTCTGGTCGGCGACGCGGAAACCGGTACCGTACGAACCGCGCAGCAGCAGGGCCGTGGTCGGGGTGTAGCGTGCGCTGATCTTGTAGGTGCTGGCGCTCTGGGATTCACCCTTGGTGCGCTTGGCCCTCTTGTCTTCCACGCCCGAATAACGGTCGTAGCGGATGGCGGTCGTCACTTCCAGGTTCTTCATCAGCGGCAGCGCCATTTCGGCGAAGGCACCGCCGGAGTTACGGGTGTAGTCGAATTGGTTTGGCGCGGTGAAACCGTAGATGCTGCCATCCTTGGCTGCGGTCGTGGCGGTCTGCACCTGGTGCAGTTCGCGGCCGTCGATACCCAGGCCGATGCTGCTTGCGCCGCCTGGCAGGTTGAACAGTTCGCGCGATGCGCGCAGGTCGAGGCCGCGCAGGACCGAATACGCTTCACGGATCGAACCGTGGAAGACCGAACCATTGATCTGTTGAGCCGTTGGCGACGTTGGCGAGCCGGCCGGCAGGAATGGATTGAAGCTGGCGCCGCCGATCAGGCTGCGGAATTCCTTGTTCAACAGATAGCCGCCGGTGTAACGCTCGTCGAGCTGGTAGCGCGAGTAGGTGGCGCCGGTATTCATGTCCCAGCCGCCAAAATTGGCTTCCAGGCCCATGACGAAGTGACCGACGTCGGTGATGGTCTGGCTGTCGCGGGTACCGAATTCGGTCGCGCGGTAGGTCGCGGTGGCGGTCTTGACATCGGCGCGCTGATCGGCGCTCAGGTACGGTGCGACGTACTGGTTGTAGACTGGCGAACCGATCGGCACGGCCACGTTGACCGGGTTGGCGGCGATCCGCGCCGTCAGGTCGAAGCGGCCCAGTGCCAGGTCGGCAAAGGCGGTCAGGTTGTCGCTGAACTTGATGCGGCCCGAGGTGAACAGGGTGTCGCGCTTCGATTCAGGCACGGTTTCCACGGTCGAGGCGCTGTCGACGGCGCAGTACTCGGTGGTGGCGGTGTTCGACAGGTAGTTGAAGAAGCCGGTCGGGCAGGCGCCGTTGACTTTCTTGTACGGGTTAAAGCCGATCTGGTCAGTTTTCGGATTCTTGAACGCGACGTTCACGTTCGATGCGGTGCCCGAGGTCGAGGTACGGTCATAGATGTAGCTCTGGCCGTCGTGGCCCAGGGGAATGTACGACGTTTTGCTGAATTCGCGGTCGGTCGCCTTGACCTTCTTCTGCTCGTCGTGACGGTAGGTCATCAACAGGTTGAAGCGGTTCGTTTCCAGGTCGCCGAAGCCCCAGGTGAAGCCAGCGTTGGCGCTCTTGCCGCCCGGGTTGGTCGGTACCGACACGCCCGCGTCCAGGGTCAGGCCGCGGTAGTTTTTCTTGAGGATGAAGTTGATGACGCCGGCAATCGCGTCGGCGCCGTACAGGGCGGATGCGCCGTCGCTCAGCACTTCGACGCGCTCGACCGCGCTCATCGGAATGGAGTTCAGGTTGACCGAGCTGCCGCTATCCTGGAAAGGCGCCATGCGGCGGCCGTTCAGCAAGACCAGGGTGTAGGTGCCGCCCAGGCCGTGGATCGACGCGGTGGAGCGGCCACCCGAGTTGGTGCCGGCGGCAATGGCTTCAATCGTGAAACCCTGCATCGCCGGCAGTTTCTGGATCAGGTCGGCAACGGTGGTCGCGCCAGAACGGGCGATCACTTCCTTGGACACCACCTGGACTGGCAACGCGCCTTCTTTCACGATGCGCTTGATGCTCGAACCGGTGATTTCAACTCGCTGGATAGGAGCATCCTGAGCCAGTGCGTGGCCGGCGACGAAACCGGCTAACAGGCCGAGGGCGAGGCGAACGGAACGTACGCCAATCTTCTCTTGAAACATCATTTTTAGAACTCCGTTTAGGATGAGGATAACGACACTACAGCAGCTTGCTTGTACGACAGCCTTCCGGATCTCGGCGGCGCTGGCACGTTGCCGGGTTCAAATTCCCCCGGCAGTGGCGCGCTCGCAGGGCGTCGCATCATTTCTGCAACGGGCATTATCCGGTCAGCGACAAAAAAAGGGCGGCCAAAACCAGCCGATTTGCAACTTTCGCTGCGACTACAGCGAAAATTCTTACTTTACGCAAATAGGCCGAATGAAATATGGTGCGCTGCCGCAAAATTTGAATAATGAATGAGTCTGTTTTGCAACAAATTTTCTCAACTACATATTACTAGTCGCGCAGCAACACCTTGAGGTCGAAAATACCGTGCCGGGGCGGCCCGATTCGCCCATCAGGCGATGCACCCGGTAAAATAGCGCCCTGCCCCGCTTTTGCCCACCCTGAACCACGAACGACTCCTATGCTGCGAATTAACGAACTCAAACTCCCGCTCGACCATGCCGACGCCGACCTGCGCGAGGCGATCCTGGCGCGCCTGGGCATTGCCGGCGCCGACCTGCTCGGGTTCAGTGTGTTCAAGCGCAGCTACGACGCCAGGAAGCGCAGCGCCATCGTGCTGATCTACGCGGTCGATGCCGAACTGCGCGACGAAGCGGCGGTGCTGGCGCGCTTGCAGCATGACGCCCATGTGCTGCCCGCGCCCGACACCGGCTACACCTTCGTCGCCGGCGGCGAGCAATTGCAGGGCCACGACCGCAACGAGCGCCCGGTGGTGATCGGCACCGGCCCGTGCGGGCTGTTCGCGGCCCTGATCCTGGCCCAGATGGGCCTGCGCCCGCTGATCCTCGAACGCGGCAAGGTGGTGCGCGAGCGCACCGTCGACACCTTCGGCTTCTGGCGCAAGCGCGAGCTGAACCCGGAATCGAACGTCCAGTACGGCGAAGGCGGGGCCGGCACCTTTTCCGACGGCAAGCTGTACAGCCAGATCAAGGACCCCAAGCATTACGGGCGCAAGGTGCTGACCGAATTCGTCAAGGCTGGCGCGCCGGACGAGATCATGTACGTGAGCAAACCGCACATCGGCACCTTCCGCTTGGTCAAGATGGTCGAACAGATGCGCGAGAACATCATCGCGCTGGGCGGCGAATACCGTTTCGAGAGCAAGGTCAGCGATATCGAGGTCGAGGGCGACGGCGAGGCGCGCCAGATCCGCGGCGTCACCCTGGCCAGCGGCGAACATATCCCCACCCGCCACGTGGTGCTGGCCATCGGCCACAGCGCGCGCGACACCTTCGAGATGCTGTACGAGCGCGGCGTGTATATTGAAGCGAAGCCGTTTTCGGTCGGTTTCCGGGTCGAGCACCCGCAGTCGCTGATCGACGCTTGCCGTTTCGGTCCGAACGCCGGCAACAAGATCCTCGGCGCGGCCGACTATAAACTGGTGCACCACGCCGCCAACGGCCGTTCGGTGTACAGCTTCTGCATGTGCCCGGGCGGCACGGTGGTCGCCGCCGCGTCCGAGCCGGGGCGCGTGGTCACCAACGGCATGAGCCAGTATTCGCGCAACGAGCGCAATGCCAACAGCGCCATCGTGGTCGGCATTACGCCGGCCGACTTTGTCGACAACCCGGGCCACCCGCTGGCCGGCATCGCGCTGCAGCGCCGCCTGGAAGAAGGCGCGTTCGCGCTCGGCGGCGGCACCTACGACGCGCCGGGGCAGCTGATGGGCGACTTCGTCAAGGGCCGCGCCTCGACCGCCTTCGGTTCGGTGGTGCCGTCGTTCAAGCCGGCGGTGCACCTGACCGACCTGGGCACCGCCCTGCCCGACTACGCCATCATCGCCATGCGCGAAGCGTTTCCGGCGTTCGACAAGCAGATTCGCG
Organism: Massilia sp. DJPM01; assembly: GCF_030348125.1. Lineage (NCBI taxonomy): Bacteria > Pseudomonadati > Pseudomonadota > Betaproteobacteria > Burkholderiales > Oxalobacteraceae > Massilia > Massilia sp. DJPM01. Next base: position 49,417 of record NZ_JAQOZV010000035.1, read on the forward strand.
GCTACTACCAGGAAGACGCAGTGCTGACCGGCGTGGAAACGCGCACCTCGTCGCCGATCCGCATCAAGCGCCGCGACGACAACCTGCAAAGCCTGAACACGCGCGGCCTGTTCCCGGCCGGCGAAGGCGCCGGCTACGCAGGCGGGATCTTGTCGGCGGCGGTCGATGGGATCAAGGTGGCGGAAGCGGTGGCGCTGTCGATGGCGGGGTAATCAGCTGGCTGCGGCAAAGTCGATTGCAGCAGCCGCGTTTAAAACCCTTAAACTTCAGCATCGTCCATCCCGCGCAGCCGGGAAGGACGGCTTCACAGTTAACGGGCGCCTGGCGCGCCGTCAACAGCGGGGATTTACAACCACCCTGACTTCCTGAACCGGTAATACAGGTAGACGCACACGGTGACCATCGCGCTGATCGCAACAGCGTAGCCGTACTTCCATTTCAGTTCCGGCATGAACTCGAAGTTCATCCCCCACACTCCGGCGAACGCGGTAAACACCGCGAAGATCGCGGCCCATGCGGCCAGCCGTTTATTGACTTCGCCATCGTCGATGGCCACCATCGACAGGTTGACCTGGATCGCCGTGCCGATGGTGTCGCGGATGGTATCGAGCGCGCCGTTGATGCGCTGCAGGTGATCGTGCACATCGCGGAAGTATTCCTGGGTATCGCGACAGAACGACGGCACCCGCCCGCCATGCAGCTTGCCGATGGCGTCGAGCAGCGGCGTGACCGCGTGGCGCAGCACCAGCACCTTGCGCTTGAGTTCATACAGACGTTCGATATTGGTGCGCTGCGAGCCGCGGATAAAAATCCGGTCCTCGATGGTTTCGAGTTCGGTTTCAAGCGCATCGACCACCGGAAAATAGCGGTCGACCACCGCATCCATCAGCGCATAGAGCACGAACGACGAGCCCTTGCCCAGCAGGTGCGGTTCGCGTTCGGCGCGCGCGCGCACGCCAAGAAAACCACGCATGACATTGTTGCGCACCGAGAGCACGTAATTGTCGCCGACGAACATGGCCACCTGGCCCACGCTCATCTCATCGCCATCCATCTCGACCGTCTGCACCACCACGAACAGCGAATCGCCGTACTCCTCGATCTTGGGGCGCTGGTGGCCGCGTAGCGCATCTTCCACCGCCAGTTCGTGCAGCCCGAATTCGTGCTGCATGACGGCCAGTTCGTCCGGCTGGGCGTCCTTCAGGGCCACCCACACGAAACAGTCGGATTTCTCGACGTAGTCGCTGATGGCTTCGACGGAAATGTCGGACAGCTTTTTGCCTTCCTGGTAGGCGACGCAGTTGATCAGCATGGAGGTTCCAACAATAAATTGGACAGAAGCTTACACCATGCCGCGCGCGGACGGGGCACGCGCCCCGCCACGCCCCCTACTCGTCCTTGGCGCCATCGATCCCGAGTTCGGCGATCTTGCGGGTGATGGTGTTGCGCCCGATCCCCAGGCGCACCGCCGCATCGTTCTTGCGCCCGTGCGTGTGCTTGAGCGCCGTCTTGATCAAGGCCGACTCGAACTGCCGTCCCAGCACATCCATCACCTCCGACTGGCCGGCCGCCAGCATGCTGGCCGCCTGCAGCTCCAGCAAGCCAATCCAGCCGCCGGCAGCACCCAGCGCCGCCATGCCGGCGCCGCCCGCAAGCATGCCGGCGTGGCCGTTGGCCGGCAGCGCCGCGCCCTCGCCCATGGCCGGCGGCAGCGCCGTATCGGCCCCTCCCTCCTGCGTCAGTTCGAGCGGCATGTCCTTGACGTCCACGGTCTGCCCGGGCGCCATCACGGTGATCCAGTTGCACAGGTTTTCCAGCTGGCGCACATTGCCCGGCAAATCGAGCCCGGTGAGGAAATGCAGCGCCGGATCGCTCATGCGCTTGGCCTCGACCCCGAGCTGGCGCGCGCTTTGCACCAGGAAGTGGCGCACCAAAAGGGGGATATCCTCGCGCCGCTCCCGCAAACTGGGCAGGCGCAGGCGGATCACGTTGAGGCGATGGTACAAGTCTTCGCGAAACAGGCCGTCGCGCACCCGCTGTTCCAGGTTCTGGTGGGTGGCCGTAATGACGCGCACATTGGCCTTCATCGGCTGGTGCCCGCCGACCCGGTAGAAGTGGCCGTCCGAGAGCACCCGCAGCAGGCGCGTTTGCAGATCGAACGGCATGTCGCCGATTTCATCGAGGAACAGGGTGCCGTTTTCGGCCTGCTCGAAGCGGCCGCGCCGCGTTGTCTGGGCGCCCGTGAAGGCGCCGCGCTCGTGGCCGAACAGTTCGGACTCCAGCAAATCCTTGGGAATGGCCGCCGTGTTCAAGGCGATGAAAGGCTGCTGCGCGCGCGGGCTGTGCTTGTGCAGCGCACGCGCGACCAGCTCCTTGCCGGTGCCCGATTCGCCCGTGATCAGCACCGTCACGTTCGACTGCGACAAGCGCCCGATGGCGCGGAACACTTCCTGCATGGCTGGCGCCTGGCCCAGGATTTCGGGCGTCTCGGTGGGGCCGGATTCGACGCTGGTCTCGCGCAGGCTTTCTTCAAGCGCGCGCCGGATCAATTCCACCGCCTTGTCGATGTCGAACGGCTTGGCCAGGTATTCAAAGGCGCCGCCCTGGAAGGCGGCGACCGCCGAATCGAGGTCGGAAAACGCCGTGATGATAATCACCGGCAGGCCGGGATAGCTGGCCTTGACGGTTTGCAGCAGGTCAAGCCCCGACTCGCCCGGCATGCGGATGTCGGACACCAGCACTTGCGGCGTATCGAATTCGAGCGCGGCCATGGCATCGCGCGCGTTGGAAAAGCTTTTGGTCGCGAGGTTCTCGCGCGCCAGGGCTTTTTCAAGCACCCAGCGGATCGAGGCGTCGTCGTCGACTATCCAGATTGGTTTCATGTGTTCGCGCTTCCCCGCAATATGGATCTTCAATTGATGGGACCCGGATTGTCGAAGCTGATGCGCGGCTTATGGCAGCGGCAACAGGATCCTGAAATCCGTAAATCCAGGCCGGCTTTCGCACTCGATCACACCCATGTGCTGCTGCACGAAGGTCTGCGCCAGTGTCAGCCCCAGGCCGCTGCCGCCCTCCCGTCCCGATACCAGGGGATAGAAAATGCGGTCGCGGATCTGCGGCGGGATGCCCGGTCCATTGTCGATGATATGCAAGTCTAATGCCAGCCCGTAGCGCACCTTGGCCAGGGTCACCTGGCGCGCCACGCGGGTCTTGAAAACCAGCTCGGCGTCGCCCGCCACGATCCGCTCGGACAGGGCCTGGGCGGCATTGTGCGCGATATTGAGCACGGTCTGGATCAACTGTTCCTTGTCGCCCCTGAACTCGGGAATCGAGGCATCGTAGTCGCGCCGGATGGCCAGCCCGAGCGGGAACTCGGCCAGGATCAGGCTGCGCACGCGCTCGCACACTTCATGGATATTGACGTCGCCGACGATGTGCGGACGCCGGTGCGGCGCCAGCAGGCGGTCGACCAGGGTTTGCAGGCGGTCCGCTTCCTTGATGATCACCTGCGTGTATTCGCGCAGCTGGGTCAGGTGGCGCGCCGGCAGTTCGAGTTCGAGCAGCTGCGCCGCGCCGCGGATGCCGCCCAGCGGGTTCTTGATCTCGTGCGCCAGGTTGCGCACCAGTTCCTTGTTGACCTGGCTCTGGTCGAGGATGCGCTCTTCGCGGTCGAGTTTCAACTGCTGGACGTTCTCGCGCAGCTCGATCACGATGCCCGATTCGCCCGCCTCGCTGACGATGCTGTGCACATGCAGCGGTTCGCGTCCGCTGCGCTCCAGGGTCAGGTCCTGGCGCAGGTCGGCGTATTTATGGGCCAGCGCCTGTGTGCACAGATTGAGCAATTCCTCGGCGTTGAGGAACAGGGTATGCAGCTGCTGGCGTTGCAGGGCCCGCAGCGAGCTTTCCAGCAGGTGCTCGGCGGCCGCGTTGGCAAAGGTGATGGTGCCGCCGGCGTCGACCAGCAGCACGGCCGACGCCAGCAGGTCGAGGCCGGCCAGGGCTTCGCGCCGTGGCACGCAAGGCGCGGCCATGGTCATTTAATGTTCGAAATTTCGCGCCGCAGCGCTTCGATATTCTTCTCGGCGCGCGCGATGTTGTCGGCCATCGACTGGACCCGCTCCTGGTACTTGGCGTAGTTCTTCTCGTTGCCCTGGCGTTCAGGCTCGCCCTTGTTGTACTCGCGTTTGAGTTCGGCCAGCTTCTTTTCTTCGGCGTGCAGTTCGTCGTTGAGGATCTGGCGCCGGTCGGCGTCGCGCGCGCGCTGCTCGCTGCCACCCACCTTGGGGAAATCGGTCGGCGTGGTCACCGGCTTGGCCGGAGCGCTGCTCTTGCGCCCCGACGGCGCGGGAATATTGTTCGGCACGTCGAGCTGCTTGCAGCCCGGCTTGGGGTTGTCGGTCAACTCCTTGCGGCCACTGGCATCGACGCACAGATAGATGTCGGCCCGGGCCGGCAGCTGCGCACCGAGGCCGGCGAGCAGCACCAGCGCCAGCAAAGGCGAACGCAGCGGTCGGTGCGGGCGAATTCGGGACATCCTCGTTATCATAAGCATCAGCGTTGTTTCACGGAATTCCGTGGAGTAATTAGATTCAACCGAATATACAACATCCAATGAAAAACGCGAGGAAAGCCGTGGCCTTCCTCGCGTTTTTATACCGGAGAGATACGTTTTGATGTCTCTCCAGCTACAGGTGCTGCACGTTGGCAATGCTTGCCAACCAAAAACAATTACAGCGAGTAGTACATGTCGAACTCGGCCGGGTGCGTGGTCATGCGCATGCGCTGCACGTCCTGCATTTTGAGTTCGATGTAGGCATCGATCATGCTGTTGCTGAAAACACCACCGCGTGTCAGGAACTCGCGGTCCTTGTTCAGGTTGTCGAGCGCTTCTTCGAGCGAGGAGCACACGGTCGGGATCAGCGCGTCTTCTTCCGGCGGCAGGTGGTACAGGTCTTTCGACGCTGCTTCGCCCGGGTGGATCTTGTTGGCGATACCGTCCAGGCCAGCCATCAGCAGCGCGGCGAAGCACAGGTACACGTTGGCCAGCGGATCCGGGAAGCGGGTCTCGATGCGGCGGCCTTTCGGGTTCGCCACATGCGGGATGCGGATCGAGGCCGAACGGTTCTTGGCCGAGTAAGCCAGTTTCACCGGCGCTTCGTAGCCAGGCACCAGGCGCTTGTACGAGTTGGTACCCGGGTTGGTGATCGCGTTCAGTGCCTTGGCGTGCTTGATGATGCCGCCGATGTAGAACAGCGCATCTTCCGACAGGCCGGCATAGCCGTCGCCGGCGAACAGGTTCTTGCCGTCTTTCCAGATCGACTGGTGCACGTGCATGCCCGAGCCGTTGTCGCCAACGATCGGTTTCGGCATGAAGGTGGCGGTCTTGCCATAGCTGTGGGCCACGTTCCAGACCACGTATTTCAGGTTCTGGGTCCAGTCGGCGCGCTCGACCAGGGTCGAGAAGCGGGTGCCGATTTCATTCTGGCCGGCGCCAGCCACTTCGTGGTGGTGCACTTCGACCGGGATGCCCAGTTCTTCGAGGATCAGGCACATTTCCGAGCGCATGTCCTGGAACGAATCGACTGGTGGCACCGGGAAGTAGCCGCCCTTGACGGTTGGACGGTGGCCGCTGTTGCCGCCTTCGGTCTTGGCATCGGTCGCCCACGACGATTCATCCGAATCGATCTTGACGAAGCAGCCCGACATGTCGATCTTCCAGCGCACGCTGTCGAAGATGAAGAATTCCGGCTCAGGGCCGAAGTAGGCGGTGTCGCCGATGCCGGTCGACTTGAGGTAGGCTTCGGCGCGCTTGGCGATCGAACGCGGATCGCGGTCGTAGCCCTTGCCGTCGGCCGGCTCGATGACGTCGCACTGCATGAACAGCGTGACTTCTTCCATGAACGGATCGATGTTGGCCGTGTTCGGGTCTGGCATGAGCAGCATGTCGGACGCTTCGATGCCCTTCCAGCCGGCGATCGACGAGCCGTCGAAAGCGTGGCCCGATTCAAATTTGTCGAGATCGAAGTGCGATACGGGAACCGTTACGTGCTGCTCTTTGCCACGCGTGTCGGCGAAGCGAAAGTCCACAAAGCGAACGTGCTTCTCTTTAACCATTTCCAAGACTTCTGCGGCCGTCATTGCCATGCGTATCTCTCCTAATATAAATGGGGGGTTGCCACCTCGGCGGCAAAACTCACAGGGATCATAGCAGAAAGCGTGCCAGCCAGACCATGCGGACCGAATGGCGCAGCAGCGTTGAAAATGCTGCCAAATATCACTAAACTCCGGAGTCCCTGCAACAGCGCCGGCGCGGGCGTCTGATCGGGATCGCACCACCTTGGTGCGAATCGCGCGGATTGCACCAAGTTGATGCACGATGCACCGAAAAGGGAAAAATGCCGCGCCGTGGTGCGCCGCTCCTATAATAATCGCAAACTTGACCGAGGAATACGCCATGAGTAACGCCGACACCCTGCTTGCCACCGCCCGCACCCGCGCGCCCGGCCAACCGTATGCGGGCGCAGTGACGCCGCAGGAAGCGTGGGAACTGCTGCACAGCGAAGCGCGCGTGCGGCTGGTGGACGTGCGTACCGACGCCGAGCGCGCGTGGGTCGGCAAGGTCGCCATTCCGGCGCAGCAGCACTGCGCCGTGCAATGGAGCACCTGGCCGGACGGCGCGCCCAATCCCGATTTCGTGCGGCAGCTCGAAGCGGTGGCGCAAAAGGATGAGGTGCTGCTGTTTTTGTGCCGCTCGGGCGTCAGGTCGCGCCACGCCGCACGGGTGGCGACGGAAAATGGCTATGCGCAGTCATTCGATATCCTGGAAGGCTTCGAGGGCGACAAGGATGCGGACGGTCACCGCAAGAGCGTCGGTGGCTGGTGCAAGGCCGGCTTGCCGTGGCTGGGGGCCTGATTTTTTAAAAGCTCACCGGCGCCAGCGGCGTTACGCGAGCGCACCCGGCGCGGATTGCGTAGCGCGGACTTGATCGTCGGCCACGGCGTTCTTCACCCGCTGGCGCACGAAATTGATATGGCTGCGCAGGCCATACAAGCCATCGGCAAACGCGAGCGGAATCGAAATCTGGTTGACCATTTCTTCGATCTCATCGAGCCGTTTTAACAGCCCCGCGCAAATGTCTGCCCGCTGTGCGCCTTGCGCCGCCTCCAGCTCCTGCTCCACCGTGCGCAGCTGCCCGTACCAGCGGTAGACGCGCGAGCGAATCCGCCACACGTACAGCGGCGGCACCACCTTCGACAGCGGCAGCACCAGCGCCGCCAGCGCCACCACCACGACCCACATGCGATCAAAAAAATTGGCCAGCCAAAAGCTCATGTAGCGTTGCAGCAGCGGCGCGCCATCCTTGTAGAACTTGGCCGCTTCGCGCGCCACCGGAATTTCGGTGTAGCGCGCCGACGGGAACTGCCCCTGCTGCTGGAACCAGCCGGTGCCGCCATGAATTTCGCTGGCCGCCTGCACGTACAAATCGATCAGCGCCGGATGCAAATCTTCACGCGCCACCAGCGTCGCTGTGGGTGCGATCAGATGGTAATCCTGGGCCGGGATGTCGCGCCCCACGTCGACGATCCCGCGCGGCAGCACCACGTGCGAGACGAACGGCAAGCGCCGTGAATAGGCTTCGGCCTGGGTGAAGTCAAACAGCTTGAAGCCCGGCGTTTGCAGCAGCATCTGCACCAGCGGCGCGTCCGGGCCGGAGCTGAAGACCAGGCCATCGATGCGTCCTTCCAGCAGTTCCACCGTGCCCGGCGTGTTCTCCAGGGTGCCGATGGTCAGGTCGGCCGGCTCGACGCCGTTCAGCGCCAGCACCTGGCGAAACAGCTTGGGCACGCCGCTGCCTTCCGGTCCGAGGTTGATTTTCAAGCCCTTGAGCTGCGACAGCTGCGTGACTTTGGCATCCTCGCGCAGGAACAGCCAGACCGGTTCGGTGAACAGGCTGCCGATCGAGACCAGTCCCTTGCGCTGGGCTTCGGCCTGCTCGGTCGATCCGCTCTGGACGAAAGCGATATCGACCTTGCCTTCATTGAGGTGCTGCAGGTTGTCCTGCGAGCCGAGGGAGCGCTGCAGGGTGACGGCGATGCCATGCTTGCCCAGCTTGGCGGCGTATTTTTTGCCGAATTCCTCGTAAGCGCTGTTTTCCTGGCCGGTGCCGAGCGTGACCCTGCGCGGCGGCGAGGGATCGACCAGGAAGTAAGCGACCGCGCACAGCGCGGCAATGGTGAGAACGGTGGGGCCGGCGGTGGCAACCAGGTCGCGAAACGAGAACTGGGTAAACTTCCGGATTTTGGACATCGCACGTTGCAAAGGTTTCATGGATCGGTACGATGCCAACATTTGGCGAACTATGCAAGCGCAGGCCGAAATGAAGGCCATAAAACCAAGAGCCGTCGTTCCTGGCACTGCCAGAACCGACGGCTCTCGATCTAGTGGTACCTGTCGAGAGCCAAGCTCCCGGCGACCGTCACTTCATCAACGCACGCACTGCCTGGCCGTGCTGTCGGCCGGCGGCTCGATCATCGGCATCAGGGTCGGCGCCAGCACTGTCAGCAACTGCACCGGCAAGGCGCTGGTGAAGTCGTAGTCGGCCGACGACGGTCCGTGCACGTACGCGGTCATGCTGCCAAAGAAGCGCTCGCCGATGTTGAAGACGAAGGTCGCCGAGCGGTTCACGTAACGCGATTCGATCAGCCGTCCACCGGCGCCATATACCTCGAAACGCTGGTCGCCGGTACCGGTCTTGCCGCCCACCGCAATGATGCTGCCGTCAGCCATCTTGAAGGCGGTCTTGACGCGCTTGGCGGTACCGTCCGAAACCACGCCGCGAATCGCATCGGCCACCGCGCGCGCCACTTCCGGCGACAGAATCTGCTCGCCCGGCGCGCTCTTGGCCTGCTTGACCAGCGTTTCGTACGGCGTACCAGCGGCAAAATGCAGCGAGTCGATGCGCTGCACCGGCTTGCGCACGCCCTTGTTGACGATAATGCCCATCATCTCGGCCAACGCCGCCGGACGGTCGGCCGACGCGCCCAGGGTGGTCGCGTACGACGGCACCAGCGAGTCGAACGGATACCCCATCTTCTTCCACTGCGCATGGATCTTCAAGAATGCTTCGACTTCCAGCAAGCCCGCGATGCGGCGGTCCTGCGCATGCTTGCGGTGCGTGTTGAACAGCCAGGCATACACTTCCTGGCGTTCCTTGACGCTGGCCGCCACCATGTCGGAGTAGGTGGCGTTCGGATTGGCGCGGAAGTAACCGACCAGCCACAGTTCGAGCGGGTGGATGGTGGCCAGGTAGCCGCGGTCGGCCAGCGACATGCTGCTTGGGGCGTACTGGTCGTACATGCGCGCGATGCGCTCGTCCGGCACCTCGTTGGCCGACACCAGGTTGTCCTTCACGAAGGCCGTGAACTGGGCCAGCGTGGCGTTCGGGGCAATGGTGCGGTGCACGTTGGCCAGCCGGGTCGGGGTCGGACGGAAGCTCGCGAGCAGCACTTTTTCGGCATCGGCCGCGTTCTTGCCCTTGTACTTGTTATAGAAGCGGCCAAGGAACTCGCGCCCTTCGCGGTCGGCGAAGCGGGCCAGGTATTCGGCGCGGCGCGGATCGTCGGCGTCGGCCAGCAGCGCCGCCGAGGAACCGGGCAGCTGGAACATGTAGTAGCGCACCACGTCGCGCATCAGGCGCACGAATACCAGGTTGGTCGAGCTGCGCAGCGCCTGGCGCACGCTCATGATGCGCGTGTTATCGAGCTTGCTGAAGTTGCCGAAGGTGTGCATGCCGCCGCCGGTGAAAAAGCCTTCGGCCGGGCTGCCCGAGTAGGTGCGTTCGATCGCCGCTTCCAGCATGGCCGGCAGGTCGCGCGCGGCGCCGGCCGGCAGGGTCAGGAAGTATTCGATGCCCCACTGCGACAGCCGGTCCTTCGGATCGACCACCACCTTGCGCAGTTCCGCCGCACTCATGCCGTTAAAGCGCTGGTACAGCTGGTCGATGATGTCCATGTAGGTCACCAGGGTGCGCAGCTTGGCGGTCGAGCCCAGATCGAGCTTGGCGCCTTCGTTGATGTCGAGCGGCTGGTCGTAGTTATCGGTCTGCACGCGCAGGTAGTTGGCTTTTTCGCCGCGTTCCATCAGCGTGAAGCTGTACACCACGCTGGCCGGGTCGCCGTTGCCCAGCATGCCCTTGCCGGTCAGGCCGGCCGCTTGCGCCGATTCGGCGTCGCGCAGCTTGCGCAGCATGGCGGTGACGGCTTTCTGGGCTTCCGAGTCGAGCGTGCTGACCACCGACAGGTCGAGCCGGTCCAGGTTGTACAGGCGCGCGTCGCCCAGCAAGCCCGCCAGGTGGGTGCGCACCGCATTCGAGGCCTTGCGCGACACAAACGCATTGGCCGCCGGCGGCGCCACGCCGGAACCCTTGGCCGGCTCCAGCTTGACGGCCAGCGCGGCGTCGCGCAGCTGCGCCGTGATCACGCCGGCCTGGGCCAGCACGCGCAAGTGGGTGTTGGTCAGGTTTTCGAGGTCGTTGGCGCCGGCGCCCAGGTAGTGGGCCGGACGGCGCTGGGCGATCATCAGCGACAGCGCCTGCTTGTAGACCAGCGCCGCGTCGGGCGAATGCGGTTCATCTTTCAGCAGCTTGTTCATGGCCGTGAAATCGCGTCCGTACCAGACCCACATGCCGTCGCCGATGCCGTTGACTTCACCGTAGCCGAGTTTGGCCGACAGCGGTACCGTGTTCAGGTAATCGATGACGATCTGGCGCCGCGCGCGGGTGGTGTCTTCGCCGTACTGGTAGGCGCGCAAGGTGGCCGACACCATCTGGCGCGCTTTTTCCGACAGCGAGCTGGTACGGCCATCCGGCGAATGGCGGTATTTTTCGATCTGGGTAGCCAGCGTGCTGCCGCCGGCCGAGCGCTTGTCGCCGCCGCTGAACACGTGCAGCGACTTGTCGAAGACGGCCTTGCTGAAGCGGTCCCACTCGACGGCGGGATTGCGTTTCGGGTAGGTCGGGTCGAGCAGTTCGCGGTTTTCGATGAACAGCAGGCTCTTGACCAGCGAGGATGGCGCATCGTCGAACTTTTCGTAGAAACGCTCGGGGTAGCGCGCCAAAAACAGCGGCTCGCTGCGGCAGTCGAGGATTTCGAGGCCGACCTTGGTCTTTTCGCGGTAGGTCGCGAACAGGCCCTGGTCGGCCAGTTCCACCATCTTGGGCGACAGGCGCGCCTGCGAATCGATCATGAAGTCGCGCGTCTTGAGCTTGGCCAGGTAGTCGGGCATGTTGGCGTAGCCGAGCCGCTCGTCGTACGGGCTGTCGTGCGGGAAGCGGATGTTGGTGCTCGGGCCTTTCTCGACCTTGTAGCTGATCTTCCTGGCGATGCCGGCAAAGTACTTGGCCTGCATCGACGAGGTGCGCACTTCATCGAGCACCCACCAGACGCCGGCGCCGAGCAAGACCAGTAACAACAGCCACAGGACCAGTTTGATGCGGCTGCGGCGGCGCGGCGGGGTGCCTTGCGGCTCGGTGTCGGGTTCTGGAGTGGGCAAGGTATCGGTATCGGTATTGGTGTCGGTGTCTGTTTCGGTATACATGTCTGAGGCGCCGGCGGCGCCGTCGGGTACGAGGGAGAGGTGGGGATGCGGCGCTGCCGTGCCGTCGTCAGGCTCGGGCGGGACCTGGCCGAGTTGGATCAACGCTGCGCGGGCGCGCAATTTGCGCACCGCGCTGGCGACGATGCGGGGCCGTCGAAAACGACGATTACTTTCCATGATGGCTCAACCGGTTCAAATCAATCGTACCTGCAATCACCGCATCAACCTTCGCCATCGTGCAACGGGTCGCTTCGTGTAATCGGGTGGTCAATCGCATTCCTGTGGTATTAAAAATTCATTCGTTAAATTCTCACTGAAATCTCACGCGAGATCGAGTGATGCACGGTTACCATTCCACCACATCGGGTGACCGTGGCGAAGGCATGTTCAAGAAAACTTGATCTGGCCGTTTGTTTTTCGCAAAAAAACAACGGCTCAGGGCGCCACGTAAAAGGCTTGCCACAAAAGGCGTCACACGCCGCTCACGCCCGGGCCTCGCATGGGGCGAATTCGATCTGCATGCGGGTCAGCTGCGCGCACATGTCGGCGAAGGCCGACGCGGTCAGGGCCGGCTCGCCTTTCACGCCCAGTTCGATGTGGCCGCGCGTGACCGCGTCGCCCACGCTCGGCAGGCTGAATACCTTGACCGGGGCGTAGTCCGCTTCGAGCGCTTCCATCAGCGGGGTGAGGGTCGACTCCATCGAGCCGTACACCAGCACCGATTGCTCGCTGTGCGGCTGGCGGTTGAACAGGTGGCTGTAGCAGTTGTCGAGCACCCAGGCGATCATCGGCCAGGCCATCACCGGAAAGCCCGGCACGAAGTGGTGGGTGCCGAGCGTGAAACCGGCGATCTTGTTGTAGGCGTTGGGGATCAGCGAGGCGCCTTGCGGGAACTCGGCCATTTTGAGGCGGTGCAGGTTTTCCGGGGAATTGAGGTCGGCCGTGGTGCCGGCATCGCGCGCCATGTCGCCGATGCGCTCTTCGATGTTGGCCCGTCCCTGCGCATGCAGCGCCAGCGGCACGCCGAGCGCCGTGGCGGCGCACTGGCGCGTGTGGTCGTCCGGGGTGGCGCCGATGCCGCCGCACGAAAACACGATGTCGCCGCTGGCCATGGTGCGTTTCAGGGTGGCGCTGATGCGCACCGGATCATCGCCCAGGACCTCGGCCCAGTCCAGCTTGAGGCCGCGTTCGGCGAGCAGTTCCAGCACCTTGGGAAAGTGCTGGTCGCGCCGCTTGCCCGACAGGATTTCGTCGCCGATGATGATCAAACCGATGGCCATGTGTTTCTCCGTTATTGCAAAAGTGGGCAGTGTGCCATGAAAGCACCTCAGGCAGGGGGCGGGGCGCCGGGTGCGCCGGCCGGGGCCACGGCGGGCGCCGCAGCGTCCGCCGCCGGCGGCTCCTGTGCGGCGCGCAGGTCGGCCAGCGCCTGCATGCAGTAGTACTGGAACCACAGGGCGGTAAACACGAAGATCAGCACATACAGCCAGATCGAGATCGCCGCGAGGAAGGGGAACAGCAGCACCGACATGAGCGCGCCGCCGATCCAGACGATGCCCGGCAAGGCGCCGATGAAGCCCGAGACGACGCCGATCAGCGCCAGCTGCGGACGGTGGCGGCGCCGCAGTTCCTTCATTTCGTCGGCGCTGGCGTAGTCTTCCAGCGCGTCGTAGACCAGCACGCGCGCGGTCAGCCAGCCCCACAGGACCACCTGCACCAGCACCGCCAGCGGCGGGAAGACGTACAGCGGCAGGGTCAGTATCCAGACCGCCAGGAACAGCACGGCGCTGCCGACGTTGATGGCGATGCCGGCCATGAAGCTGCCGCCGTGCTTTTGTTCGAGAGTGCTGAAGTGGCGCGCGGCGACGTGCCGGGTAATCGGCGGCATGGCGGCCACGCCCATGAACACGATCGCCGTCAGGATCATCAGCGGCAGCAGCAGCAGCATGGCGATCAGCGGCACGATCATGGTTTTCAGCGTGCCCATGCCGAACGAACCAAGCATGCCGCTGCTGGTCTTGAACCAGTCGTTGGACTGGAACAGGCCCTGGACATAGTCGAGCAGCGGCTGGAAGCCGAAAGCCAGCAGCGCGGCCCACAGCACCACCGACAGCACGAAGGGAATCACCGTCAGCAGCAGCATCTTGGGATTGGCTTGCGACACCAGGGCGCGGCGGTAGGCGGTGGCGACGGGGCGCCAGGGAGTCTTGGTCATGGAAAGCGGCCGGATGTAGTCAGAAAGTCCACGCAGTGTAGCGCGCTTTGGACGCGTGCGGGGCGGGCGTCAATAGCGCTTTGACACGTCATGCACTACAATCGCCAATCACACCGATTTATCAAGGAAAACCATGTCCACTATCACTACCGATTCCGGCCTCCAGTACGAAGACACCACCGTTGGCGAAGGCGCCGAAGCGAAAGCCGGCCAGCACGTCACCGTCCATTACACCGGCTGGCTGCGCAACGACGACGGCAGCGCCGGCGCCAAGTTCGACTCCAGCAAGGACCGCAACGACCCGTTCCAGTTTTCGCTGGGCGCCGGCCAGGTTATCAAGGGCTGGGATGAAGGCGTGCAGGGCATGAAGGTCGGCGGCGCACGGCGCCTGACGATCCCGGCCAGCCTCGGTTACGGCGCGCGCGGCGCGGGCGGCGTGATTCCGCCCAACGCCACGCTGATTTTCGACGTCGAACTGCTCAAGGTTTAAGCATGCCGATGGGCGCCCTGCGCTACCCGCTGGCCTTGCTGGTGCTGGCCATGTCGAGCGGCTGCGCCGTCGTTGCGGTGACCGGCGCGGTGGTCAGCGCCGGCGTGGCGGTCGGCTCGGCGGCAGTCAGTACCGGGGTCGCGGTGACCAAGGGCGCCGTCAAGGTGGCTACGTATCCGTTCCGCGACAGCGATGAGGAAAAGGCCGCCAAGGCAAAGGCCGAGGCGCAAGGCAAGGACTAGGCGCACGCCGGTCCTCGCCCAAGCTGAGCATCCCCTCTAATCTCTTGCGCTTTTCGGGGGTTTGCCGTGCAACCTGCGCTAAGATTCTCGTCACTGAATTTCAGCCACCCGAGGAGATACGATGAGTTTGCAGGAACAATTTGACCAGGCCCTGGCCGATTCCAAAAATCTGTCCGAGCGTCCGGATAACCAGACCTTGCTGAAGATTTATGCGCTGTACAAACAGGCGTCCGCGGGCGACACCGACGGCAACCGTCCCGGCATGACCGACTTCGTCGGGCGCGCCAAGTACGATGCCTGGGATGGTTTCAAGGGCACCTCCAAGGACGAGGCCATGCAGCAGTACGTCGACCTGATCGACGAATTGAAGGGCTGATCGCGCCCCTGTGACAGCACGGCGCGGCCGCTTCAGGCTGCGCCAAATACCGCCTTCATCTTTTCCGTCACCTTCGCTTCGATCGCCGGCGCGAACGCACTCATCAAGAACCCCAGCCTGATAGTCATTTCGACCTGCTGCGCTTCCACGGCCAGCGACCCGTGCACGCCGCTGCGCTCGAAATGCAGCACGTCGCCCTGCCACGCGCAGTCCAGCCCGTATTCGGCGGCAATCTTGTCGGCCACTTTCTGGGCCGCTTCGCGGGCCTTGTTCGGTGTCAGGCGGTGTTCCTGAACGATGCTGATGTCAGCCATGACTTTCCTTGTTGTGTTTTTCGCGCACATGATACCTTGTTGAGCTCAGCCCGCCTAGTTTGCCGCCGGCGCGCCGCATCTGGCGCCGCCCCCGCTCCCGAGTCGCTCTATAATGCTTTTCGGCTACTTTTTATCGGAATCCCATGAGCGACATGCACCTCATCGCCGCGATCCTGTTCGGACTCGCCCTGGCTCATACCTTCGCCACCAAGAGTTTCGAGCGCCTGGCCAAGCGCTATCCGCGCCACGCCGGCCTGCTGCACTTCTTCGGCGAGGTCGAGGTCGTGTTCGGCCTGTGGGCGCTGGTGCTGATCCTGGCCATGGCCCTCGTCGTCGGCGGCAGCGCAGCGATCGGCTACGCCGAATCGCGTACCTACACCGAGCCGCTGTTCGTGTTCGTCATCATGGTGGTGGCCGCCTCGCGCCCGGTGCTCGAAGCGATCCGCGCCTTCATCGCCAGCCTGGCGCGCCTGGTGCCGCTGCGCACGCCGGTGGTCAATGTGTGGCTGTGCCTGGCGCTGGTGCCACTGCTCGGCTCGCTCATCACGGAACCGGCCGCCATGACCCTGGCCGCGCTGATGCTGGCGCCGCAGATTTTTCGCAAGGACATGCCGGAGTGGCTCAAGTACGCCGCCCTCGGCGTGCTGTTCGTCAACGTCTCGATCGGCGGCACCCTGACCTCGTTCGCCGCCCCGCCGGTGCTGATGGTGGCCTCCACCTGGCACTGGGACAGCGCCTTCATGGCCTCCACCTTCGGCTGGCGCGCCGCCGTGGCGGTGCTGGTGAACGCCAGCGTCGTCACCGCCATGCTGCGCGGACATATCGTTGACGCGCCCGCGCCGGCGCCGGGCGATGTCAAGGTGCCGCCGCTGGTGAGCGCGATCCACCTGGCCTTCCTGGCGGCGGTGGTCGCTTTTGCCCACCACCCGGTGATCTTCATCGGCCTGTTCCTGTTTTTCATCGGCTTCACCCACGCCTACGGAAAATACCAGAATCCCCTGATCCTCAAGGAAGGCTTGATGGTCGGCTTTTTCCTGGCAGGACTGGTGGTGCTGGGCGGCATGCAGCAATGGTGGCTGCAACCGCTCGTCTCCAGCCTGGGGCCGACCGCGCTGTTCTTCGGCGCCACCGCGCTGACCGCGATCACCGACAACGCCGCCCTCACCTACCTCGGGTCGCTGATCGCCGGCTTGTCCGACCAGGCCAAGTACATGCTGGTGGCCGGCGCGGTGGCCGGCGGCGGCCTGACCATCATCGCCAACGCCCCCAATCCGGCCGGCGCGGCACTGGTGCGCGAAGGCTTCGAGGATGGATCGATCGGGGTTGGCGGCCTGCTGCTGGGCGCGCTGCCACCAACCATCGTGGCCATGATCATGTTTCTTCTGTAGCGGCGATTGTCGGCCCGGTTTGACGCGCATCAAACCCGCACGCTGTCATCAGGGCGACCATTTCTGTTCAGTTCGCTTTGGTGGCAGGAAAACAAGTCTTGGTTTTTGAACAAAAAACGCCGTGTGCGCGGGTGCAACGACGCATTTGCTTATGTGGATTGCGTATAAGCCAAAAATTGTGGGAATAAGCGAATTGCCTTAAAATACAGTGCTTTGCCATGGTCGGCGTTTACCCTCGCCAGCGGCCCGCAGCACCCCTTTTCACTGATAGGACTGTTATGACCCACGTTGTCACCGAATCGTGCATCAGCTGTCGTTACACCGATTGCGTCGATGTATGCCCGGTAGATTGTTTCCGGGAAGGCCCGAATTTTCTGACGATCGATCCGGACGAGTGCATCGATTGCGCCGTCTGCGTGGCCGAATGTCCCGTCAACGCCATCTACGCGGAAGAAGATGTGCCGGCCGATCAGCAGCAGTTCATCAAGATTAACGTTGAACTGGCGCGCACCTGGCCATCCATCACCAAGACCAAACCGGCACTGCCGGAAGCGGAACAGTGGAAAGACGTCAAGGACAAGCTCGATCAGCTGATCCGTTAAGCCAGCCAGCAGCCCTGCCGGACCGCCCTCGCGGCCCGGCATTCCAGGTTCGCGCCAGCAAGATCATCTCCATCGTGGCACACTGTCGGCCATTCGCAGCAACGCTCAATGCACTGCTGCAAGCTGCACCCCACCCCAAAATCAACAGGAAGTAAGCGCATGACTATCATCGCCAACCATGAAGCAGGCAGCGTCGCTGCCAATAGTTCCTTTGCCGGTGCCATCGAGTCCGATGCCGTGATCATCGGCGCAGGCCCGGTCGGCTTGTTCCAGGTGTTCGAGCTCGGCTTGCTGGAAATTAAGGCCCATGTGATCGATTCGCTGCCGGCCGTGGGCGGTCAGTGCGTCGAACTGTATCCCGACAAGCCGATCTACGATATCCCGGCGGTGCCGGTGTGCACCGGCCAGGAATTGACCGACAACCTGCTCAAGCAGATCGAGCCGTTCGAGCCGACCTTCCACCTGAACCAGGAAGTGACCGTGGTGCAGCGCCGTGAAGACGGCCGCTTCAACGTCGAAACCTCGACCGGCACCCAGTTCATCACCAAGACCATCTTCATCGCGGCCGGGGTCGGCTCGTTCCAGGCGCGCACCATCAAGGTCGACGGCATCGAAGCATTCGACGGCACCCAGGTCCACTACCGCGTCAAGGATCCAGGCCAGTTCGAAGGCAAGAACCTGGTCATTTGCGGCGGCGGCGATTCCGCGCTGGACTGGGCGCTGAACTTTGTCGGCAAGGCCGAATCGGTGGTGCTGCTGCACCGCCGCGAAGACTTCCGCGCCGCGCCGGCCTCGGTAGCCAAGATGAAGGCTCTGTGCGACGCCTACGAAATGCAGCTGATCATCGGCCAGGTCACCGGCTTCGATCAAAAAGACGGCAAGCTGAGCGAAGTAAAAGTCACCGGCGCCGACGGCGTCACCCGCCGCCTGCCGCTCGACATGCTGCTGGTGTTCTTCGGCCTGTCGCCGAAGCTCGGCCCGATCGCCGAATGGGGCCTGGACATCGAGCGGCGCCAGCTCAAGGTGCAGAACACCGAAAAGTTCGAAACCAACGTGCCGGGCATTTTCGCCGTGGGCGACATCAACACCTATCCGGGCAAGAAGAAGCTGATCCTGTCGGGCTTCCACGAAGCGGCCCTGGCTGCCTTCGGCGCGGCGCCCTACATCTTCCCGGACAAGAAGATCCACATGCAGTACACGACGACCTCGCCGAAACTGCACAAGATCCTCGGCGTCGAAACCCCGACCTTCGACTAAGCCGCATCAGTCTTACCGCCACCACACATGCCCCGCTCAGCCGGGGCATTTTTCATGCTGCGTTAGGTAGCTCATAAACGCGGCGCACCGTTGTGTGTTAAAACGGTGTATCAAACACGCTTGGCTTGCCTGAAACTGACAGCCGTGCTGGATTTCCAACAAGAATGCTAAATTGCAGGCGCACCTTTCAAATGGCCTATAATTAATCCGCACACCTTACGCAAACGATTGCAAGGCAACGATTACAAAGAAGGAATATGTATGCTTTACCAATTGCACGAGATGCACCGCTCATTCCTGACGCCACTGATGCAGTGGGCCGACGCCTCTTCCAAACTGTTTTCCAATCCGGTGTCCCCGTTCGCGCACACGCCGTTCGCGCAGCGCATTGCCGCTGGCTACGAGCTGATGTACCGGCTCGGCAAGGACTACGAAAAACCGGCTTTCGACATCACATCGACCGTCATCGACGGTGACACTGTCGGCATCCTCGAACAGGTGGTGGTGACCCGCCCGTTCTGCCGCCTGCTGCATTTCAAGAAAGACCTGGGTGCCCAGGCCATCGAAAAACTGGCCCAGCCGAAAGTGCTGCTGGTCGCGCCGCTGTCGGGCCACCATTCGACCCTGCTGCGCGATACCGTGCGCGGGCTGCTGACGCATCACGACGTGTACATCACCGACTGGACCGATGCGCGCATGGTGCCCCTGACCGACGGCGCCTTCCACCTGGACGACTATATCTTCTACGTGCAGGATTTTATCCGCCTGCTGGCACCCGATCTGCATGTCATTTCCGTGTGCCAGCCGACGGTGCCGGTACTGGCCGCGATCTCGCTGATGGCGACCGCCAAGGATCCGAAGCTGCCGAAAACCATGACCATGATGGGCGGCCCGATCGATCCGAGCAAATCGCCTACCGCGGTCAACGACCTGGCCATCGAAAAGCCGTTTTCGTGGTTCGAGAACACGGTGATCTACGCGGTGCCGGCCAACTATCCTGGCTTCGGACGCAAGGTGTATCCGGGCTTCCTGCAGCACGCCGGCTTCATCGCCATGAATCCGGGCCGCCACGCCCAGAGTCACCGCGAGTTCTACAACCACCTGGTGGCGGGCGACGACGAACCGGCCGAAGGCCATCGCCAGTTCTACAACGAGTACAACGCGGTGCTCGACATGCCGGCCGAATACTATCTGGACACCATCAAGACCGTGTTCCAGGAACACCGCCTGCCGAAGGGCACCTGGACTGTCGGCGGCAAGCTGGTGCGTCCGCAAGACATCACCACGGTGGCGCTGTTCACGGTTGAAGGCGAGCTGGATGACATCTCCGGCGCCGGCCAGACCCAGGCCGCGCATGAGCTGTGCAGCGGCATTCCGGCCGACATGCAGCAAGACTTCGTGGCGCCCAAATGCGGCCACTACGGCATCTTCTCGGGCCGCCGCTGGCGCGAAGTGATTTGCCCGAAGATCGGCGAGTTCATCCAGAAGCACGGCTGAGTTCCCGCTCTCTCCTGAACAATGCCGCACGCGGGTTGACTCCCACGCGCGGCATTTTTTTCGTCCGTGGCGGCGGGATGCGCGCCGGCGCGCCCGGTGCGGATCGCGGGCGGCGACTATAATGTCGCTTTCCCACCCTGCTTGCCCGCCGCCGCCGTGACCAAGACCCTGGCCGACCACATCGAAGACCTGCTGCCGCAGACCCAGTGCACCAAATGCGGGTATGCCGCCTGCCGCCCGTACGCGCAAGCGATCGCCGAGGGCACGGCCGACATCAACCAGTGCCCGCCGGGCGGCATCGAAGGCGTGGCGCGCCTGGCCGCGCTGACGGGACGCAAGGTCATTCCGATCAATCCGGCCAATGGCATCGAGCGTGCACGCCCGCTGGCATTCATCGATGAAGCGCTGTGCATCGGCTGCACCCTGTGCATCCAGGCCTGCCCGGTGGACGCGATCCTGGGCGCGGCCAAGCAGATGCACACCATCCTGCCGAGTTTGTGCACCGGCTGCGACCTGTGCGTGGCGCCCTGCCCGGTCGACTGCATCAGCATGATTCCGGTGACGGGCGAGCGCACCGGCTGGGACGCATGGTCGCAGGAACAGGCCGATGCCGCGCGCGAGCGGCACGACTTCCGCAGCGCGCGCCTGCGCCGCGAGCGCGAGGAAAACGATGCGCGCCTGGCCGCCAAGGCGGTCGCCAAGATGCAGGAAGTGACCGCGCAGCCGACCAACACGCCGGACGAAATCGCCGAGAAGGAGCGCAAGCGCGCCATCATCGCCGCCGCCATGGAACGCGCGCGCCAGAAGGCCGCGCCACCCGCAAAAGAATGATCGATGAATCCAGCCAAACGTTATGAAATGTTCAGCCGCTTTCGCGCCGCCAATCCGCACCCGACCACGGAACTCGACTACACCACGCCGTTCGAACTGCTGATCGCGGTGCTGCTGTCGGCGCAAGCGACCGACGTGGGCGTGAACAAGGCCACGCGCCGCCTGTACCCGGTGGCCAATACGCCGGCCGCCATCCTGGCGCTGGGGATCGACGAACTCAAGTCGACCATCCAGACCATCGGCCTGTATCACACCAAGGCCAAGAACGTGATGGCCACCTGCCAGATGCTGATCGACCTGCACGGCGGCGAAGTGCCGCATTCGCGCGAGGCACTCGAAGCGTTGCCGGGGGTGGGACGCAAGACCGCCAACGTGGTGCTCAATACGGCCTTCGGCGACCCGACCATCGCGGTCGATACGCATATTTTCCGGGTCTCGAACCGCACCGGCATCGCGCCCGGCAAGGATGTGGTGGTGGTCGAGCAAAAGCTGCTCAAGTTCGTGCCCAAGGAGTTTTTGCAGGATGCGCATCACTGGCTGATCCTGCACGGCCGCTACACCTGCATTGCGCGCAAGCCCTTGTGCTGGAACTGCATGATCGCCGATTTGTGCGAGTACAAGGCGAAAACGCCGGCGCCGGCGCTGAAGTAGCCGCGCGTTCCGGCGCGCGCCTGGTACGGCGGTTTTTGGAGGAATTCATGACGCAACACCCGGATCACCAGAGCGGCGCCGTACTGCGGGCCGTGCGCGCCGATATCACCACCTTGCAGGTGGACGCCATCGTCAACGCCGCCAACTCCTCCCTGCTCGGGGGCGGCGGCGTCGATGGCGCGATTCACCGCGCCGCCGGACCGGAGCTGGTGCACGAATGCCGCCTGCTCGGCGGCTGCAAAACCGGCGAGGCCAAGGCCACCAGGGCGTATCGCCTGCTTGCCAAGTGCATCATCCACACGGTCGGCCCGGTGTGGCGCGGCGGCGGCGGCGGCGAAGCGGCGCTGCTGGCGAGCTGCTACCGGCGCGCCATCGATATCGCCGCCGCGCGCGATCTGGCGTCGATTGCCTTCCCGGCGATCAGCACCGGCATTTACGGCTATCCGCTGGCACTGGCCGCGGGCACCGCGGTGGCCGCCGTGCGCGAAGCGCTGCTCACCGCACCGAGTCTTCGTGAAGTGGTGTTCTGCTGCTTTTCCGCCGACGATCTGGCGCAGTATCAGGCCGAACTACTCAAACGCTAACCCTCAGGTCGGCGTGTCGACGTCGTCCCAGCCGGTGTGCTGGAAGCGGATCAGCCAGTTGAGGGCATGATGGCGCTCCATGACCACGTCGGCATCGGCGCCGAATTCCGCACCGGTTTTTTTCAGGCGGATCTGGCGGATATGCCAGTGCAGGCGGTAGGTCTGGTCGAGCGCGTCGACAATGTCGGCGGCGCCACGCAGTTCAGGCCCGCGCATCTCGATCTGGCGCGCCACGGCGGCGGCGGTGTCGCATGGCGCATCCGGAAACGGCAGTTCATCGACCATGCCCAGTGCCCACTGCAGCACGTACAGGCTCTCGTAGCGCCACAGGAACTGCGCGCACTCATGCTCGGACGGCGATTCGAGCGCCAGGAAGGCCCGTTCCGCCGGCGACAGGCTGTCGTCCGCCAGCGGCATTTTATCCAGCAGGGTGGCGACCGGCATCGGCTCGCCCGCAGCCACCGATTCGGCGCGCAGGGCGACCAGCAGCAGGGCGCGCGCGCGGCCGATCACTTCGTCC
The DNA here is from genome assembly GCF_030348125.1 of Massilia sp. DJPM01. Classification (NCBI taxonomy): domain Bacteria; kingdom Pseudomonadati; phylum Pseudomonadota; class Betaproteobacteria; order Burkholderiales; family Oxalobacteraceae; genus Massilia; species Massilia sp. DJPM01. The sequence continues at coordinate 71,980 of NZ_JAQOZV010000035.1, forward strand.
CGGTCGCGCAGGGTCAGTTCTTCTTCGCACGCCAGTGGCGGCAAGCTCGCCGGCACCTCGATGGCGCGCGCCGCCAGCATCGCTTCGGTGGCGCTCTTGCGCGTCCACGCCTGCGCGGGGTACGGCACGCTTGCACCGGCGGCGGCCTGGCCATCGGCGACGTTGATCAGGATATGGCCGTCGGGATCGCGCACGTGGCCATCGGGCGTGAACAGCAGCGCGTTCGATTCGCGCGCCCAGGCATGCAGCGCGGGCAGTTCGTCGTCGGCCACGGCCATGCTCAGGTGGTGCCGCACGCGCTGCAGGTGCAAGATCACATGGTACTTATCGCGCGACATGGCTTCCGTACCGCGGCTGTACACATAGCCGCAAAAGCCGTGCAGGTGCGTCAGCAGCTCACCATCGGACAGGTCGCGCCGCCCTTGCAGTTCGTGCGCAAAGGCCGGCTGCGCGATCGTATGGCGCGTGCAGTACACGTTGTACAAGGTGGTCGCGCCAGTGGGCGCGGCCGGGACCGGGCTTTGCGGGCGGGTGAAGAAGCGCTTGAGTGAATTGATCATGTGGTTCGGTGGAACGGTGACAAGAATGCCATGATACCGGGACGGCGCCGTTTTTGCCGAAACAACACGTTGCGCTAGTCCTCGATGGTGAGCAGGTTGCCGCTGCCGTCCACCGTGGCGGCGTAGCGCGTGCTCGATGGATCGAGCGCCGCCAGCCGCTGGCGCAGCCGCACCGCCGCTTCCTCCGTGCGGAACGCTTTTATCCGCCCCTTGCAATGACTGGCTCAGAAGTCATATTTCTTCCCCAATCCATAATGCCGCACCTTTTGGCGCAGGGTCGCCATGAAGCGGTCGTCGGGCAGGGCCATGGGACTGTGCTTGACCAAGGCGGCCGCCCTTTCGATGTCGGCGCGCGCCTCCTCTTTGCGTCCAAGCGCCTCGCACGCCTGCGCGCGCTTCAGGTACGCGAAGGGAAACTCGGGCTGGAGCGGGATCGCCACGCCGAATGCCTTGAGCGCCTCGCCATGGCGCCCGAGTTCCGCCAGGGTCCAGCCCAGGTGGTACTGGGTCATCATGGTAGGACCACCGGCAGCGGCATCGATCTTTTCGGCGGCCCGCAACTGGGCAAGGCTGTCTTCGTAACGCGCCACGCGCCGCAGATACGAGGCGTAGTTGACGAATTCACCGGGCGTTCGCGGCGCCTCGACGCTGAACGACGCTTCCTGGTCGCGCACGGCGGCCTGGTTTTGCTCAAGGTTGAAATGAGCCGAGGCCCGCATTTGCAAGGCCTGGCGCCGCTGGCCCTTGCCCAGGCCAGGCTGGCCCAGGCAATCGGACAGCAGCTTGACCGACTGGGCATACTGGCCGAAGCGCCAGGCGCTTTCGCCCTGGCCGCAAGACGACGCCGCCGCCGCAATCCCCGTTTGGGCGATCAGGCCGGACAGCAGCAGCAGCAGCAGGCGAAGGCAGGAAGCCATGGCAGCACCAATGATGGATGGGCTGCCCGGTTCAGAGCAGGACCAGGTTATCGCGGTGGATCAGTTCCGGGCCTTCGAGGAAGCCGAGCAGTTTTTCGATTTCGGACGAGGGCTTGCGCAGGATGCGGCGCGCTTCGCTGCTGGTGTAGTTGGACAGGCCGCGCGCCACTGGCGTACCGTCTTCGGCCAGGCAGGTGATGACGGCGCCGCGTCCGAATTCGCCGCGCACTTCGATCACGCCGATCGGCAGCAGCGATTTGCCCTCTTTCGACAGCTTCTGCACGGCGCCGGCATCGAGCACCACCTTGCCGGCGGTGTGCAGATGGTCCGACATCCACTGCTTGCGCGCGGTCAGGCGTCCGGTCTGGGCGCGCAGCTGGGTGCCGATCGCTTCGCCGCCGGCCAGGCGCGTGAGCACGTCGCTGTCGCGGCCCCAGGCGATGATGGTGTGCGCGCCCGATCCGGCGGCGCGCTTGGCGGCCAGGATCTTGGTCAGCATGCCGCCGCGCCCGATGCTGCTGCCGGCGCCGCCGGCCATCGCTTCGAGCGCCGGGTCGCCCGCGTCGCCCTCGGCGATCAGCACCGCTTGCGGGTCCTTGCGCGGATCGGCGCTGTACAGGCCATGCTGGTCGGTGAGGATGACCAGGGCATCGGCTTCGATCAGGTTGGCCACCAGCGCACCCAGGGTATCGTTGTCGCCGAACTTGATCTCGTCGGTGACCACGGTATCGTTCTCGTTGATGATCGGGACCACGCCCAGGCGCAGCAAGGTGGTGAGCGTGGAGCGCGCGTTCAGGTAGCGTTCGCGGTCGGCCAGGTCGGCGTGGGTGAGCAGCACCTGGGCCGTGCCCAGGCCGTGCGCGCGAAAGCTGGTTTCGTAGATCTGCGCGAGGCCCATCTGGCCGACGGCGGCGCAGGCCTGCAGTTCGTGGATATCGGTCGGACGCTTCTCGAAGCCGAGGCGCAGCATGCCTTCGGCGATGGCGCCGGAGCTGACCATCACGACTTCCTTGCCGAGGGCGCGCAGGGCGGCGATTTGCACGGCCCAGCGCGCGATGGCGGCGTGATCGAGCCCGCGCCCGTCATTGGTGACGAGCGAGGAGCCGACTTTGATGATGATGCGGGTGGCGGTCTGGATGACGGAGTTCATGGGGCGGCAGTTCTTATCAGCGCGGGCGCAAGGCAAGCAGCAGAAGGCCTGCCGCCAGTTCGATCCCGCAAACGACTAACAACAATCCCTGGGGCAGGCCGATGGCGAAGGCCGCGACAAAGCGGCCGGCCGGCTGCGCCAGGACGAACAATGCGGTGATATCGCCGAGGACAGGCTGGTCGGCCTGCCTTGCTGCCAGCAGCGCCAGGGCCGCTGTAGCTGCCCTCACGCCGACATACATGGCGAAGAACTGGCTGTAGCCGTTCACGCCAACGAGAAACACGCCCATGGCAATCGCCACCCGGTCCGGGTTCAGCAAGGCCGCTAGTGCGGCCAGCGAACTGGCAAGGGCGATCGCATTCAGAAGCTGCGTGCGCAGCTTCTGCTTAAGCACGGGTACTGCCAATTTTAGTCGAGAATCTTGAAGCGCGGATCGTCCGGATCGATCGACGCAATGCCGCGTGCTTCTTCGGTCATCTGCGTTTCTTCGGCGCGGTGCTCGCTCTTCTTGACGGTCTCGAGGTGCAGGTAGATGGCGTTGACCAGCTCCGGGCAGCCTTCATGGCTCAATGCCGAAATCTCGAACACAGGACCCTTCCAGGCCATGCGCTTGACGAAATCCTTGACCAGCTTCTTGCGGTCTTCTTCCGGCACCACATCGAGCTTGTTCAAGACGAACCAGCGCGGCTTGTCGACCAGCGCCTCGTCGTACTTTTCGAGTTCCTTGATCAGGGCCTTGGCTTCCTTGACCGGATCGACATTGGTCTCGAACGGTGCCATGTCGACGATGTGCAGCAGCAGGCCGGTACGCTGCAAGTGACGCAGGAACTGGTGGCCCAGGCCCGCGCCTTCGGAGGCGCCTTCGATCAGGCCGGGAATGTCGGCGATGACAAAGCTCTTCTCGTGCGAGACGCGCACCACGCCCAGGTTCGGGTGCAGGGTCGTAAACGGATAGTCGGCGATCTTCGGCTTGGCGTTGGACACGGCCGTGATGAAGGTCGACTTGCCGGCGTTCGGCATGCCCAGCAGGCCCACGTCGGCCAGGACTTTGAGTTCCAGGCGCAGCTCGCGCCGTTCGCCTTCCTTGCCTTCGGTCTTTTGACGCGGGGCGCGGTTGGTGGAGGACTTGAAGTGGATATTGCCCCAGCCGCCCTCGCCGCCCTTGGCCAGCAGTTCGGTCTGGCCGTGTTCGGTCAGGTCGGCGATGATTTCGCCGTTGTTGTTATCGACGATCAAGGTGCCGACCGGCATGCGCATGTAGATGTCTTCCGCGCCCTTGCCGTAGCAATCGGCGCCGCGTCCCGGCTCGCCGTCCCGGCCTTTGTGCATTTTGGAGTAACGGAAGTCGACCAGGGTGTTGATGTTGCGATCCGCAACCGCCCAGATGGAACCACCCTTGCCGCCGTCGCCGCCGTCCGGGCCGCCGAAAGGCCGGAATTTCTCGCGACAGAACGATGCGCAGCCATTGCCGCCGTCGCCGGCGATGACCTCGATTTTTGCTTCGTCGATAAACTTCATATTTTGTGCCGCCCTAAAACTAAAAAGGCTCTACCGTGGGCAGAGCCTTTCAATGGAAGGCTTGCGCCTTACAAATGTGCGCCATGACAGCGCGGATACAACTTACGCTGCGACTGCTGCTGGAGCTGGGTCGTTAGCAACAACGGTAACGAACTGCTTCGAGCCTGCGCCCTTGACCACGAACTTCACCTTGCCGTCGACCAGCGCGAACAGGGTGTGATCCTTGCCGGTGCCGACGTTTTCGCCTGCGCGCACCGGGGTGCCGCGCTGACGGATGATGATGCCGCCGGCATTGATGGTCTGGCCGCCGTAGACTTTAACGCCAAGGCGTTTTGATTCTGAGTCACGGCCGTTGCGCGTTGTGCCGCCGCCTTTTTTGTGTGCCATTTAAATACTCCTGGATAGCTGGTTACTTTGGACTGATCTAGCCGGGCTCTTGCGAGCCTGGCACACGGAATTAACCGTTGATCGAAACGATTTGAATTTCGGTGAAATTCTGGCGATGGCCCTGATGCTTTTGGTAGTGCTTACGACGACGCATCTTGAAAATCTTCACTTTATCGTGACGACCGTGTGCCACAACAGTTACCAGTACCGTTGCACCTTCGACCAATGGCGCACCAAACTTGATGGTGTCGCCCGCGCCTACTGCGAGAACTTGATCGATGGTGAGTTCGGAACCAATGTCTGCCGGTATCTGTTCTACTTTAAGTTTTTCGCCAGCGACAACTTTGTATTGTTTGCCACCGGTTTTTATGACCGCGTACATGATAGGAAACCTCATCAAATGTTAAAAAATTCCCTGGCCGGAGCCGGGGGAACCGCAGATTATACATGGATTGGTTTTTTTCGTCAAAAGTCATGCACAAGGCCACAGGTTCGTGGTATGTCGACAACTACAAGGCGCTGCGCCGGCGGGCGGCGCGTGCTGCCGGCAGGCAGTCCTAACCGTTGAGCATAGGGCGGAAACAGGCGGCGTGTCGTATAATCGCCGCACCTAATGTCCATTGCAGGTTCGCCTTGTCCGCCGCCATCTTACACGCACAACAAAATACCATCGCCCAATCGATTGCTCCGGACATGGAGGCAGTCAACACGGTGATCCGCGAACGCCTGCATTCCGAGGTCAGCCTGGTCAACCAGATCGCCGAGTACATCATCAGTGCCGGAGGCAAGCGCATCCGCCCCGTGCTGGTGCTGCTGGTGGCGAACGCCTATGGCTACAAGGGCACGGCCCACCATGAACTGGCGGCCGTGGTCGAATTCATCCACACCGCCACCCTGCTGCACGACGACGTGGTCGACGAATCGTCGATGCGGCGCGGGCGCCAGACCGCCAACGCGCTGTTCGGCAATGCGGCATCGGTGCTGGTGGGCGACTTCCTGTACTCGCGCTCGTTCCAGATGATGGTTGGGCTGAACAATATGCGCGTGATGCAGATCTTGTCGGACGCGACCAACGTGATCGCCGAAGGCGAAGTGCTGCAGCTGCTCAATATGCACGATCCGGACGTGACCCAGGAAAGCTACCTGAAAGTCATCCGTTCCAAGACCGCCAAGCTGTTCGAGGCGGCGGCGGAACTGGGCGCCCTCATTTCCGGCGCCAGCGATGCCGAGATCAGCGCGGTCGGCGAATACGGCCGCTCGCTGGGCACGGCCTTCCAGCTGATCGACGACGTGCTCGACTACGCGGGCGACGCCAGCGAAATCGGCAAGAATGTCGGCGACGACCTGCGCGAAGGCAAGCCGACCTTGCCGCTGATTTATCTGATGGAAAACGGCACGCCGGAGCAGCGCGAACTGGTGCGCAATTGCATCGAGCAAGGCGACGAGCAGCATTTCGATGCCATCCTGGCGGCGGTGACCAGCAGCGGCGCGCTGGACTTCACGCGGCGCGAGGCGGACATTGCCGCCAAGCGCGCGGCGGACGCCATCGCGGGTTTGCCGGACAGCCTGTACAAACAGAGCTTGCTGCAACTGTGTAGCTTCGCAGTTGACAGGAACCACTGAGCGGCATAATTTACTACCTATGAAATCTTACCACCCGTCGGGGTGTGGCTCAGCCTGGTAGAGCGCTGCGTTCGGGACGCAGAGGCCGGAGGTTCGAATCCTCCCACCCCGACCAGGTTAAGTCCTTGTATAATAAAGGTTTACGTACAAATCAATGACTTAGAAGTGAAACTGCTACACCGGGGTGTTACACCGACCAAGGAATCAGGGCCAGTGTTAACCCATCTAACGAAACGCGCTAACCGCTACTACATCCGCCGCAAAATCCCCGTTGATCTACAGGCCCACTACGGGCGCAAAGAGATCGTCAAATCCCTCGGCACTTCCGATCCAGCCAAGGCCGCCGTGCTCTGCCGTAAAGAGGGCGTGGCGCTTGATAACGAGTTCGCCGCAGCCCGCGCCAAGATCGCCACTGCCGCTGACCCTGCCGACACCAGCATAGCGTCTGCCCCAGATAATGAACCGCTCAATGCAGACGAGGTGGCGGCAACCACGCTCGCCCTACTTCGCCAGCGTCGGGACGCCGCAGCCATTCAAGGGCATTTGGCATTGACTGAGTTCATGGAGCGCCAGAGCGTCAATCTCGAACACCAAGAGGCCATGCTGCGCGGGGAGCTTGAGCCGCTGCACGCCCTGTCTAAGCACGAGGGCCATAGGAACGCGCTGCGGGCCTTCTTGACTGGCGACGGCAGCGTGATTGCTCGCTCTCAGGATTCACGGCCAACGTCTAAGAGCAAGACGTCTTTCGAGGCGCTGGCCAAGCGCTGGCATGCCGAGCGCAAGCCCCAGATTGACACCTTCAATAAGGCGATGCGTGCCATCCGCTTCTTCAAGAGTCTTGTCGGAGACATGCCCGTAGAACAGATCACGCGCCTTCACATCATCGAGTTCAAGGACAAGTTCTTGGCCTCCCCGGGCGTCAAGAAGGGGACTAAGCAATCCCCGGCTAATACAAATGCCCAGATAGAGCAACTGAGCATAGTGCTCAACTACGGCAGGAACAACGCCGTCATCGACATCAACCCAGCGCAGGGCATCCGGGTTGACGACACTAG
>NZ_JAQOZV010000036.1:0-76446 GCF_030348125.1 Massilia sp. DJPM01
ATAGTCGTTGCATGGCATTGTCCTGTTGGGTATTTGGAGAAAATAAATACTGGCAGGACATTATGGCGAATAAATACAATCAAGCTGTCGTGGAATTGTACAGGTTCAATCGCGTTGTTGAACGAACGACGGATTTTCCTTGGCTCACTGTTTTACTCGACGGCCGTTGGCGTACATTGCATTTGGTAAAGATTGCACCTATCGTCGTGTTTTAGCAAGGTAAATCCACACCGCCGAAAAAAGACCATACGCTTCTCACCTTCGCATGTCACATCAATCGATCTGCCTAATGGTACGGCTGCCTTGGCCCATATCGTTATACACATCTTTTTCCGCGCAACGTCATTTCAGCCCGGGGCGGCGATTTCCATGAGGTTTTGCCTAAAAATTAGGCGAAATGCGGGTATTTTAAGATCAACCGCACTGATTCTCTGTCGTTTCATGTCGACGGCGCCCTAGCGATGTCAGGCGCAAGTCGTTGATTTTATTATAAAAAAAGATGTGTATGACGACATGGCCTTGGCCTCTTCGATGATCTGTGTGCCAATGCCCTTCCCCTGGAACTCTGGAAGCACGTGAAGAAACATGAGGTCCGCGTTTTCGCCGTCGCCGCCGAACAATTCGTTCCTTCCTTTGAAGACGATGGCAAACCCCTCCTCACGTCGAATAGCGGCCCATGATGGGCCAGAAACTTGCCCAATGAGGTTTGCAGGGAACTTGTCATCACGGTCACTCGCAAATAGATTAAAGTTCTGGTCTACGTATTGCACAAGCTGTATGGGCGAAAGTGGACTGGCTGGCCGCTTACGCGAGACCGACCGATCCACACGTTGGTTGGAAGATGCAATTCTCCCCTATCGGGCAATTAATAACGCCGAACCAAAGCCTTTCGCCTGGACAATATTGGCCGATGCCATCCTCGCAAGCATCGAGCGATCTTGTCTGCGAATTTCTGACTCTCCACACTAGCAGGAGCGGATAGGTGCCAAAAACCAGGACTGATACGCGTCAGATGGCCCGGTGCTCCATCCGAAGTGCAACCTCCAAAAATCTATCTGGGTTGTTCCGTACAGGGAATATCTCTCCTGTCTTAGACAAGGAGACAAAGACCGCAGCCGCTTGGGCTTGGCAATTCACGGACTTGGCTGGATTGAACTCGATATCAGTGAACCCATCGTATGTAAGCAAGGCATCGCAATAATTTGACTCTTGTAGAGCGGCGATATAGAGCCAATCATAGAAAACCGTTCGCGGAAGCAGCGGCCACTCTCTGCCGCCGAAGTTAAATCCACGCAGCATGCCGCTGTTTCGGAGACGCTCATCTTTCTTCGCCTCACGGGCGCTTGCACGGAGCAAGTCGCGGAACGGTCCGGCGCCATCAAAATATTTTGACGACTGGAAAACCGACTCGACGCTGGACGCCAGTCCAAGTTCGACAACAATCTGAAGGTTAAAGGCGCTCAGCGCAACGCCCAGCGGATTCTCCGACTGACTGGATATTTCCAATGGACGAGAACATCGTCCTTCCCCGACTGCGGCACTGTGTAGCTCAGCAATCGATTTACGTTTCTGCGAAGTCGATAAACCTGCAAACCATTGAAAGGTTATCGGATATACCTCCACGCCCGGCAAGGCTTGATCTTTCGCAACGAACAGGGGTCTGACAGCCATTCAATTCGCCCTCAAGAACACAGGTCGCGCATCTTGTCGGTAATGACATCGAATTGCTCATAAAGCGTGGTGCGCACCGGCTCCGCTTGAGCTGCGGCAGCGGAGTACAATGCCGTCGACATGTCCAACATGACGCCTACTAGATCCTTGGGAAGACTATTTTGGCTCCCATACTCTTTTGCGAGCTCATCCAATGCACTGAGGAGGGACTCGATCGCATCATTTGAGGGCACGCCGCCTTCACGCACAGCCATAAAAACCGCATCGCTCAACATAAAAAACTGGTCCAGAACACTGCTCATGATCAATCCTATAAAACCCGCAACGCACTCGGCGGGACATTTCCTAAAATGAGTACTTCCTGCGATTTGTTCGCCCACGCTTTCGCCGTACGCCCCTTTAGGGGACTACAGTCCCCGGACACATCGATCACGGAGCCATTGACCTGATCAAGATCTATTTCGACGATGCGATTACCGGTTTGCGCCGCCCAGGTCTGGGCCACTGCCAGACTCTTCGTTGCCGAAATGAACTGCGACGCAAAACCTGGTCTGCTGCCGTGCAATACGTGGCCCTCAGGCTTGTACGTTGCGGCTGGATCCTTTGGGAACAGCCCCGCCGCCGGATCCTCATCCGGACGAATGACGCGGTAGGCCTTGCACGTCAATCCAAGCGGGTCGACCCAACCGACAGGATTTGGCGCATAGCGATATAAGTTCGTACCGCCCTGCAGTCTCACCGGATCTTGCGTCAGGTAGCGGCCAGCCTGAGGATCATAGTAACGGTGCCGATTATAGTGGAAACCAGTTTCCTTGTCGGCGTATTGCCCCTGGAATCTCAAAGGCTGATCGACCGCACTATCTTTTTGGGCGAAAACGCTACCCCATGCACGATAACGGACGGACCAGACCAGAGTACCGGACGAGTCGAGCAGGTCGAGAGGGGTGCCGAGGTGATCGCAGTGGTAGTAGTAAATGACGTCGTTGACAGACGCTGCAATCGCAGATGCCAATCGGTCGCCGCACGATTGGCGGTACTGCGTCTCCAGTTTCTCGCGGAGGTAAGCCCGCCATGCCTTGGTGTGCTCGATCGCGTCGCCGCCCATCTGCGGCAAGCGCCAGTCCTCAACGTCCGCGCAATGGACCGACGAGGCCGGGAACGAATTCCTTCCCTCTGGAGACACGATCCGCGCAACTGGAACCGCTGTTTCCGGTTCGTACACATACGTTGCAGTGCCGGTTGCACTGATTTCCTGCAACAAAACGTCACCGTCCCACACAAAGAACGTCAAGCTGGCCACAGGTGCGTCGTCCCCGTCGTCGGAGGCGGACAGCGTCTCATAAGTCTGCTTGAATGCGCGCCGGCCGAACGCGTCGTATCCATAGCGCGTCACTTGCTTTGAATGCCTGTCGTGCCGTACTGAACTGGTCAGGCGATTGCAGCTATCGTAGGCAAGAACTAACTCGCCTGGATCGTTTGCTGCGCCCGCTACGCGCGGCCGCACCGCAACTGTGTTGCCCTGCTCGTCGTATTGATATTCACAGCCCGCATACTGCGCCAACAGTTTGAGCGTCACGGGCGCCAGATCGGGACGCTCCGATGTTGACAAAGGCTGTGCGGCGAATTGATGCCATCCATCACGGTACGCATTCCCCGTCGACTCCGCCGGTGCCGGCGCGGCGTCGATCAAATTTCCGGCCGGGTCAAATGCGAAAAGCTCCGTCAGATCTGGCTGAATTGAGGACAGTAATTGTCCCACCGGATCGTAGCGATACGAAGTCACACCGCGGATCGAGTCTTCGATCTGATTGAGATTGCCGACAACGTCGTAAGTGTAGCGCCGCATGCGAAGGTTCTTGTTCCCCTGGGCGAGGGTGAGCGAGCTCAGGCGCGACTGTGGATCGTACGCGCGTCTTTCCTGCAGGTGTAGTTGCGCAGAGCCGAAATCACGACGTACCTCACGGTGCGACTTGTCTCGTTCAACATCAATGAAGGATTCGCCCTGCCACAGCATCCCGTGCCAATGGCCGGCACCATAACGCTGCGTATCGAGGATGCGGCCATTGGGCATCGTCGTGCGAATACGATTACCCAGTTCATCATAGGCGTGGGATAGTGCAAACGCGGCGGTCGGGGCGATACCGGCAGCGCCGCCCAGCTCGCCAAGTGAATATGCAGCGCGCTCGTCCAGCAATTGACCGACTGCGTCATACGTGAAGCGGTGCTCAGAACAAGCCACCGAGACTGCCGTCAGTTGGCCCAATGCATCATAGGCATAGCGTGTGCTGCCATCTACGCCAACTTTTGCCTGCAATTGTCCCAAGCTGTCACGTGCGAAATCGGTACGAACGCCATTGAACTCGCTCGCAACCAATTGCCCTGCCCCGTCGTAGACATACTTCGTGATCTTCCCGTCAAATCCGATTTCAGAAGTCAGACGGTGTTCCAGATCATAAGTCAGCTGATACCGCTCGCCCTTGGCATTGATGAGTGCCACCAATCGCAGCGCCTCATCGTATTGATAGCGTAGCTCTTGACCGTTAGCGTCGGTCCGCACGACAGGCAGGCCATACCCGTTGTAGCGGTAACGCGTGACCCGGCCTGCAGGATCGGTATGTTCTACCAGATTGCCCGAGGCGTCGTGCAAGAAAAGCTCGACGACGCCACCCGGATGAATCAGCTCGCTGACGCGGCCAAGTGCATCGTAGCGATATTGCTTGGTATTGCCAGCGGCATCCGTCGTTGCGTTCAGCCTGTTGAGGCCATCATAAGCATAGCGTCGTGTAAAGCCCGAGCAGTCAGTGTGCGCCGCCACTCTGCCTACCGTGTCATAGCCAACACGGCTCACACCGCCTCGCGCATCGGTTATCGCGATCAACCTACCATCGGCGTCATATCCGAACGTTGTTCCGTGCCCAAGCGCATTGCGCTTCTCGCTGAGACGTCCCGCATCATCGTATGCACGTCGGCTCGTATGGCCCAGGGCATCGGTGAAGCTTGCCTGCTGATTGTTGGCGGTATAACTGATCCGCGTACTGTTGAGGCGAGCGTCGGTGATGGAAGTCAAGTTTCCGGCCAGATCATAGGTGTAGCGCGTGGCGTTTCCTGCTCCATCGACCTCAGTGAGCAACATGCCGTCACTATCCCACTCCCTGCGGCCCAGCGAACGAAGCCGCCCGTCTGCTTCCAGCCGACGCACATCCGTGGCAAGCCAGGAGGCGTTGAACGTGTATTCCAGTACTCCCCCGCCCGCTTCGGTCAAGCGCGTCGTATCGGAGTTCAGATACGCCAACCTGGTCTCTCCGCTGCCGTCGGCGCCGACAGTGCGCGTGACCCGTGCGCGATAGCTGTTGTCGAGACTGAGTGGGTAGCGGCGCGCAAGCTCGTGGTCGCCGAGCGCGCGACCTCCCCACCGATCCTGCAATGCTTCCAGGCTGATCCATTCCAGTTGCTGCACAAACCCCGCATAATTCGTATAAGCCGTCAGCAGGCAATGTTCATACTGGTATCTGCGCGTATCACCCGTGATGCCCGCCTGTGCTACGAGCAAGCAGCGCTGCGGCAATCGATCAAATGCGCGTTCCGACCCATCACTTGCAACCCTGTCCGGATTGAACTCGAATCGATAGGTGACGTGCGCAAGGCGGGTTCCATCACCCAGCACTTGCTCCACTCGACCAATCCTGGCGGGGACATTCTCCCGATCAAGTTCACCGGGGAGCCAATCGGCCCGCAACGCTTCGAGCACCGCACCATCGTCCGTTGCGATCCTGAACAACACCTCACCTGGCGCAGCGTCCGCCACCTGCACAACGGTGTACCCTTTTCCACCGGCATATGCCCGACGAGCCAGAGCATACCGTCGAGTAGGAGTCAGGGCACGCGGCTTCATCACGGCGTTCACCCCTTCGTAGCCGTGGGGCAGACAGCCCGAACCTGCGAGATGGAATGTGTCAACAGTACCGTCGCGCCAAAGTAGGCGAAGTTGCCGCTCGTGGTCGTAGTGAAGCGTAAATCCTTCAGCGCGACAATCGTATGCGGCGCCTATGCCCAAATTCGGCAGGCGCACCGCGCGGCCGGTCGCATCGTGATACACAATACCGTGCTGGCAAGTCGACACGGCGGAGGTGAATTCGGTTCCCCACCGAGCGCCGAACGCTCCCCAATCCTCCGTTTCAGATCCAGAACGGTAGGTCCGCTCCCAGCTAAGCCGCGTGGGACCTTCGAGGACGAAATCGACCTGACTGAGAATTTCCTCGCCGGTGCCGATATGCACTGGCTTGGGGGTATGAACCCCTTTGTTCCCGGGCGCGCCGCTCTTCGGGCAGCAGGCAGAAGGCTTGTCTTTCTTGGCGGGTTTTTCCTGCTTGACCTTGCCACCGTCCGTACCATCATCACCCTTGCCCTTGTCCGGTGCGGGCTTTTTCGGCAGTTCCGGTGTCTTGCCGGGCACATTCTTTTTCTTGAACAAGCGGTCGAACAGCTTGCCACCGCCGGGAATCTTCTTGAACAGCATATTTTCTGCCGCGTTGAGCGCCATGTCGCCAGCTGCGCCTACGGCATCGGGCACCTTCCCGTCGATGAAATAATCGGCTGCCATGTCCCCGACCGTAGCGACCGAATCGACCACCAGCCCGGTCCCGCCCACGGCGCCCGCCGTGATCCCGCCGGCGGCCGCCCCCACTTCCATCGCGGCGGCCGCAGGCAGGCCGACGCCGGTGGCCGCCACCCCGGCCCCGGCCACGCCGAGCACGGCGCTGCCCTTGCCGATCTTCCCGCCGACATCCATGGCATCGCCGCCGAACTGGTGCAACGATTCCGAATACTTGTCCCGGTACGCCTGCGCGGCTTCTTTTGCCGTCGGCACTTCCCAGCCCAGGATCGTCAAGCGCCCACGGGGCGCCTGCCCCTGCGTCTCCAGAACGCGGCCATAGGTATTCTTATTGTTCATCCACACGAAGCGCGATTCCTGGATGGTTTGCGTGCCGTTCGATCCCTTTGTCGAACTGAACTGGTTCGATTCGACCCGCTTCAGAAACGTGCCGCTCTTGACCCCGCCCAGCTTCCCGAGCGAGTCGCCCGTCACACTGGGAATGTAGCTCCGGTTATGCAGAAAAACGGGCTCGCTGTGCGTCTTCACACTTTTCGACACCGCTTGCGACGTGATGAACTCGCCCTTGATGTTGTAGGGGATGACTACCACGCTGTTGCCGACGGGCGTCTTGCAAAAGTCGGGAATCAGGCTGACACAGTAAAAGCGCTTGGACTTGGTGACGGTTTCGTGGGCCATATCGATTACACAGTAGTTGCGGCGTGAGGAGAGGTCGGTGCTGCGGCGCGGTCCGGAGGGGTGTTCCAGGCCGCCAGTCGGCCAAGCTGTTCCTCATTCGCGGCTTGCAGCAGGCGCGCATCGGCAAACTCGCCGTCGGCGACGATGCAGAGGCGCCACGACAGCTCGACCTGGCCGGCCTCGGCGTCTATCAACACGGTATCGATCGCCAGCGGCATGGCAGCGACGGCGCCGACCGCATTTGTGGCAAGCAAGAACGGCGATTGCTGCGGCAAGGCGAACGAGAGAACTGTGTTATCCGCGCTGTCGGCCCGCGCGAACGGCGCGCCAGGCGCGCACAGATTCGTCAAGGTCAGTCGCTCGCCGCCGGCCAGGTGCTCGCACTGCTGGTCCTGCGGCGCGCCGTTCCAGTAGGCGAAATCAAAATCCTTGGGCAAGGCCGGCACCTCGTCCGGCTCCCAATGGGACTTGGTCTCGATCGTCCCCACCAGAGAGCGCCGCGGCAGCCATGCCCGCCCAACGTAACCGAATCCGGCCGGCACCAAGACGGGCCGACCGACCGCGCTCTGCCAGAACCGGCGCGCCGTGAACGGCGCATGCGCATACTCGATGCGGGGCGCCGGCAAGCGCTTCAGCCCGGACGCGCGCAAGTACCAGCGCGGCGCAAAACCGCAGCCAATCGGATTGACCTGGCTGGCGTCGAGCGCCGCCGGAGGCACAAGAAGATAGGAATACTGTTCCTGCTGCGCTCTCGTCAAGCGGTGGCGCTTCGGCACCCGTTTGGCGCCCTTCCCGTCCGCCGGGATCACGCACTGCCCCCCTTGCGCGTATTCATAGCGCAGGGGAACAGACGTGGACGGCGCGCTCGTGGTCAGCCGCCAGCGATTGAGTTGCACCAGTCCCAAGGTGACGACGGCGACCATCAGCTGCGCCAGGCGCACCGGGGCCAGGCGCCGCTGCAGCTCGCGCTCGCCAGTCACCGTCAATACCTTATCGATCAGTACCCGTCCAGGCACCATCGTCCGCTCCGCCAACGCGAGTTCTTCCTTCCACGCCTGTTCGGTGTCGAACGACAGCGGCTGCATGGGATTCAATGGAAAGGGGCGCTCGGGCAGGGGCGCTGGCTGGTCCGGCAGCTGGAGATGCAGGCGCACGCCAAAGCGCCGCACCGGCTTGCCGCCCGGCGCATGCGCGCTGCCCACCACGATCACATCGCAATGTGGCTTGTACGGTGCCAAATCGCTTTCGCAGCGCACGCTCTGCTCGGTGTCGTCCTGGTAGCACATGTCATCCGTGTAGAGCGGCGCCGGATCCTCCAAAGAAACCAGGCGCGCATGGCCGTGTTCGTCGCAGCCGTCGAACCGGTATGCCGTCTTGGCCACGACGACATGGAACGCCACCCCGTTCTGATCGATCGTGTCGAAATGCAGGGCGTCGAGACCCGTGCGGTTGTCGAAGCGCAGGCTGGGGATCGAAGGAAACAAGCCTCACCCCTTCGGGTTGGTGTCGACATCGTCACCATGGAGCTCGACCTTCTTCGAGCCCTTGATGATGATTTCCTTGCCCGTAATCTCGATGCGCCCATCCTTCTTCATCACGAAGGTACTGTCGCCGACTTCGATGCGGAACTCGTCCCCTGCCGTAAACGAAATCTTCTGCCCCACCACGACACTCTTCGACAATCCCACCTGCTCGGCCTGCATCAAGCCGACGGACGTGTTCATCGCAGCCCCGACAGTGGTCTGGTAGGCGCCGCCGATCGTCACCATCTTGGCCAGCGCGATCGTCTCCGTCTTCATGCGACCGATCGTCACGCTGCGGCTGCCCCCAATGGAAATGGTCTCGTTCTTGCCAACATCCTCGGTCCGGTTCTGGCCGATGCTGATGGTCTCGTTCTTGCCCACATCCTCAGTGCGGTTGCCGCCGATGCTGATGGTCTCGTCCTTGCCCACATCTTCCGTGCGGTTGTCGCCGATACTAATCTTCTCGTTATGGTCGACCCGCTCGGTGCGGTTGTTGTGGACCGTGATCGTCTCGTCCCGGTCCACCGTCTCGGTGCGGTCTCGCTTGATGTGATTGGTCTCGTCACGGTCAATCGTCTTGCGTCGGTCGTTGCCCACCCACTTGTCTTCGTCGTGCTCGACCTCGGTGAGCTGGTCCTTCTCCGCGTGCAGCCACAGCTGCTCCTGCCCCTTCTTGTCCTCGAAGCGCAGTGCGTTGGCGTTGTCGTAGCTGCCCTTGGGTGTCGAGCGCGTCAACACGCCACTCTGCGTTTTGTTCGCTGGCAGCGTCCAAGGCGGCATGGTGCTCGCATTGGGGACCATGCCGGTGATGATCGGACGATTTGGATTCCCGTCCAGGAATTGGACGAGCACTTCGGTCCCGATGCGCGGAATAAACGTCATCCCAAAATTGCCGCCCGCCCAGGGCGTAGCGACGCGAATCCATGCCGAACTTTTTTCGTCATTGGTGCCGGCGCGGTCCCAGTGGAACTGCACCCGCACCCGCCCGTACTCGTCCGTGTGGATTTCCTCGCCCGTCGGCCCCACCACTGTGGCTGTCTGGATGCCGTGGATCTTCGTTTCAACGCTGCTATGATCGCGCCCTGGACGGAACGGAATGATCTTGCGGATGCTTGCCAGCCGGTTCTCGTAATGCGATTCCGAGGTTTGCCGAATATGATAATTGTTCGACGCGCTGTGCGACACTTCCGTGATCAGAAATTTCCCCGCTTGGGCGTCGCCCCCGGTGTCGCTCGCATCGAAATGCCCGGTCAGGCGGAACCAGCGGCCCGGCATCGCGCTGCGACAGTTGCCGCTTCCGGTGAACTGCTTGCCGCTCGCCTCCACCTCCTCCATGCGCAGTTGCGCCAGCGTGCGCCCCGCCCCGCTCTTGAAACCCAGCGCACCCGTATATTCGTATGATTCGATGTTCGGCACGTCGCCCTGCTGGTTGACCGTCGGCAGCGAGGTCATTGCGGGATGCGGCGCCTTGAAATCAAACGACGCCAGCGCCACGCTGCCGGTCACTATCTGTCGTCCCGGCGACCATTCGCCCAGGCCGTCTTCGTGGGCCGACCCCGCATGGCGCTGAAACGGAATCTCCGGATTGCCATCGATCGGCGATGTCGCGGTCGAATCATCCGAGAGCACAAGCTTGTGTCCCGAGGCAGTGTGTTCAAACCAGTAGAAAATCCCGGATGCAACCCAACGCCGCTCCAGAAAATTTCGGTCGCTCTCGTCGAACTGGCAACAATCCGTTAGCACATCAGTCGCGCCCTGCACGCGCCAGTCCCAGTCCGCCAAGCCGCCGTAATCCCCGAAAATGCTGGCGGTCTGGTCGTACATGGTGGTGTAGTGGAACAAGTAGTTGTCCTTGCGCATGGTCAGATACTTGTACCAAGGGCCGAGCGTCGCCTGGTAATAGGACACCCCGCCGTCCACGGTCTTCAAGCCAAAACCGAACACGCGGCCGGTAAAATAACGCATGGTGCCGTCCCGCCGCACGAGCTCAACGCACATCATTTTTCCCTGCAACTCTTTCAGCTCAATGTTCGGGTCGTCCGACAGCAATTCTACGGTGAATTCGAACGGCCGCGACAGGCATTCGAATGCCTCGATGCTGTTGACCAGAAGCTGCGACGAAGGGCCGTCGCCGTTGGGAAAGGACAAACGCAACAAGCGGTCATGCTGACGGTCGCCGACCAGATCTTGAAGGCTCATACGTTCTCCATTCGTACAGTGCGATGAGGGAAATGCGCAGCACGCCCTTTCAACAAAGAAAAGGTATAGCGCAAGTCATACACAACATGAATTCTATTATAGCAT
Organism: Massilia sp. DJPM01; assembly: GCF_030348125.1. Taxonomy (NCBI): domain Bacteria; kingdom Pseudomonadati; phylum Pseudomonadota; class Betaproteobacteria; order Burkholderiales; family Oxalobacteraceae; genus Massilia; species Massilia sp. DJPM01. Next base: position 10,789 of record NZ_JAQOZV010000036.1, read on the forward strand.
AATTGTCAAAATGAAATTATTTGAACCAGCAACTTACTAGCCTGAATGTTTCATAAACTGCTGCCGCAGTGCCGGTTCGGCGATCCATGAGCTCCTCGGTGACGATCACGATATCGCGGGCAATAGCCCGCCTACCCGATCAATCGGCATATCAAATGGAGAGGTATGAGGTTGATGTTGGCGACGGAGTGGTCAATTCTCGGCAGACCGGACCTGTCTTATTCAGGACGAGTTCAAGGACCTGGCCGGCGTTGGCAAACATAGTCTTTCGGTCAACGTCTGCAGCAGATCTCTGACTGGACAGGCACTTGGTAAATGTAGAACGATCTTGTTCTTGTACTGCCTGACCTGCACGGCGATTTTGAACAGTTTGGAAATGACCGTTGATGGCTGCGCCTGCGACAACGCGGTATGCCGCAGCCCTTCGGTGCGCAGTTGCTGGTGCAGGATGTAGGCCGCCGCGTGCAGCAACAGGCGCATGCAATTGGCGAGAAAGCTGGTGCAGGAGGTACGGTCGGCGGCGAGGCCAAGCCCGGCCCGATCACCATGCTGCATGGACTACAGCGCTTCGACGGCATGATGCAAGGCTGGAAACTTGCAAAGATATGGGCATAGCATAGCGCGCAGGCGGGGGCCCAAGTTTCCCAGCTCAGCCGGAGGCTACGGAGCGAACTTGGGCCCCCGCCGAGTGCCGCCTTGGCGCGGGGGCGACGGCACAGCCCGCCTTAAACTGCTTCCGGACCCGTCTCGCCAGTGCGAATCCGGATCACCTGCTCCACATCCTGCACGAAAATCTTGCCGTCGCCGATCTTGCCGGTGCGCGCAGCCTTGATGATGGCATCGACCACCTGGTCCGCCATGCTGTCGTCCACCACCACTTCAATCTTGACCTTCGGCAGGAAATCAACCACATACTCCGCGCCACGGTACAGCTCGGTATGACCCTTCTGACGGCCGAAACCCTTGACCTCGGTGACCGTCAGCCCCGTCACATTGACGTCGGCCAGCGCTTCGCGCACTTCATCCAGCTTGAACGGTTTGATAACACAGGTAATTTGTTTCATGGCTACTCCTAAATAGTTGCTCGTCACGCGATGGAATTGCTGTTGCCGCTATTCTAAACGAACGGCAGTGCTATTTCGCGGCTTCATCCGGAATCCTGTCCAGATCGGCCTGCCACACCACCGCCTCGGCGTCGCTCGGCGCGCGCCAGTCGCCCCGTGGCGACAGCGATCCGCCATTGCCGACCTTCGGCCCGTTCGGCACGCACGAGCGCTTGAACTGGCTGATCTTGAAGAAGCGGTACACGAAGGTGGCCAGGTGTTTCTTGATATCGGCCAGCGCATACTGGTTGCGGCTGGCATGAACCGCGTCCGGCCACGCGCCCTGCTCGCGGTCGTTCCACGCCGACCACGCCAGGAACGCCACCTTCGATGGCGCAAACCCGTAGCGCAGGATGTAATACAGGTTGAAATCCTGCAGCTCGTAGGGCCCGATCGAACTTTCCGTGCTCTGCGCCGGCTTGTCTTCGCCAGCCTTGCCCGGCACCAGCTCGGGGCTGATTTCGGTCGCCAGCACTTGCAGCAGCACGTCCGAACCGCTGGTACCGATCACGCCCGACTCGGCCACCCAGCGCACCAGGTGGCTGATCAGGGTCTTGGGCACGCTGGCGTTGACGTTGTAGTGCGACATATGGTCGCCCACCCCGTACGTACACCAGCCCAGCGCCAGCTCGCTCAGGTCGCCCGTGCCGATCACGATCCCGTTATGGAAGTTCGCCAGCCGGAACAGATGGCTGGTGCGCTCGCCCGCCTGCACGTTCTCGAACGTGATGTCGTACGTCTCCTGCCCTTGCGCATACGGATGGCCCAGGTCCTTGAGCATCTGGATGCAGCTCGGCCGGATGTCGATTTCGTGCGCCTCGCAGCCCACCGCCTCCATCAGCGCGCGCGCCTGGCGCAACGTGCGCTCGCTGGTCGCAAAGCCCGGCATGGTATAGGCCAGGATATTCGTGCGCGGCAGCTTCAAACGGTCCATCGCCTTGGCGCACACCAGCAGCGCGTGGGTCGAATCGAGCCCGCCCGACACCCCGATGATCACCTTCTGCATGCCGCTTTGCGAGAGCCGCTGCACCAGCGCCTGCACCTGGATGTGATATACCTCGGTGCAGCGCTCGTCGCGCCGCTGCGGGTCCGACGGCACATACGGAAAGCGCTCGACCGCGCGGCCCAAGGCCAGCGTCTTGCCGCCACCCGGCGCGCCCGGCAAGGCAAACCGCACCACGCGGAACGCCGCCACCTGCTGCGCATGGTGCCGCACCTGCTGCGCGAAGGTAGTGGTGTGCATGCGCTCGCGCGAGAGGCGCTCCAGGTCCACGTCGCCATAAATGATGTGCGAATCGTCCTGGAAGCGCTCGGCCTCGGCCAGCAAGTCGCCTTTTTCGTAGATCAGGGTCTGGCCATCCCACGCCATGTCGGTTGACGATTCGCCGCGCCCGGCCGAGGTGTACAGATACGCCGCCAGGCAGCGCGCCGACTGCTGCGACACCAGCTGGTGCCGGTAGCCGCTCTTGCCCACCAAAACGTTCGACGCCGACAGGTTGACCAGCACCGTGGCCCCGGCCAGCGCCGCAAACGACGACGGCGGAATCGGCACCCACACATCCTCGCAGATCTCCACATGAAAGCGCAGCAGCGCCACGCCCTCGGCCTCGAACAGCAGGCCGGCGCCGAACGGCACGCTCTGCCCCAGCAAGTCGATCTGGCCGCACGGCGCGCTATCGGCGGCGCTGAACTGGCGCGCTTCGTAAAACTCGCCATAGTTCGGCAGATAGCTTTTCGGGACCACGCCCAGGATTTTCCCGCCAGCGACGGCCACCCCGCAATTGAACAGCTGATGCCCGACCCGCAGCGGCAGCCCGACCACCAGCGCCAGCGGCAGCTGCGCGCTCGCTTCCACCACCGTGCGCAAGCCCGCTTCGCAGGCGTCGAGCAGCGCGGCCTGGTGAAACAGGTCGTCGCAGCTGTAGGCCGACAATCCCAGCTCGGGAAACGCCACCAGCGCCGCACCCTGCTGCGCGGCCGCTTCGGCCAGCGCGATGGTCTGGGCCGCGTTGAACACAGGATCGGCGATCTTGCAGCGTGGCGTGGCCACCGCGACCCGGGCGAAACCGTGCGAATAGAGGTTAAAGAAGTCGTTCTGCATGCAGTGTCTTTCGTAGGGTGGCGGCGCGGCGTCCGAACGCATTGCGTCTTTTTGCGTAGAATGCAATGGCCGACCCGAGGCGCCGCCCGGCGTCGCCCGCCAAAATAATGGAATAGCCGATTCGACAAGAATGAATTATCGCACGCATATCGTATCCTCTCTGAGCGAGATCGGCCAACCCGCCTGGGACGCCCTGGCGTCCTCCCAGGCCGAGACCAATCCCTTCCTTTCCTTCGCGTTTCTCGACGCGCTGCACGAATCGGGCAGTGCCTGCCTTGATACCGGCTGGCAGCCCCAGTTCCTGGCCCTGTACGACGGCGCCGACCTGGCCGCCGCCATGCCGCTGTACGTCAAGATGCACTCCTACGGCGAGTACGTGTTCGACTGGGCCTGGGCCGACGCTTACCAGCGCAACGGCGTCGATTACTATCCCAAGCTGCTCTCGGCGATTCCGTTCACGCCGGTGAGCGGCCCGCGCCTGCTGGCGCGCGACGCGGCAGCACGCAGCGCGCTCCTGGCCGCGCTGGTGTCCACGCAAAAAGCCTCCGACGTCTCCTCGACCCACATCCTGTACCCGCCCGAAGACCAGGTGAAGCAGCTGGAAGAAGCTGGCTTCATGCTGCGCAGCGGCGTGCAGTTCCACTGGCTGAACGCCGGCTACCGCGATTTCGAGGACTTCCTCGCCACGCTGGAGCAAAAGAAGCGCAAGAACATCCGCGCCGAGCGGCGCAAGGTGCGTGAAGCCGGCGTCACGCTGCGCCGCGTGCGCGGAGCCGACGCGACGGACGCCGACTGGCGCCTGTTCAACCGCTGCTACCAGCGCACCTACGCGGCGCACCGCTCCTCGCCTTACCTCAACCTGGATTTTTTCCAGCGCATCGGACGCACCATGCCTGGCAATATCCTGCTGGTGATCGCCGAGCGCGAAGGCGAGCCGATCGCCGCCTCGCTGGTGATCCACAGCGCCGACACCCTGTTCGGGCGCTACTGGGGCGAACTCGAACACGTGCCCTGCCTGCACTTCGAGACCGCCTACTACCAGCCGCTCGAATTCTGCATCGAGCAAAAAATCGGCGTATTCGAGGGCGGCGCCCAGGGCGAGCACAAAATGGCGCGCGGTTTCCTGCCGACCCGCACCTGGTCGGCGCACTGGCTGGCCCACCCCGCGTTTTCGGACGCCATCGAGCGCTTCCTGGAGCGCGAAAGCGGTGGCATCGACGAGTACATCGATGAACTGAACGACCGCAATCCATTCAAGGACCCGGCATGATCTCGCATGTCTTCATCGGCGTCGCCAACTTCGCGCGCGCCTTCGATTTTTACGCGGCCCTGATGCCCGAACTGGGCCTGGCGCTCAAGTTCAGCGATCCGGCCAAGCCGTGGGCCGGCTGGATGAAGCCGGACAGTCCGCGCCCGCTGTTCCTGATCGGCCATCCCTTCGCCGGCCAGCATGCCGCCGGCAACGGCCAGATGACCGCCCTGCTGGCGCCGTCGCGCGCGGCGGTCGAGCGCGCCCATGCCACCGCCCTCGCCCACGGTGCCAGCTGCGAAGGCGCGCCCGGCCTGCGGCCCGAATACCACGCGCGCTATTACGGCGCCTACTTCCGCGATTCCGAAGGCAACAAACTATGCGTCTGCTGCCATGAATAAAGAGATGGACAGCTAAATTTTTGTCGCGCTGGCATTGAAACTGGCGGCGACTTTCAATGTCCCGGTCGAAACCTTGTTCCAGCTGGAAGTGGAAAGTCCATAACACTTGCGTCGCGACATTCCAAACACCCCCCCACCTTGACGCAGCTCGGTTTTAACACTGACGCAGGCTGAACTCCGGCGCGCCATCCCGGCCCATGATGAACTTCCACCTCATCACCGGGAGATATCATGACGCAAGCTACCGCCAATGCAGAGGAACTGTTTCGCTTCGCCAGCATTCGGGCACCCAACCCCACGCCGGCGCCAGCGGCACTCCTTGAACTGCCGGACCAGTCGCACGTCGCGGCGTGGGTCGCCTCCGCCGCCGAACAGGACTTCACGGCCTGGATCGATGCCCTGACGGCACGCTGGAGCGCCCTGGCCGAGCGCACGCCGGAAGCCATCGAGGCCGACCTCAACGCCGCGCGCGAGGGCCGCCTGACGCTGGCCGCCGAGACCCTGTTCCCCATCACCCAGAGTGCACCGGCCGCGATCACGCCCCTGCAAAGCGACCTCTGGCAGTTCTACCTGCAAGGCATCGCCTCCGGCAAAGCCGGCAACGGCGAGTTGCAGCGCGCGCGCCAGTTGCTGGGCCAGATCACCCTGCTGCAAAAACTCCTGGGCGGCGAACAGGACGCCCTCGCGCCCGCCTCCTTGCAGGCCGCGCTCGCGCCTGCGCTCAAGCTGCCCGCCGCGTTCGAGGAACAGATGCGCCTGCGCCGCGAGCAGCAAGGCGCCCAGCAAAACAGCGCCGGCGCCAACGCCGCCGGGGACGACGATACGATCCTGCGCGACCTGCTCAAGCAGATCGACAACCTGATCCAGCTCGAACAGCGCCTGGCCGCGGCCCTCGACCAGATGGCCGGCGGCGGCACGCGCGCACCCGGCACGCCTGGTAGCGGCAGCCCGTCCGACCTGCAAAAAGTGTTCCGCACCCAGCCCGCCGCCGACATCGACGCGCAGTTCCGCGCCGACAACGCGAACCTGCTGCAGGAACTGGCCGACGCCAAGGTGCCCACCGACACGCTGAGCGCCTACGCGCTGCTCGACGACCTACGGCGCCGCATTTCGAGCGGCGTCGCCAGCGCCGCCGGCATGCCCGCCAGCGGTCCGGAAGCGGCCGCCATGCTGGCCGCCTGCCCGGAACTGGGCAAGCTGCTGCCCGCCGCTCCAGTCTCCAAACCGGCCCCGGCGCCGAGCATGAAATTCGGCATCCGTCCGGTCGGCGTGGCCGACCTGCGCGTGGTGCGCCAGGTGCTGGTCGGCTACGAAAAGGGGGAACTGGCCAACATCCACAACATCCTGCAGGGCGAAGAGCACGAGCACTTCCGCTCCTACCTGAGCCGCGCCGAAGAAAGCCAGGGCAACTACAACGACGGCGAGGCCGAGGTGTCGCAGGAAGAAACGGGCTTTAGCCGCTTCGAGCTGGGCCAGTCGGCCTTCCAGACCGCGCGCAACCAGCAGGACCGCAACGCCAGCATCAACCTGACCTCCAACTATGGCACTGTCAGCGCGCAGGCCTCGACCTTCATGAACAGCTCGAAAGGCGGCGACCAGTCGCGCGGCAATGATTTGCGCCAGTCGCGCGAACTGGTCGAGCGCGCCGTGGCCGTGGTGCGCGAACGGGTCGGGCGCCAGCGCTTCCTCACGCGCAGCGCCGAAGTGTACGAAAGCGATGTGGTGCGCCACAGCGCGCCGGCGGCCAGCCTGCGCGCCCAGTACCGCTGGGTCGACAAGGTCTACCAGGCGCAGGTGTTCACCTACGGCGCGCGCGCCATGTACGAAGTCATGGTGCCGGCCCCGGCGGCCATGTTCCGCCACCTGCTGGCGCGCCAGCCGGGCTTCGGCGGGCATGCCGGACCGGCGCCGCTGAAACCCACCCTGCGCCCGGCCGAGATCACCGACGCCAGCTGGCTGGCGCTCGCCGAACGCTTCGGCGTGACCCTGCCGCCGCCACCGACGGCCGCCATCACCGAATACGCCAGCCTCACCTACCCAACCGGCGCCAGCGGCGCGCCCAGCGTCAGCGGCGTGTTCAATTCGCCCAAGGCGCTGGAACAGGGTTACGCGGCGGCGGCGGCGGGCGTCTCGATGGCCTGGTACGGGGTCGAGCACCAGTCGGGCATCAGCGCCAGCGTCGGCACCAAACTGTTCTCGAGCAACCCGGCCGGCAACACGCCGATTGCGGCCCAGGCCATCGGCACCAATAGCGGCGCGGTCAGCTACAACGCCAGCGGCTGGGGCTTGCTGGACCAGTTCACGGTCAATTTCTACCTGGTCTGGACCCGCACCAAGGTGGCGCTCGAGAAGTGGCAGCTGGCGTGCCACCAGATCATCATGGACCAGTACGAAAGCGAGCTGAAACAGCACCACGCCCGCCTGGCCGCGGCGCGTGCCGACGAAGACGGCCCATACGCGGCGCTCGGCGAAGAACAGATGCGCACCATCGAACGTACCGAACTCAAGCGTGCGGTACTGGAAATCGTGCGCAGCGGCAGCGGCCAGGCAGTACCGGCCCCGGCCATCGTCATCAGCAGCGCCCCGGCCATCGCACCGGAGCGGCTGGAGCGGGCGGCGCGCGAAGTGCGCTTTTTCGAGTACGCCTTCGAGTGGGATCAGCTGACCTATACCTTCTTCCCCTACTTCTGGAGCGAAGGTGCGCAGCAGTGGGCCGCGTCCAGGTTCGAGCAGCAGGGCGACAGCGTGTTCACCGCTTTCCTGAACGCCGGTTTCGCGTCGGTGATCCTGCCGGTGCGCAGCGGATATGAGGATGCAGCCGCGCTGTACCTGCAAACCGGGATTGTCTCCGACATCGCAGTGGTGCCGGCCGACCGGTTACTGGCCGACCTGAACCGCGAAGTCCAGTTGGTCAACCAGAGCACGCCGATGGAAGGAACCCCCGAGGGCGCGGCATGGATCTATCGCGTGCCGACCACGCTGATGGTGCTCGATGATGGCACCGACATCGCCTTTCCCGCCCTGGCGACACCGGCGGACCAGGAGGAAACCATCCTGATTCCACCGCTGGTGATTGACGATCGTCCGGAGCGCTGAAGCGACCACGCTGGCTAACGGCGTTAGCCTTCACACCGTCGCTGCCGCGCAGGCGGGAGCGACGGTCTACAGGGGACCTCGAAAAACCTACTGCGCGGCGCAATTGTCGAGGCCCCCTACAGATTCGCGATCTCGACAGTTTACCGCCGCTCCTCGCGCCCATGCACAAACAGCGACGGCTGCCGGTCCGAATACTCCCGCAGCAAATTCCACACCGCGCGCACCCGCTGCAGGCGGTACAAATCGGTCGGCGCGGCCAGCCAGAACGAGCGCTCCGCGAAGAACTGATCGAGCACCGGCACCAGCCGTCCATCGTCCGGCACCGCATACGGCGGCGCCATGATCAGCCCCATCCCCAGCGACGCCGCCTCGACCTGCGCGGTCATCCCGGTGCAGCACAAGCGGCGCCTTGGCGTGAACCCCAGTTCATTGAGATAACTGAGCTCGCGGCTGGCCAGCCGGTCCTGCACGTAATCGACAAAATCGTGGCGCGCCAGGTCGGCATGCTCGCGGATCGGCGGATGGCGCGCCAGGTAGGCGGGCGAGGCGTACAGATAGAAACGGAACGACGCCAGCCGCGTGATCATGTAGCGCCCGGTGCTGGGCGGATCGAGCATCACGCCCAGGTCGGCCTCGCGGTTGGCCAAATTGGCAAAGCGCGGCAGCACCAGCAGGTCGATGCTCAGGTCCGGATGGGTCTGCAGCAAGCCGACCAGCAGCGGCGCCACCACGCGCACGCCGAACACTTCCGGCACGCCGAGCCGCACCACGCCGTGCGCCGCCACTTCGGTGCCGCCCAGCTGCTCGGTGGCGGCCAGCGCCGCGCTTTCCATCGCTTCCGCGTGCGGCAGCAGCGCCTGCCCCATCTCGGTCAGCTCATAGCCCTCGCGGCTGCGGTCGAACAAGGTGGTGGCGAGCTGGATTTCGAGGCGGTCGATGCGGCGTGCCACCGTGGTGTGCTCCACCGCCAGGCGGCGCGACGCGCCCGACAAGGTGCCGGCGCGCGCCAGCTCCAGAAAGAAGCGCAGGTCTGTCCATTCGGGCAAGGTATTCATGGAATCCATATCCGCTATCCGTGGCGGATATTGTGCACCAGTGCACATCGTGCACGCAAACTTTTCGTTTTTTGATATTGATAAAACGCAAAGTCCCACAGGAATTAGCCCGTGCGCAACGAAGAAGTTGAACAATAAACCACTGTGCAAATTTGCACAGTGGGTGGGCGTTTCGTTATCTTTCGCGCAAATTTAAATGGGGGCACACTGCATGGCGATCATTTCTGGCTTCCCGCATTGTCCAAAAAAATCCTAGGAGATACACCATGCGCCTGACCATCCGACATTTTCCCTTACATCGTATTGCCGCTGCCGTGCTGGCCCTGTCCGGTGGGGCGATCGGCACGGCACAGGCGCAGACCGAATCGGGCGCACCCGCCGCCGGTGCCATCCAGGACGCCGGCGTGGTGACGGTGAGCGCGCGGCGCCGTCCGGAAAACCTGCAAGACGTCCCGGTGTCGGTCACCGCCTTCGGCGGCGACCAGTTGTCCAAGCAGGGCACGCCCGACATCACCGCCCTCGCCCTGTCGATTCCGAACACCACGCTCAAGGCCTCGCGCGCCACCAACTCGACCCTGACCGCGTTTATCCGCGGCGTCGGCCAGCAAGACCCGCTGGCCGGCTTCGAGGCCGGCGTCGGCATCTACCTCGACGATATTTACCTGGCGCGCCCGCAGGCCGCCGTGACCGACATCTACGACGTCGAGCGCATCGAAGTGCTGCGCGGCCCGCAAGGCACCCTGTACGGGCGCAACACCATCGGCGGCGCGGTCAAGTACGTCACCCGCAAGCTCGGCTCCAAGACCGATATCCGCGCCCGCCTCGCCCTGGGCAACTACAGCCAGCGCGAAGCGGTACTCACCGCCAGCACCCCGATCTCCGACGCGGTGCGGGTGGGCGGCTCGATCGCCCGCTTCAAGCGCGACGGCTACGGGCGCAACCTCGTCACCGGCGCCCACAACTACGACAAGGACATGACCGCCGCGCGCCTGTCGGCCGAATTCACGCCCACGCCGGAACTGTTCATCCGCCTCGCGGGCGACGCCACGCAAGACGATTCCAGCCCGCGCAACGGCCACCGCGTGACGGTCGGGCGCACCAGCGGCGCGCAAATCCTGTCGAATGTGTACGATACCCGCGCCAACCTGACCCGCGCGCTCGGGCACGAGCAGGAGGTCAAGGCCCACGGCTGGTCGGCGCTGCTCGAATACACAGTCAGCCCGCAACTGAGCGTCAAGTCGGTGACCGCCGCGCGCCGCGACAAATCGTACGCGCCGATCGATTTCGATTCGCTGCAGATGGTCGACTTCGAAGTGCCCGCGCTATACAAGAACAAGCAGTTCAGCCAGGAATTCCAGCTGACCTACACCGGCGACAAGGTGCAGGGCGTGGCCGGCGTGTACTACATCGACGCCAACGCCTTCAACATCTTCGACACCGTGCTGGCCGGCGCCTTCCCCAGCTCGACCTACACCCTGGGCGACATCGACACCAAGGCCTGGGCCGTGTTCGCCGACGCCAACTACAAAGTCAACGATGCCCTCAGCTTTTCGCTGGGCGGGCGCTACACGGCCGACAAGCGCGAAGCGAGCGTGCTGCGCCAGATCTACCTGGGCCTGAACGGTACGCCCGGGATGGGCAACCCCAACGCCGTGCTGTTCCGCACCGATACCGACTTCACCCACGGCGAACTGGAACGCGAAGACAAGAAGTTCACCCCGAAAGTGGGCCTGGCCTACAAGGCCAGCGCCAGCCAGAATATCTACGCCAGCTGGGCGCGCGGCTTCAAGGGCGGCGGCTTCGACCCGCGCATGAACGTGGTGGGCACCAGGATCAGCAACGCCACCGCGCGCGCCGGCTTCCTGCCGGAAACCATCGACACGCTGGAACTGGGCTTGAAATCGTCGTACAACAATAACCGCATCCTGACCAACATCGCCCTGTTCGACAGCAAATACAAGGATGTGCAGATTCCCGGCTCGGTGGAGGTCGACACCAACGGCGACGGCCGCCCCGACAGCTTCGCCGGCGTGACCACCAATGCCGGCAAGGCCAAGATCCGCGGCATCGAACTGGAAGCGAGCGCGCGCGTGAGCAATGCCTTCAGCGTCACCGGCATGGTCAGCCACATCAACGCCGAATACACCCAGTTCCTGACCTCGCAACTGGTCGGCGGCGTGCCGGCCCTGGTCAACGTGGCCAGCGAGCGCTACTTCCAGAACACGCCGAAGAACTCGGCCAACCTGCGCGCCACCTACGATATGGCACTGCCGATGATGGGCCGCGGCGGCACCTTCAGCGTCAGCGGCAACGCCTCCTACAAGGACGAGACCAGCCAGTTCGAGTACGTGTCGGTGCTCGACCAGCCGGCCTATACCTTGTACGACCTGAGCCTGACGTGGACCAGCGCCGACAACAAGATCCGCGCCGGCCTGCACGGCAAGAACCTGGGCGACAAACGCTATCGCACCGGCGGCTACGTGTTCCCGAACCTCGGCAAGGAGGGTGTATTGACGGCCTTCTACGGCGCCCCGCGCACCGTGTCGGCAACGCTCGAATACCGGTTCTGAGCATGGGAGTACACGTACACGAACAGGATGGCGCGCAGGCCACCCGCCAGCTCCACGCCATTGACGCAGCGGGCGCGGCCAGGCAGTTCAACGACGTCAGCTACACCAGCGACGACGGCCTGACCCTGTACGCGCGCGACTATCCGGGCCACAGCGGGCCGGCGCGCTTGCCCGTCATCTGCATCCATGGGCTGACGCGCAACTCGGGCGACTTCGACGAGCTGGCGCCATGGATCGCCAGCCAGGGCCGGCGCGTGCTGGCGCTCGACGTGCGCGGGCGCGGCCAGTCCGCGCGCGACCCCGACCCGGCCCACTACAACCCGGCGGTCTACGCGGGCGACGTGATCAAGCTGGCGCACGACCTGGGCATCGAGCGCGCCGTGTTCGTCGGCACCTCGATGGGCGGCATCATCACCATGACCTTGGCCCTGCGCCGCCTGAACCTGATCGCCGCCGCCGTGCTCAACGATGTCGGCCCGGTGATCTCGCAAAAAGGCTTGTCGCGCATCGCCACCTATGCCGGCAAGGGCGCCACCATGGGAACGTGGGAACAGGCGGCCGAGTACATGCGCGACATCAACCAGCCCGCCTTTCCATCGAACGACATGGCCGAGTGGAACAAGTGGGCCCGCCGCGCGTTCAGCGAAAACGATGCCGGCCAGCTGGTGCTGCACTACGACCCCAATATCGCCCTGCCCCTGCAAACCGGCAAGCTCAAACCATCGTCGTGGATGTCGCGCCTGGCGTTCCGGCGCCTGGCGCGCAACCGCCCCACCCTGCTGGTGCGCGGCAGCCTGTCCGACCTGGTCGAGCAGGAGCAGGCCAGCTACATGCAGCGCGCCGCGCCGCGCATGCAGTACGCCGAAGTGCCCGGCGTCGGCCACGCGCCGATGCTGACCGAAGCCCCGGCCCGGCAAGCGATCGAACGCTTCCTGAGCCAGGTAGACTGAACCGTATCAGCCCCACCACATAAGTATAAAGCAGCATTCCCAAGAGGAGACACGATGTACAAACTCAACACCCTGGCAGCCGCCGTCCTGGCCACCCTCGCGACCACCCTGGCAGCGCCGGCCATGGCCGCGCCCGACCTGAAAATCGCCCTTATCGCGGGCAAGACCGGGATCCTCGAAACCTATGCCAAGGAAACCGAAACCGGCTTCATGATGGGCCTGGAGTACCTCACCGGCGGCAAGATGGAAATCAACGGGCGCAAGCTCAAGGTGATCGTCAAGGATGACCAGGGCAAGCCCGACCTGGGACGCACCCTGCTGGCCGAAGCCTACGGCGACGACAAGGCCGATATCGCGGTCGGCACCACCTCGTCCGGCTCGGCGATTGCCATGCTGCCGGTGGCGCTGGAATACAAGAAAATCCTGATCGTCGAGCCGGCCGTGGCCGACGCCATCACCGGCGACAAATGGAACCGCTACATTTTCCGCACCGCGCGCAGCTCGATGCAAGATGCGCTGGCCGCCGCCAGCACCCTCAAGGCCGGCAGCGTGGCCTTTTTGGCGCAGGACTACGCCTTCGGCAAGGATGCGGTCAAGGCCGGGCGCGAAGCGCTGGCGGCGACCGGCAGCAAGGCCCAGGTGGTGCACGAGGAATATGCGCCCCAGGCCACCAGCGACTTCACCGCGCCGGCCCAGCGCATCTTCGACGCCCTGAAGGACAAGCCGCAGCCGCGCCTGCTGCAAATCGTCTGGGCCGGGCCGAACCCGATGAACAAGCTGGCCGACATGAAGCCCGAGCGCTACGGTGTCAATCTGGCGCCCGGCGGCAACATCTTGCCGGTGATGAAAACCTGGAAGAACTTCGCCGGCACCCAGGGCACCATCTATTACTATCACGGCTTCCCGAAAAACAAGATGAACGACTGGTTCGTGGCTGAACACAGCAAGCGCTTCAAGGCCCCGCCCGACATGTTCACCGCCGGCGGTTTCGCGGCGGCCAGCGCGGTGGTCACGGCATTGACCAAGGCCAACTCGGGCGATACCGAGAAACTAATCACGGCCATGGAAGGCATGGACTTCGAGACGCCCAAGGGCAAGATGAGCTTCCGCAAGGAAGACCACCAGGCGCTGCAGCCGATGTACCACTTCCGCATCAAGAAAGACCAGAAGAACGAGTGGGACTTGCTGGAACTGGTGCGCGAAATCCCGGCCAGCGAGATGCCGCTTCCGGTGAGGAACAAGCGATGACGCCGGCGGCCATGCCGTCGCTGTCGACGCGCGACCTTTCCATCCGCTTCGGCGGGCACGTGGCGGTCGACAAGGTCAGCGCCGATTTCTATCCCGGCACCCTGACCGTGATTGTCGGCCCCAACGGCGCCGGCAAGACCACCTACTTCAACCTGATGTCGGGCCAGCTGCCGGCCACATCGGGCACGGTCTTGCTCGATGGCGCCGACATCACCCGCCACGGCGCGGCCAAACGCACCGCACTCGGCATCGGGCGCGCCTTCCAGCTGACTAACCTGTTCCCGCACCTGACGGTGGCCGAAAACGTGCGCCTGGCGGTGCAAAGCCGGGCGCGCATCGGCATGAACATGTTTTCGCGCTGGTCCAGCCACAGCGACCTGATCGTGCGCGCCGACTATTACCTGGAGCGGGTCGCCATGGCCGGCCGCCGCGACACGCGCGTGGCGGCCCTGTCGCACGGCGACAAGCGCAAGCTGGAAGTGGCGATCTTGCTGGCGCTGGAACCGACGGTGATGATGTTCGACGAACCGACCGCCGGCATGAGCGTGGACGAAGTGCCGGTCGTGCTCGACCTGATCCACCAGGTCAAGGCCGAGCGCAACAAGACCATCTTGCTGGTCGAACACAAGATGGACGTGGTGCGCTCGCTGGCCGACCGCATCATCGTCCTGCACAACGGCGCCCTGGTCGCCGACGGCAATCCGGCCGAGGTGATGGCCTCGGCCATCGTCCAGGAAGCTTATCTGGGGACGCCCGAACATGCGTGAAGCCATGCCTGAACCACTCCTCCAGCTGAGCGGGGTCCACACCCACATCGGCGAGTACCACATCCTGCAAGGGGTGGACCTGACGGTGCCGCGCGGCGGCCTGTCGGTGCTGCTGGGACGCAACGGCGCCGGCAAGACCACCACCTTGCGCACCATCATGGGCTTGTGGAAAGCCAGCGCCGGCACGGTGCGCTTCGACGGGCACGACATCGCCGCCCTGCCCACGCCCGACATCGCCCGCCTCGGCATCGCCTACGTGCCCGAATCGATGGCCGTGTTTTCCGACCTGACCGTGCGCGACAACCTCTACCTGGCCGCGCGCAGCGGGCCGCTCGACGAGCAGCGGGTCGAGTGGATTTTCGGCTTCTTTCCGGCACTCAAGAAATTCTGGCATTACCCGGCCGGCAACCTGTCCGGCGGGCAAAAGCAGATGGTGGCGATCGCGCGCGCCATCGTCGAACCGCGCAAGCTGCTGCTGATCGACGAGCCGACCAAGGGCCTGGCCCCGGCCATCATCCAGAGCCTGATCGCCGCCTTCCGCGAACTCAAGCAGACCGACACCACCATCCTGCTGGTCGAGCAGAATTTCAGCTTCGTCAAGCACCTGGGCGACACGGTGTCGGTGATGGATGACGGGCGCGTGGTCCACGCCGGCGCCATGCGCGAGCTGGTCGAGAACGAGGACTTGCAGCAACGCCTGCTCGGGCTGGCACTGAGCTCCCATCAATGAACCTGCATCCATCATGAAAACGGAGACCCGTCACGTGACCACCAAATCGCCTCCGGTGAGCGCCGCCACCGCGCTGCCCGCCGTCCCGGCTGCCCCGGCCGACGCGCCCTTGCCGGCCGCCAGGCGCGACCTCGCGCCGCTGCTGCTGGTGCCGGCGCTGATCCTGCTCATGCTGCCGCTGGTGGGCAGCTTTCCCACCTGGGTCACCCTGACCATCGCCGGCCTGGCGATGGGCATGATGATCTTCATCATGGCCAGCGGCCTGACGCTCGTGTTCGGGCTGATGGACGTGCTCAACTTCGGCCACGGCGCCTTCGTCTCGGTCGGCGCCTACGCCGCCACCATGGTGTTGATTCCCATGCGCGGCTGGCTCGAGGTCGATTCGCTGCTGATCAACCTGGGCGTGCTGGGCCTGGCGATCACGGTGGCCATGCTCGCCACCGCGCTGCTCGGCTGGGCCTTCGAGCGCATCATCATCGCGCCCGTGTACGGCCAGCATCTCAAGCAAATCCTGATCACCATGGGCGGCATGATCGTGGCCGAGCAGCTGATCAACGTGATCTGGGGCGCCGAGCAGATTCCCCTGCCGCTGCCGGCCAGCCTGCGCGGGGCCGTGATGCTGGGCGACGCGGCGGTCGAGAAATACCGGCTGGTGGCGGTCGTGATCGGCCTGCTGGTGTTCGTGGCCATGTTCCTGGTGCTCAACCGCACCAAGATCGGCCTGCTGATCCGCGCCGGCGTCGAAAACCGCGAGATGGTCGAGGCCATGGGCTACCGCATCCGGCGCCTGTTCGTGGCCGTGTTCGCGGCCGGTTCGGCGCTGGCCGGCCTGGGCGGCGTGCTGTGGGGGCTGTACAAGGAAACCCTGAACGCGGCCATGGGTGGCGAAATCATGGTGATGATTTTTATCGTCATCATCATCGGCGGGCTGGGCTCGGTCGGCGGCTGCTTCATCGGCGCGCTGCTGATGGCGCTGGTGGCCAACTATGCCGGCTTCCTGGCGCCCAAGTTCGCGCTGGTGTCGCACATCGCGCTGATGATCGCCATCTTGCTATGGCGCCCGGCCGGCCTGTATTCCAACCTGAGGCGTTAAGGAAGCACGATGCTCAATCAATTATTATCCGGCGACTTGCCGCGCAGCCGGGCCTTGTCCGCCACCCTGCTGCTGATCCTGCTGGGACTGGCGCTGGCGCCATTTCTCACCAGCGGCGCGCGTCCGCTCAACACCGCCGCCACCATCTGCATCTACATCGTGCTGGTGGCTTCCTACGACTTGCTGCTCGGCTACACCGGCATCGTTTCCTTCGCCCACACCATGTTCTTCGGCATCGGCGCGTACGGGGTCGGGCTGGGGCTGGCGAGCGGCGAGCCGACCTGGGGCGCGGCCTTCACCGGCCTGCTGCTGGCCCTGCTGCTGACGCTGGTGCTGGCCCTGGTGGTGGGCTTGTTCGCGCTGCGCGTGCGCGCCATTTTCTACGCCATGATCACGCTCGCGGTGGCCTCCTCGTTTGCCGTACTGGCCTCGCAACTGTCCGACCTGACCGGCGGCGAGGACGGCAAGACCTTCAGCGTGCCGGAATTGCTCACGCCGGGCTTTCGCCTGTTCGAGTCCGACCTGTTCGGGCGCGCCATCGATGGCAAGCTGATTACCTACTACATCGTGTTCGGCGGCTGCCTGCTGCTATTCCTGTTCCTGCTGCGGCTGGTCAATTCGCCGTTCGGCCGGGTGCTGCAAGCGATCCGCGAAAACGAATTCCGCGCCGAGGCGCTGGGCTACCGCACGGTGCTGTACCGGATCTGGGCCAACGTGCTGGCGGCGCTGGTGGCAGCCCTGGCCGGCGCGCTGATGGCGCTGTGGCTGCACTACGTGGGGCCGAAAACCATGCTCGGCTTCGAGGTGATGACCGACATCCTGCTGATCGTGGTGATCGGCGGCATGGGCACCATGTATGGCGCGGTGGTCGGCGCGACCCTGTTCATCATTGCGCAGAATTACCTCAAGGCGCTGATGGCCGAGGGTTCGGCCGCCCTGCAAGGCGTGCCCTTGCTGGCGCAGGCGCTGCATCCCGACCGCTGGATGCTGTGGCTGGGCGTGCTGTTCGTGCTGTCGATCTACTTTTTCCCTGTCGGCATCGTGGGGAAACTGCGTTTGCGAAAGCTTGCTGCACGGCCAGCCGGTAACTGAACATTCCCGCGCACGTCCCCGCCGCGCCGGGGACGTGCAGTTCCACCCCATCCCTCGCCGGTTGAACCCGCTTCGCCGCGCATCTTCGATGACGTTCCCTGCAATTGCCCTTCAATCTGCTTCGCACATTAAGCACACATCAATGCTGGCGCCTGTTCCACTCCTATCATGGGATGAACCGTGGCCTCGCTGCCTGCCAGAGCGCGTGGAAGTGCCATCCTGCTGGCAACTGCTGAAAGAACGACGATGAAACTACCTCCTACCCTGCTTGCCACGGCGGCCTTCGCCGTGGCCGCCGCGCTGCCCGCTGCGTCGCACGCCATCGAACCCATCGTAGTCATCAACGAAAACTTCAACGATATCGGCACCCTCAACAACTGGGCCTTCACCAACAACAGCGTCCCGCCGGGCCAGCCTTGGTCGCAAGGCAACCCCGGCGTCTTTCCGGCTCCCTCGGGTCCGCCCTCCTCCTATATCGCGGCCAATTACCTGAGCGCGCAAAACGGCATGGGCAGCATCGACAACTGGCTGATCACCCCGGTCGTGACCCTGATCGGCCCCAGCGAACTCTCGTTTTTCACGCGCTCGGCCAGCGCGTCCGGCTTTGGCGACACGCTCGAAGTGCGCTTTTCCCCTGGCGGCGGCAGCGACCCCGGCGGCTTCAATACCGTGCTCGGCATTCTCGGCGGCATTGCAGACTATCCCACGGTGTGGCAACAGGTCATTTCCAGCATCGACTATAACGGCCAGGGCCGTTTCGCCTTTCGTTACGTTGGCGACGCCTCGGCGGCGAACTATATCGGCCTTGACGCTGTCTTAGTCACTACGGTGCCCGAACCTGGCACCTGGCTGATGCTGCTGGTCGGGGTGGGCAGTCTGGCATTGCTGCGCCGACGGCAGTTAACAATGAACGAAACCAGGAGACTTCCGACATGTTGAGTAAAACTCTGATCACCTGCTGCGCGCTGGCTGCCTTCTCGACGGCGGCCACGGTCGCAGCGCAAACGGACGGCATGGCCGTGGTGCGCGACAAGCAAACCGGGCAACTGCGCCCGGCCACCGCGGCCGAGCTGCGCGCCATGGACGGCAGCCTGGTGCAGCCACAGATCGCGCATCCCCAGCCGCAGGTCCGGGTGCGTGCCGACGGTACCCGCAGCGCGCCCCTGGGCGGGCGCGGCGTGGTGTATTCGGTCGTCTCGCGCACGGCCGACGGCAAGCTGGTCCAGCGCTGCGTGGAAGGCGAAGCCGCCGCGCGGCACGCCGTCCACGAGCATGCGGCACCCGTGGAGGAGCACAGCAATGAGCAATGAGCGTCCCCTCCTGCGGCAGGCCGCCGCCGCCCTGGCTCTGGCCTTGTCCTGCTGCGCCATCGGTGGCGCCCACGCGGCCGCCACCATCACGATCGTCAATACCAACGCGCCCAACATCGGCTTCAACGATCCCACGCCGGTACAGCCGGTCGGGGGCAACAGCGGGCGCACGCTGGGCGCCCAACGCCTCATCGCGTTCCAGCAGGCGGCGGACATCTGGGGCCGCACCATCACCAGCCCGGCCCCGGTGCGGGTGGCCGCCTCGTTCGAGCCGCTGCCGTGCAACGCCGATGGCGCGGTGCTCGGCTCGGCGGGTGCGCTGGAAGTGTTTGCCGACTTCCCCAACGCACCCAAGGCGAACACCTGGTATCCGGGTGCGCTGGCGAGCAAGCTGGCCCGCACCGACTTGGCCACGCCGGGCGAAGCGCATATCCGCGCGCGTTTCAACTCGCGCCTCGGCTTGTTTCCCGACTGCATGCCCGGCTCCGGCTTTTACCTGGGGCTGGACCGCAAGGCGGGCGACCAGATCGACCTGGTGGCGGTACTGCTGCACGAACTGGCGCATGGCCTGGGCTTCCAGAACTTCACCGACGAGAGCACCGGCGAGTTCTTCCTTGGCATCCCATCGATCTGGGATTATTTCCTGATCGATACCCGGAATAACAAAGCCTGGATCAACATGAAAGATGACGAGCGCCGCCGCTCGGCCATTGGCGGCGCTACCCTGTCGTGGAACGGCGAACGCGTCTACAAAGTCACGGCGCAGGTGCTCGCCGCCCAGCCCAACCTGATGGTCAGCGGCATGGCTGCGGGCAAGGCCGGCGGCAGCCAT
This sequence comes from Massilia sp. DJPM01, assembly GCF_030348125.1. Lineage (NCBI taxonomy): Bacteria > Pseudomonadati > Pseudomonadota > Betaproteobacteria > Burkholderiales > Oxalobacteraceae > Massilia > Massilia sp. DJPM01. The sequence goes on from NZ_JAQOZV010000036.1 coordinate 30,386, forward strand.
GACGTGGGCGAGGCCTCGTTCGGGCCGCAACTGGGGCAAAACGCGGTAGCGGGCGAATTGATGCCGGTGGTCGACCAGGCCAGTGGCAGCGGCCTGGCCTGCACCCCGCTCAGTCCCGCCAACGCGCTGGCGGTCCGGGGCAACATCGCCCTGGTCGACCGTGGCGCCTGCACCTTCGTGACCAAGGCCCGCATCTTGCAGAACGCGGGCGCGCGCGGCATGGTGGTGATGGAAAACACGAGCGACCCCGTCAGCCCGCTGGGCGGCATCGACCCGGCCGTGCGCATTCCCGCCGTGCGCATCGACAAGGCGACTGGCGAGCAACTCAAGTCGGTCATGCTCCGTCGTTCGCGCACCTCGTCGGGCGTGACGGCCAGCCTCGGCCTCAATCCCGACAAACTGGCCGGCACCGACCTGGTCAGGCGGATACGCATGTACAGTCCGGAAGAATATTCGCCGGGCTCGTCGGTGTCGCACTATTCCGTCGATACCAGGCCGAACCAGCTGATGGAGCCGGCCATCAACACCGACCTTCTGCACGACGTCATCCCGCCGCACGACCTGACGTACCCGTTGCTGCAGGATATAGGCTGGTGATTGCCCCGCTGCTCAATGCGCGGTGCGCGCATGCGGAGCTGGTGAAGCAAGCGCGGCTGGTGCAGCATGCGGGACTGGTGCAGCATGCGCGGCTGGTGAAGCATGCGCAGCTGGTGAAGCATGCGCAACTGCTGAAAACCGGGCTGTAAACGCACGACGCGCTCCCTGGGGAGCGCGTCGGATACCACCGCAGCCGTGGCCAATGGCAGCTCGCTGCCATTGGCCACGCGCTGAAAGGCTTACGCCTTGGCGGCTTTGTCTTTGTCGAACGCGGCGATGCCGTTCATGATCTCTGCCTTGGCATCCTCAGGACCACCCCAGCCTTCGACCTTGACCCACTTGCCTGGCTCCAGGTCTTTGTAGTGCTCGAAGAAGTGCTGGATCTGCTGCAGGCGCAGTTCGTTCATGTCTTCCGGCTTTTGCCAGTGTTTATAGATCGGCAAGATCTTATCGACAGGAACCGCCAGCACCTTGGCGTCGCCGCCGGCTTCGTCGGTCATTTTCAGCACGCCGATGGCGCGGCAACGTACCACGACGCCAGGAATCAGCGGGAACGGGGTGATGACCAGCACATCGCACGGGTCGCCGTCGTCGGCGATCGTGTTCGGCACGTAACCGTAGTTGCACGGGTAGTGCATGGCGGTGCCCATGAAACGGTCGACGAAAATCGCGCCCGATTCCTTGTCCACTTCGTACTTGATCGGATCGGCATTCATCGGGATTTCGATGATCACGTTGAAATCATTCGGCACATCGCGGCCGGCGGAGACTTTATTCAAACTCATGGGATATCCTTAGATTGCTGAGGGGGTCAATGGCCGACATTATAACGAAGTTTCACGCGGGCTTGTGCATTGCAGCAAGCGCAGTCGCGCGCCTTGCTCGGCAGGATCGGCTGTCGTGCCACCGGAAATCGGCTGGAGGAGAGCAGGAAATCGCTTGGAAGCGGGCACGAAATCGCTTGGAGAGGCCCACGAAATCGGCTCAAGGCGCCCGGGAATCGGCCGGGGACGCTCAGGAATCGGCCGGGAACGCCCAGGAATCGGTCGAAAACGCTCAGGAATCGGTCGGCGACGCCCAGGAAACCGGCGGCGACGCCCGGAAACGCCCGGCGAACGCACAAAAATCGGCGAACCACACAGTACCGCCGACCTCCAAACCGTCGCCCCCGCGCAGGCGGGGGCCCAAGTTCGTCGTTCAGCCGTTGACTGCGGAGTTCGCCACCCGGGACCGCCTTGCGCGGGCGACGAATTCGCCGTATCGACTGAACAAGCGGCCTTCGGTCAACCGCAAGGCCTACAAAATACTGGCCAGCGCGCACTGCCTGAAATGCGCATTCGCCTCTTCCTGCTGGCCAAGCGCTTCGTGCATCTGCGCCAGCTTCAGGTGCGCCTCGCGCACCATGCGCGGCTCGGTCGCGTCCGACAGGGCCTGTTCCAGATAGCGCTGGGCCTTGCCCCACAGTTTCTGCTTCAGGCACAGCGAACCGAGCGTCAGCGCCAGTTCGGCATCGGTCGGGCGCTGCTTCATCCAGGTTTCGCAATGCTCGATCTGGGCCAGCAGCGCCGGCGAACCGGCCTGCGCCGCCGCATCGCGGTAAGCCCGCACCACGCGGTCGTCCCAGTCGGCGCGCAGCGCTTCCTCGGCGCTGGCGCGCGCTTCATCGTGCAGGCCGCGTGCATTCAGGGCCGCCGCCGCGCGCGCCGCCACGTACGGCTTGACCCGGTCGGCGCTCGGCACGGTGGACCACACCCGCAGGATCGATTCGGCATCGTGCGAACTATCGGACAGCAAGGCGTCGTAGGCCAGTTCGCGCAGGCGCGCCGACAGGGCCGGATGCAGCGCCTTGTGCTTGTCGAGCGAACGCACCAGGCGCAGCACTTCCGGCCAGTTCTTGGCTTGCTGGTGCGCCTTCATCGACCATTGCAGCGCGTGGATGTGGCGCGTACCGCTGGCATTGAGTTCGGCCACGGCGTCGAGCGCCGCCTGCGGCTGGTGGTCGTCGACCAGCAGTTCGGTCATCGTCATCAGGCGCGCGGTTTTCAGCGAATTGTCATGCACCACGCCGGCCAGCCAGTTGTCGCGCCGCGCGCCCTGGCGCATGCGGTGCGCGGCGCGGGCGCCGATCAGGGCCGCAATGCCGGCGTTTTCCGGCAGTTCGGCGGCCCGGATAGCGGCTTTTTCGGCGTGCCCGAAGCGGCCCTCGAACAGGGCCTTGAGCGCATCGCGCAAGCCCTTGTTGCCATCGCGCTCGCGTTTGCGCTGGCGGTAGGCGGCGACCCGGCCCGGCATGCCGACCGTGGCGCGCAGCGCGCGCAGCAAGGCGTACATGACGATGAACAGCAGTACCACCACCACCACGAAGAAATTGAGCGACATGTCGATCCGGTGCGGCGGGTAGAAAAACACCACGTTGCCCGGATTGAAGCGTGCCGTCACGGCAATGCCGATGGCCGCGGCCATCAGCGCGACTAACCAGAGAAGAAGACGCATGTTATGGCTTCGCTTTGTAGTTGCGCACGGCGTTCAGGCTGTCGGACAGGGACGGCATCTCGATGGCGAGGTTGCTGGCCTGGACCTGGCGCAGCAGCGCTTGCGCAGCCTGGGTGGTGCCGGCGCGCGTGTCGAAATACTTGGCGAGGGCATCTTGCGCCGCCACCAGGTCGTTGCGGAAAGCCACTTCATTGCGCGCCAGCAGCGCCATGCGTGCATTCAGCAGGCGCAGCTTGACGTTTTCGCGCACAAAATAGGTTTCCGAGGGCGACAGCATCAGCGCTTCCGGCGTATCGACGCGGCGCACCCGGATCAGCTGGCGCATTTCATCCCACATTTCGCCGGTCCAGCTCTGCCACACGTCCTGCACCCGCACCAGCATCGAGTCCTTGACCGGCGCCGGGGCCGCTGCCGTGGCCGGCGCGGCGCCCGCTTTCGGCGCCACCGGGGCGGCCGCCACCTTGACCGGCTTGGCCGGCAGGGCTGGTTTTTCGTCGGCCAGCATCGGCAGGGTATTAACCTGGGTAATCACATTGTCCAGGCGCAGCGCCACGCCGGTCAGGTCCAGCGCCGGCAGGGCCTTGAGCTTGTCGATATCGGCCGCAATCGCGCGCCGGATCGTGATGAATTGCGGCTTGTCCGAGCGCGACAGCGAACGGTCGGCGTTTTGCAGCGCGATCAGCGCGCCCTGCACATTGCCGGCCAGTTGCAGCTGCTGGCTGGCGGTCGACAGTACCTGCTCGATTTCAGCCAGCGCCCATTCGTCGCGGTTCTTCGACAAATCCTGGTACAGCTGTTCCAGCGCCAATTGCTGGCTCTGGGCTTCGACCTGGCGGTTTTCCAGCAGGCTGACCTTGGCCTGCAAATCCTTGGTCTGGTCCTGCACCGTGCGCACCAGGGTGCTGGTTTCGGTATTGACCACTTCGCCCTTTTGCAGGCGGTTGGCCATTTCCATGCGCAGCTTGAGCAGGTTGCTGCGCGTCGACCAGGCGTGCGCGGCCAGCAGCAGCGCCAGCAGGATCACCACCACCGTCATCGGACGCTGCAGGATTTCAGTCATGCTGTCGCCACCGGACGAGCGCGCGCGCGCCCCCGCTGGTGCACTGTATTGGTCGGCATGGGGAGCAGCGCCGGGCGCTGCACTGTGTTCAGGTAATGTAGGCAATTCGTTCATGCTCGTGATTGTAACGCGGCAAGCAGACGTTCGTCGCCTGATCCGCACAGCGTCAAACGGCACAGGCCCAGCGTGCTTGCCGTTTCGGCAATACGGGCATGCGGCACGATCAGATGCTGTTGTTGCATTTTTTCCACAAGGGCGGGATCGTCCATCTCCCGCACCAGCGCCACCAGTCCGCGCAGCGCCTCGGAACTGGTGATGATCCAGTCGTTGTCGCCTTCCATCAGCACGCGCAGCTGCTGCGCCAGTTCCGGGGTCAGCACCGGCACATGGCGCCGGTAAGCGGCCACGGTGGTGACCAGCACACCGGCCGCGCGCAAGCCATCGGCCATCAGTTCGCGCCCGCTCTCGCCGCGCACGATCAGCACTTTCTGGCCGGCCAGGGCCGCCAGGTCGAGCGTCTCAAGCAGGTTTTCCGAGTCGCTGCGGGCTGGATCGCGCGGGCTGACGATGGTCGCCGTATGGTCGTTGATGCCATGCCGTTCCAGCGCGGCGCGGCTACCCTCGCCCAGCACCGCCAGGGTCACCCAGGTCGGCCACACGCTGATGTGGGCAAACGCGGCATCGATCGCGTTGGGCGACACAAACGCCACCATGGCGCAATCGTGCATGCCGGCCAGCGCCGCCTTGAGCGGCCCCTGGTCGTCCAGCGCCGCTATCTCGAGCAGCGGCAGCAGCACCGCCTCGCGCCCGAGCGCCCTCACCTGCGCGGCCAGGGCGCCGGCCTGCGCCAGCGGGCGCGTGATGATGACCGCGTCAGGCATCGGCGCCGGCATCGACCTTGCAGGCGGCCAGGATCGCGCGCGCATCCTGGTTGTCGAGCAAGTCCGACACCTGCTGGCCCAGCAGCTCCGGATCGTCGGCCGGGCCGCGCAGCTCGGCATGCGCGCTGCGCTTGCCGTCCGGCGTGGCGACCATGGCGCGCAAGTGCATCACGCCGTCGTCGATGGTGGCGAACGCCGCCAGCGGAATCTGGCAACTGCCGCCGAACACTTTCGACACCTTGCGTTCGGCCGCCACGCGTTGCGCGGTCGGCAAATGGTTCAGCGGCGCCAGCACGGCACGCAGGTCGACGCCATCGGTGCGGCTGGAGACGATTTCAATCGCCATCGCGCCCTGTCCGGCCGCCGGCAGCGAGTGCTCGGGGTCCAGCAGCGAGCGGATGCGCTCGGGCAAACCGAGGCGCTTGAGACCGGCGGCGGCCAGGATGATGGCGGCATACTCGCCGCGATCGAGCTTGCCCAGGCGCGTATCGAGATTGCCGCGCAGCGGCTTGATCACCAGGTGCGGATGGCGCGCCGCGATCAGCGACTGGCGCCGCAGGCTGCTGGTGCCCACCACCGCGCCCGGCGGCAGCTCGTCCAGGCTGCCGAAATCGTTCGACACAAAGGCGTCGCGCGGGTCTTCGCGTTCCAGCACGGCGGCCAGTTCGAAACCTTCCGGCAAGTCCATCGGCACATCCTTGAGCGAATGCACGGCCAGGTCGGCGCGCCCTTCGGCCATCGCCACCTCCAGCTCCTTGACGAACAAGCCCTTGCCGCCGACCTTTGATAAAGTGCGGTCGAGGATCTGGTCGCCGCGCGTCGTCATTCCGAGAATCTCGATGCTGCACTGCGGATATAATAAAGCCAATTGCGCGCGGACATGCTCGGCCTGCCACATGGCGAGCCGGCTTTCGCGCGAAGCGATAATGAGCTTGGAGGGCTGCTGGTTCAATTCAGTTGCTTTCAAAACGGATTCTTTCACTGTCGTAAAACCTCAAACCGGTTATGGCAGTCATCGGCGCCTGCATAAGATCACAAATTTTATCATGCGTCCCCTTTGCAGAACCTGGCCAGAAGCCTTTGCACCAACTTTCACTCTGTGGTCCAACATGGTAAATTCATCCGCTGCACAAGAAAACCCTCCAGTCCTCGACAAGGACGCTCCGCTGAAAGAAGATATCCGCCTGCTCGGCCGCCTGCTCGGTGACGTGCTGCGCGACCAGGAAGGCGAAGCCGTGTTCGACGTCGTCGAGACCATCCGCCAGACTGCGGTGCGTTTCCGGCGCGAAGACGACGCCCAGGCCGGCCAGGACCTGACCGCCCTGCTGCACAAGCTCACGCGCGAGCAAACCATTTCGGTGGTGCGCGCGTTTTCGTATTTTTCGCACCTGGCCAACATCGCCGAGGACCAGCACCACATCCGCCGCCGCCGCGCCCACCTGCTGGCCGGCTCGGCGCCGCAGCAGGGCAGCGTGAGCTTCGCGCTGTCCAAGCTGAAAGCGGCCGGCGTGGGCAGCGACACCGTGCGCACCTTTTTCGGCGACGCCCTGATCGCGCCGGTCCTGACGGCCCACCCGACCGAAGTGCAGCGCAAGAGCATTCTCGACGCCGAGCATGACATCGCGCGCCTGCTGGCCGAACGCGACCTGCCGCTCACCCCGCGCGAGCGCGTGGCCAATATGCACCTGCTGCACGCGCGCATCGCGACCTTGTGGCAGACGCGCATGCTGCGCTATTCCAAGCTGACCGTGGCCGACGAAATCGATAACGCCCTGTCCTACTACCGCATCACCTTCCTGCGCGAGCTGCCCGGCCTGTACGACGACATCGAAGAAGAAATCGCCGCACACTATCCCGACGGCGCGGCGCCCGACAACGACAACTCGTATGTGCAGATGGGCAGCTGGATCGGCGGCGACCGCGATGGCAACCCGAACGTCAACGCCGGCACCATGCAGCACGCGCTGGTGCGCCAAGCCACCACCATCCTCGACTTCTACCTCGACGAAGTGCACGCGCTCGGCGCCGAACTGTCGATTTCGACCCTGATGGTGGGCGCCAGCCCGGCCCTGCAAGCGCTGGCCGACGCCTCGCCCGACCAGTCGCCGCACCGCAGCGACGAGCCATACCGGCGCGCCCTGATCGGCATCTACGCGCGCCTGGCCGCCAGCGCGCGCGCGCTGGGCGCGACCAACATCCTGCGCAAGGAAGTCGGGCACGCCGCGCCCTACCTGGACGCCACCGAATTCTGCACCGACCTGCAAGTGCTGGCCGACTCGCTGCGCGCCAACCACGGCACGCTCCTGGTCCGCCCGCGCCTGTCCACGGTGCAGCGCGCCGCCGCCATCTTCGGCTTCCATCTGGCCTCGCTCGACATGCGCCAGACCTCCGACGTGCACGAACGCGTGCTAGCCGAGCTGTTTGCCGGCGCCGGCGTCGAAGCCGACTACACCCAGCTTACCGAAGAACAAAAGGTGCAGCTGCTGCTGGCCGAACTGGCGCAACCGCGCCTGCTGTATTCGCCGTACGCCGAATTGAGCGACGAAACCGCGTCCGAACTGGCGATCCTGCGCGCGGCCAAGGATATCCGCCAGCGCTACGGCAAGCGCGCGATCCGCAACTACATCATCTCGCACACCGAAACCGTGTCCGACCTGCTCGAAGTGCTGCTGCTGCAAAAGGAAACGGGGCTCTTGCGAACACGCGAGAAGCAGCTCGACGCCATGGTCATCCCGCTGTTCGAGACCATTCCCGACCTGCAGCGCGCGGCCGGCATCATGAACGAGTGGATGGCGCTGCCGCTGGTCAAGGAACTGATCGCGCACCAGGGCCAGCTGCAGGAAGTCATGCTCGGCTACTCGGACTCGAACAAGGATGGCGGCTTCCTGACCTCCAACTGGGAGCTGTACAAGGCTGAAATCCACCTGGTCAAGGTGTTCCTTGATGCCGGCGTCAAGCTGCGCCTGTTCCATGGCCGGGGCGGCACGGTCGGACGCGGCGGCGGTCCAAGCTACGAAGCGATCCTGGCGCAGCCGCCGGGCACCGTGAATGGCCAGATCCGCCTGACCGAGCAGGGCGAAATCATCGCCTCCAAGTTCTCGAACGCCGAAATCGGCCGCCGCAACCTGGAGCTGCTGGTCGCCGCCACGCTCGAAGCGAGCCTGATGCCGCACGCCGCCGAAGGCGCCAAGGCCAAGCAGCTGGCCGGCTTCGAAGCCATCATGGCCGGCCTGTCCGAACGCGCCTACAAGGCTTACCGCAACCTGGTCTACGAAACGCCGGGCTTCACCGACTACTTCTTCTCGGCCACGCCGATCGCCGAAATCGCCGAACTCAATCTCGGTTCGCGTCCGGCCTCGCGCAAGTCGACCAAGCGCATCGAAGACTTGCGCGCCATTCCCTGGGGCTTCTCATGGGGCCAGTGCCGCCTGCTGCTGCCGGGCTGGTACGGCTTCGGCTCGGCCATCACGCAATGGATCGAGGAAGGCGAGCGCGAAGAAAAAATCGCGACCCTGCAAGCCATGTTCAAGGAGTGGCCGTTCTTCGCCACGCTGCTGTCGAACATGGACATGGTGCTGGCCAAGACCGACCTGGCGATCGCCTCGCGTTACGCCGGCCTGGTGGCCGACGTGGAACTGCGCGAGCGCATCTTCAAGCGCATTGCGGCCGAACACGGCACCACCTTGCGCTGCCTGGAGATGATCACCGGCGCCCATGAACGCCTGGCCGGCAACCCGCTGCTGGCGCGCTCGATCCAGAACCGCTTCGCCTACCTCGATCCGCTCAATCACTTGCAGGTCGAGCTGATCCACCGCCACCGCGCGCTGTCGGGCGAACCGGGCAAGGTCGACGAACGGGTCCACCGCGGCATCCACCTGTCGATCAACGGCGTGGCCGCCGGCCTGCGCAATACGGGTTAAGCGCCTGCCCCGGGCGGCGCGCCGCCTTGGCGCGCCGCCTTGGCGCGCCGCCCGCTTGTCACTTGCAGTTCTCGGCGACGCGTTGCTCGGCCTGCGCGATCTCCGCCGCCCGGCGCCTGGCATCGGCCACCTGCAAGGCCCCTTTGCCATCAGGGACAATCATTTTTTCAGAATCCTTCAGCACACTCACATTCTTGCGATAGATCTCGCACATGCGCACCCGCATGCGTTCGTTGACGGCCGCCAGGTCCGCCTGCCCGGACGACACCGGCTCCTTGTTCGGCGCGGCGGCGCTGGCCGCCTTCTGCGCGGGCGCCGCCATTTTCTGCTCGCGCGCCCCCTGCTCCGGGGCGCAAGGCGTACATTGATAGCTCGTGCGGCCGCTGGCGTCCTTGCACTTGATGACCTGGGCGTGAGCTGCGCCATGGGCAGCGGCGAGGATCAGGGCGACGTAAAGCGGACGTGGAATCATGGTGGCAATCTGGCTCTGGTTGGCGTGGAAGGGGGATGCGCCGTGAAGTTTGGCAGCAAACCCCTTTTGAGCAATCAACAACTTTCCTCTATGCAATTTTCCAACGCGCCGGGCCTGCCATGCACCAGGCATACGCCTGATTCGCTTGTCGAATACAAATAATGCTGTTTCCCAAAAGCTGGCATAGAATGAACCGACCGACAACCTGACTGAAACACGAGGGGGGGTGCGCATGAAAACGTGGAGCGTGGAGTCGCTTTGCCTGACCGTAGCCGCCATCGTCCTGATCCTGGCGTCGGTGGTGGCGCTGATTGCCCTGAGCGACGCGCACGCCGTACCGCGCTGGCTGTTTTCCCTCACCATTGCGCTGGCCGGCACCGCCCTCGTGGTCAGCCTGCGCATCCGCGCGCTGGCCATGGCGCGCAACACCGCCCAGAGCCGCTACCGCCACTTCATCGACACCGCCCACGAAGGGGTCTGGACGCTCGATGGCGAATCGAGCACCACCTTTGCCAATGCCCGCCTGGCCCAGATGTTCGGCACCACGCCGGGCCGCATGAGGGGGCTGCCGATGAAAGACTTCCTGGGCGACAATCCGCGCCGTGACCTGGACGAAATGATCAGCGCCGACGCCGCCCATGTCGGCTGCACCTACGACCTGTCGTACCGCCGGGTGGACGGCAGCATCGGCTGGGCCATCGTCAGCGGGCGCCCGATGCTGGGCGACGAAGGCGTGGCCGAGGGCACGTTGCTGATGCTGACCGACATCACCGAACGCAAGGCGGCCGAGCTGGAACTGGCGGCGGTACAGATCGGGCTGGAAGTGCGCATCCGCATGCGCACGGCCGAACTGGAGCACAGCAACACCCAGTTGCGCATCGAAGTGGCCGAGCGCCAGATGGCCGAACATGCGCTGGCCGAATCGTTCCGCGAGCTGCGCCAGCTCAGTTCCCATCTTGAAACGATCAAGGAAGAAGAACGCAAGCGCATCGCCAAGGGCATCCACGACGAGCTGGGGCAAAACCTGATGGCACTCAAGCTCGACGTGGAAATGCTGCACGCGCGCGCCGGCCAGCGCCATCCCCTGCTCAAGCGCAAGGTCGGCGACGTGCTCGACACCATCGACCTGACCATCCGCTCGGTGCGCGCGATCATGAACGACCTGCATCCAAGCACCCTGGAACTGGGCTTGCCGGCGGCCGCCGAGTGGCTGGTGCAGCAGTTCGAGAAACGCAGCGGGATTGCCACCTCGCTGAGCGTGAGCGAGGGCGAAGGACCGCCGCCGGACAGTCATCGTACCGAAGTCATTTTCCGCATCATCCAGGAGTGCCTGCTCAATATCTTGCGGCACGCGAAAGCGACCCATGTGGAGGTGGGGCTGGACATCGGTGTGGAATACCTGACCATTACCATCGTCGACAATGGCGTGGGCATGGGACCGGGAGATGCAGCCAAGGTGGCCTCGTTCGGGCTGCGCGGCATCCGTGAGCGGGTCGATGTGTTCGGCGGGCAGATGGTGATCGACAGCCGGCCGGGCGGCGGAACCACCCTGGCCATGATGATTCCGCTGGAAAGCCATGCGACGGAAGCTGGATTGGCGTGAATACAACAATTCAAAAAATATAATATTTCGATGAGGTCGCTGCAAAAACGTATGTACAATGAAAGCAGATAGCGCAGGCGCGACAGGTTCGGCCTGCTTTATCGACTACCCCTGTTTGCGCGTCCGGACTTCCGGATGCGCATTTTTTTGGGTGTTGGTCCCGCTTACACCGTCACTTCCCACCGTTGCTCCGCCTCTACCGTCACTCCCGCGAAGGCGGGAACGCATGCGCCCCCCCAAGTTCATTGAGCCGCCTGTGGCTGCGTTCGCAGTGATCGTCAGGAAACACCACCGATGTCATCGGCATTACGCACGGCAGTGCCAGGAAGTGCACTTTGGGGGCATCACACCCGCCCAGGGTTCGGGGCAATGCACGCATACCCTATTCAACAAGGCGATAAGCACCAGAAGTGCGCTAATCTGGTCTCAGGATCAAACCAAAATGCGGTGCCTTATGACAGACACGGTGAAGCCGCTTGGTCGATCTCGTTGGAAACGATTGAGAGCTGAGGCCACAACGCTCACACGCCATATGCTTCGTGATACATCGGTCGAAGCTCATCCAGATTTCAAAAAATTGAAGCGAACTGCGCGGCTGCCTTGCAACTGAAGTAGCGCGCCTCAGTTTTGAGCGCGCTTTCGAATGAATGCCATTCGTCTTGCCATGCCGCATCGCTTGTACTTTTCAGTTCATAGTACGAGTCGCTTGAGAACGCTGTCTCCTCGACCACCCATGCCGTTCATCAGTTTTTGAGCATCGATTGCACATACCCGGCGAAGCCGTTCAACGTCGCGATCGCGCCATCCACGCACGCATCGGAGGGGTAAAGCAGCTCATCCTTGCAGAGCGCCTGCAGCGAAACCGTCGAGCTGTCCCCCTTGCCCGGCAGCCGGCGCGCGTTGAGCGACGCCCGCTCGGCCGAAGTCGGGTTGTAGGTGGTGATGGTGGTCGCCGTCGCCGTCTGGATCTTGGTCGCGGAGTGCTCGCTGACATAGATCTCGGCCAGCGCAAAGACCTTGTCGCACTGCGCCTTGTTCTTGCAGACGACCGCTGCGGCCTCGTGCGCGCTGGCTATGCGCCGGCTGCGCTCGGCCCGTGCCAGCTGGGCCGCCGCTGAGGCACGCGCCTGCTCTTGTTCGCGCATCAACGCAGCCTGGGACTGTTCCTCAGCATAGCCGACGGGGGTGAGCATGAAGAAAGCCGTCTTGCCTTTGTCGGTATCCTTCCAGCTGATGTGTGCCGTGTCCTGAAATCCTGCCTTCTTATACGTCACCACGGCGTTCATGTTGGCTTTGCCGGCAAAGAAGCTGCTCGACGCCGGCACGGTCAGCGAACACACGCCATCGGCGGGCGTGACGCAGTTTCTGAGCGTCTTGAGACCTGAGCGGGTATCGGTCAACTCGAACGTAAATTCGACACCGTCCACCGGTTGCTGATCCTTGACGCTAAACGCGGCGGCCGCCCATTTCATGGTCGTCTCCGCCATGGCCGCCGGCGCCAGCGCCAGCGCATAGAGTGAGGCTGCCGCCAGCAGCGCACCAAGCGGTGTGACGCGGCGGGAGTGTGGCGCGGATGGGCTAGTGTGTGGCATAGGCATCGATCTGTGGGGTTAAGGTGAAGCTCAACATAGTAACCATCAATCCATGATTTCGGGTAATAGGCCCACAAATATTCTTGCGTCCCGGCTTGAACCTAGGGCGACACTATGATCGACCTCTCTCACTGTTCCTGTCCGCCGGCCAGGCCCTCTCCCGCCGGAGCGCAGGCGAATCGGCTTTAATGGTTCAGGACTACGCGACGGTCCAGCGCGAACTGACCGCCAAGGCCAACGCAGGCGGCGTGGCGTCGGCAAGGCGGCTGGGGTATCTGTACCCGGTGGGTACGGGGTGCCAGCCAATCATAAGATCGCGCTCCAGTGGTATCGCCTTGCGGCCGAAAAGGGGGACGCCAGAGCCAGGTTTCTATCTCGGGATCGTTGGGGATGGTTTCCGGAATGCCTTTATGCGCGCCAAGCAGCACATGGGTATCGAACTTGGACTCCCGCCTTCGCGGGAGCGACGGGGCTGGGCTGGGCTGGGCTGGGCTGGGTGCAGCGACGTTCGCAGGAAAAGGCGACGCTGACCGCGCGCGCGAGAAGCTTTGGCAAGAACGTAAAAAAACCGTGCGCACCCCGAAGGATGGACACGGTTTTTTGCTGCCGCAGCGGCCAAGGGCCGACACGGAAAACGTACCTTAATGGTTGTGCAGGAAGCTCTTGAGCTTGTCCGAACGCGATGGCTGGCGCAGCTTGCTCATGGCCTTCGCTTCGATCTGGCGAATCCGCTCGCGCGTCACGTCGAACTGCTTGCCCACTTCTTCCAGCGTGTGGTCGTTCGACATTTCAACACCGTAGCGCATACGCAACACTTTTGCCTCGCGCGGGGTCAGCGAATCGAGCACTTCCTTGATCACATTGCGCATCGAGGCGTGCAATGCGGCATCCAGTGGCGCCAGGGTCGCATTGTCTTCGATGAAGTCGCCCAGTTGCGAATCGCCATCCTCGCCCATCGGCGTTTCCATCGAAATCGGCTCTTTCGCGATCTTCATGATCTCGCGAACCTTGTTCTCCGGCATTTCCATCTTCAAGGCCAGGGTCGCCAGGTCCGGCTCGCTGCCCGTTTCCTGCATGATTTGACGCGAAATGCGGTTCATCTTGTTGATCGTTTCGATCATGTGCACCGGCACGCGGATGGTGCGCGCCATGTCGGCGATCGAACGCGTGATGGCCTGGCGAATCCACCAGGTGGCATACGTGGAGAACTTGTAGCCGCGGCGGTACTCGAACTTGTCGACCGCTTTCAACAGGCCGATATTGCCTTCCTGGATCAGATCGAGGAATTGCAGGCCACGGTTGATGTACTTCTTGGCAATCGAAATCACCAGACGCAAGTTGGCAACCGTCATTTCGCGCTTGGCGTGGCGCGCACGCTTTTCGCCGGCGGCCATCTGCTTGTTAATCTTGCGCAGGTCGGCCAGCGGCAGCGCCACGCGTGCCTGCAGGTCGATCATGCGCTGTTGCAGTTCCTTGATCGCCGGTACATTACGGCTCAGCACCACGCTGTACGGATAAGCGCAGTCGACTTCGCGGTCGACCCAGGCCAGGTCCGTCTCGTTGCCCGGGAACACCTTGATGAAGTGGGCGCGCGGCATGCCGCAGCGGTCCACGCAGATCGCCAGCACGGCTTTTTCGATATGCCGCACTTCATCCATCTGGCCGCGCAGGGTGTCGCACAGCTTCTCGACGACCTTGGCGGTGAAGCGGATGCCCAGCAGCTCGTTGGAAATGACTTCCTGCGCCTTGACGTAGTTCTTGGTGCCGTAGCCTTCCTTCTCGAAGGCCTTGGCCATCTTGTCGAATTCGACTTCGATGATCTTGAACTTGTCGAGCGCGTTCTTGCGCAGCTGGACCAGCTGTTCGGCCGAGAAGCCGGCCGCGCCGCCATTCGCGTCGCCGTCTTCTTCCTCGACTTCTTCTTCCTCTTCCTCGTCATCTTCCGATGGCGCGGCGTGCACCACGGGCGCGGCCGGGGCCGAGCTCTCGTTGTGGTCCACGAAGCCATCGACCACTTCGTCGACCTTGAGGTCGTCGTTGGCGATCTTGTGCGACAGCGCGATGATTTCGGCGATCGTGGTCGGGCAAGCGGAAATGGCCTGGACCATGTCTTTCAGGCCGCCTTCGATACGCTTGGCGATTTCGATCTCGCCTTCGCGCGTGAGCAGCGCCACCGCGCCCATTTCACGCATGTACATACGGACCGGGTCGGTGGTGCGGCCGAAGTCGGAATCGACCGTCGACAGCGCCGTGGCCGCAGCCGCTTCGACTTCATCGTCGCTGGTGGCGGTGGCGACCGTGTCGGTCAGCAGCATCATTTCAGCGTCGGGCGCGCGCTCGTAGACGGCGATGCCCATGTCGTTGAAGGTGGCGATGATGCCTTCGACCGCTTCCGGATCGATGATGTTTTCCGGCAGCTGATCGTTGATCTCGGCATAGGTCAGGTAGCCGCGCTCCTTGCCCATGTTGATCAGGTTCTTGATCTGCTGGCGGCGCCGTTCCATATCCGCTTCCGAGGCTTTCGGGTCGGCCGCCAGCATGCCGTTCACGCCACCCTTGGCCTTGCGTTCCTTGGCTTTCGAAACGGCTTTCAGTTCGGCGCGTTCAACTGCGTTGAGCGCGGCGACTTCGTCGTTCTCGGGCGTGAATTCGCTAGGCTTGCGGCCACGGCGGCCCGGTACCTTGACCGATGGCAGCAGGTAGCCGGACGTATCGATCGCGGCCAGCGCGGCGGCGTCGGTGGTCTGGCTGACGGCCTGGCCGGCGGTCAGGATCATGGTCGGTTCCGGATCCATTTTCTTGACGGCGGTGCGCGCTTTCGGCGCCACTTTCATGCCCGGCACCAGCTCGGCATGCACTTCGGCAGCCAGATCGGGACGCACGGCCAGCTTGGAGCGCTTGCGCACGACAACAGGCACGGCGGCAGCGTCCGCAGGCGCGGAGTCGGCGGAGTACGCGTCGGCGGAGTACGATACTGCGTCCTGCAGGGTTTCGGCGGGCATGCCCACTTCGACCTGCTCGACCGGATCGGCGGCAGCCATCACCGCGGCCAGGCGCGAACCCTTCTTGACCACCGTGACCTTGGCCGCCGCTTCCGTTTCGAGGAAGTAGGAGGTCGCGGTTTTCGGTACAGCCAGTTGAGCGCTGCTTTTACGCGGCGCTTTGGTGGCGGTCAGGGTTAAGGTCTTAGCGGTGTTCTTCATTAAAACTCCAGTCAATAATCCACCCGAGCCCGGCGTACCGCGCTCGATGGAACGTGTATCAGGATGGCCCTAGCTAAGGGCGATGTAGCCGAATTGCAAGCACGACCGTATGCATCGATGGCCCTGGCGGGCGTGCCCCGTGCGGGGGTGCAGTGGTGCGTGTGCTATGATCAAAATGGCGCTGTGCATGGCGGAACGAAAAAAAGCCCGTGGCAAAACGGGCTTGAATCTATTTTCAGATGAAGAATAGAGTAGACAGTCACTATTATGCACCAATGCGAGATATCGCGATAATTGATATATCGAATACCAGATATAAGCCAGGAATATAATCCCTTGCCACACCGCCGGTGCCGTGACGCCCTCTTCCTACTGACTGAACCTTCTGCGCTTCGTCAACCCGCGCGCAGGGCAAGAGGTGGATCATACACGATTTCCGGGTCATCCGCACATCTGCGGATAGGTCCACAGCGAATAAAATCCGCGCACGCGCCTATGGTCGCATGCTATCCTTCCGGTTCCAGCTCTTACAATGAAGTCAATGAATACAACTAGTCTTGCCGCCGAGTCCGCGGACGTTCCCGTCACCGCGCCGACCCCGGCTCCGGCACCCGCGCAAAGCGCGCGCTCCCTGCTCAAGCAATTGCAACAACAGTTCCCCGCTTTCCGCGACTGCCTGCCGCTGGCCATCGGCATCGACAAGCAGCTGCTGGCGCGCGTTCCCGGCCTCGACCGCAAGACCATGCGCGCCGCGCTGGGCATCCACACGGGTTCCCTGCGCTACCTGCGCGCAATGGAAAAAGCCACGGTGCGTTACGACCTCGACGGCGTGGCCGGTGCGGAAGTGACTGACATCCACCGCACCCACGCCAAGGAAACGCTGCAGCAGCGCTTCAAGAAAGAAGCCGAGCGCAAGAAAGCCGAACGCGACGCCGCCCAGGCGGACGAAGCGAACCGCCTGCGCCAGGAAAAGCTGCTCCAGCTCGCCTCCAAGTTCTCGCGCAACGGTTGATTCCGGGCCCGATGATCACCGATCCGGACGCGCTGCTGCCGCCGTACGACGGCATCACGCTCGCCGACGTACGCATGGTCAAGTCCGACCAGGATGCGGCCGAGGCGCTGGCGGCGCTCTCTTCCACGGACGTGCTCGGCTTCGATACCGAATCGAAGCCGACCTTCCTCAAGGGAGAACAGTCGACCGGCCCGCATCTGGTGCAGCTGGCGACTGACGAAGTCGCTTACCTGTTCCAGATCGGCGCCAAGCCGGCGCTCGACGTGCTCAAGGCCGTGCTCGAATCGAAGTCCATCCTCAAGGTGGGTTTCGGCTTGAAGGATGACATCCTGCGCCTCCAAAGCAAGCTCGGCATCGACACCAGCAACGTGCTCGACCTGTCGAACGCACTGCGCAAGGGTGAGCGCAACAGCCTGGGCGCCAAGACTGCGGTGGCGCGCTTTTTCGGCCAGAAGCTGCAAAAATCCAAAAAGATCACCACCACCAACTGGTCCCTGCCGCGCCTGAGCGACAAGCAGATCCTGTACGCCGCGGACGATGCCCATGTGGCGCTGCGCGTGTACCGGCGCTGGCGTTCGGACCAGGCAAGGGCCAAAACCGCGCCCTGATCGCGAGCCCGCCGCGCGCGGGCCTTGGCATTACTTGTTCATTCCTTGCTCATTCCTTGCTCATTACTTGCCCCAGTTACTCACCTGGTAAGGGTCCTTCTCGCTCTTGGGAATGCGGCGCAGCGAGAGCGGCTCCACGATCGCCGTATAGGCATATTTCGGATTGACGACGTTGGCGTACGCGTGCGACAGCAGGATCAGCGGATCGCCCGACTCGTCGACCAGCACCTTGTCGGTCTTGTAGACGCACATCTCGCGCAAATCCAGATACTTATTCGTGTTCATGGTCCAGAAGTTCGGCGGCAGGCAGCGCAGCTCGACACCGTTCACGGTGCGCGCCTGGGTGTACTCGGTGGTTTCCTTGCCGCGCGGCGCAAAGGCTGGCCACTCGGGAATCTCCTCGCCCGAGGTGACCTTGCCGTCGTCGATCTGGGTCGACTTGCCGGCGTGACTGAGCGAGACCGAGACCATCTTTTCGGACGGCAGCCTGTACACGCAACCGGTCCTGGGATCCATCGAGGACGACTCGTCGCCGCCGAGCGACTCGGTCTTGACCACGGTCGAGCTGCCATTGGTAATCCGGGTCACGCGCCGGTGGCCATAGTTATCGGGCACCACCGGGAACGGCTTGACGGCCACCTTGAGCAGCTTGGCCACTTCGACGCACGGCAGGTAAGCCGCGTCATGCATCATCCTGATCAGCTGATTGGGCGGTTGGTCGCGTTCGAGCAGCACCACTTCCCAGCTCTCGCCGCTGGCGGCCGAGGTGGACGCCGCTGGCGCGTCCGGGCTGGTAGTGGCCGGCGCCGGCGTGGGCGACTTGCCGCACGCGGCGAGCAGGACGCACAGGGGAACGGATAACTTCAGGAAGCGGTTGCTCATGGGAAGATGGCATGCGGGACGAAAAGGCCCCGATTTTAGCGCACAATCATGCAAAAATCATAAGACCAGAGAAATTTCCGGTTTTCCTCAGCGCACGCGCACGCGGGCCACCGCCTCGATTTCAATCAGGGTCTCCGGCGACGCCAGCGAAGCGACGCCGATCCCGGTCAGCGCCGGCCGCGCTGCGCCGAAGTACCTCGCCATCACAGGAACCAGTTTGTCCATGTGCTCGCCCAGCTCCCCTCTGACATACACACGCAGCTGCAGGACTTGGTCGACCGACGAATTGGCCGCTTCCAGCACGGTCAGCAGGTTTTGCACCGCACTGTCGGCCTGCGCTTCGATGTCGCCGTGTTTTATCTGGTAATTGCTATCCCAGTCGACCTGTCCCGACACGAAGACAAGGCCACTGGCGGGGTCGACCGTGGCCTGGGACATGCCGAACGGCGCGCCGTCATACAAGGCTGCCGGATTGATGTGGTTGATGTGCATGAGCGACCTCACTGGACAATGAATGAGGCCGCAGTATGCTGGCGCGCTCGCGGCCGATCAATCGGGCTGCGCTTGTAAGCGATACAAGCGCCGCCATGGTGAGCGAGGGCCCCGGCGCTGGCATGGCATTCAGGCGGCCAGCAAGTGCTTCACCCGCGCCAGCAGCCAGCGCATGAAGGGATCCTTGTTTGCGCTCGGATGGCAGGCCGCCACCACTTCGTACCCCGGCGGGTATTTTTCCAGGGGGATGTCGAACAATCCTGCGGCCGGCAGCAGGCGCGAAGGCAGAAACGCCAGCATGTCCGATTGCCTGAGGAATTCCTGCGCCATGAAAAAGGACGGCGCGGAGAGCACCACCTTGCGGCGCAAGCCCTGCCGCTCGAACCACGCGTCGGCCGACCCTTTGAAACTGCCGGTGCCGGGCGAGGTGATAAGAAAGTCGTACCCGACCAGTGTCGCCAGCGCCATGGGCGCGCCCGTCAGCATGGCGCTGTCGGCCGACACGCAGCGGTATTGTTCAATGAACAGCGGCTCCGACACCAGCCCGGCCGGCACGTAGCCATCGACGGTAAACGTCACGTCAATATCGCCCTGGTGCATTTTCGCGGTCAGGTCATTGACCTCGATGTCCACCACGATGATGTTCACCCCCGGTGCGGACACGCGCAAATCGCGGATCAAGGCGGCCACGATGACTTTTTGCGTGTAATCGGTGGCGCAGATCGACAGCGTCCGGCTGATTGTCTCGGGCGTTGCCGAATCAGGCAGCGGGATAGCATGAAGCCGCACCAGCACCTGATGAATATGCGGCTCGATCAGGTTCGCGTACGGCGTCGCCAGCATGCCGTGCCCGGTCCGCACAAACAGCGGGTCACCCAGGATCTCCCTCAGTTTCTTCAACTGCAGGCTGATCGCCTGCTGCGACACGCCCAGGTGCTCCGCCGCCGCCGACAGCTTGCCGAGCTTGTACAAGGCATCCAGGATGCGTAAATGCGTGATGTCCAGCTTGTCGATCATGACCGATATTCCTGCCTCTATTCAATGGCGCCGTCTGGCGCAGGCCTGCGCTGATCCGCTTTTTCGCCGCGCACTGCACCTGTCGCGCCCTGCCCCGACGCGCTATCATATTGTCACCGGTCACCTTATCAGAGAATCACCCATGCGAAACACCCTCACCAGCACGGTCGTGCTCGGCGCGCTTGCGCTCGCCGCAATGTCGGCCCCGCTGCACGCGGCCGAGCGCCCCGCCGTGCTGCCGGATACCATGCAGCAGCGCCTGCTCGCCTGCGCCTCCTGCCACGCCAAGAAGGATGTCAACGACGCCGTCTTCCCGCGCATCTCCGGCAAGCCGGCCGGCTACCTGTACAACCAGTTGGTCAATTTTCGCGAGGGCCGGCGCCAGTTTCCGCTGATGACCTACATGGTCGATTACCTGCCGGACGCCTACCTGCACCAGATCGCCGAGCACTTCGCCAACGACCATTTGCCGCCGCTGCCGGCGCGCGCGGCCAACGTCGCGCCCGCCGTGCTCGCGCGCGGCCGCCAGCTCGCCATGCTGGGCGATCCCGCCATCAAGGTGCCGGCCTGCATCGCCTGCCACGGCGACAAGCTGACTGGCGTGACGCCATCGATTCCCGGGCTGGTCGGCTTGCCGCCCGATTATCTCAATGCCCAGTTCGGCGCCTGGCGCAACAAGACGCGCCGTGCCCACGCGCCCGACTGCATGGCCGTCATCACCGAACGTCTCGGCATGGACGACGTGGCCGCCGTGACCGCCTGGCTCGGCACCCAGCAGGCAGTGCCCGACGCCCGCCCCGCCAGCGCCATCGCGCGCCCCTTGCCGATCCAATGCGGCAGCGCCCCGGACTAAGCCAGGAACCGATTCATGAAAAACAAACTACTCATCAGCCTGGCGACACTGAGCGCCGTGATCGGCATTGCCGTGGCCATCGCCTGGCCGCGCCAGGACTTCATCGCCGCGTCGTCGCCGGCCGCCTTCGCACCGAGCGCCGACAATATTGCGCGCGGCGCCTACCTGGCCAAGGCCGGCGACTGCATGGCCTGCCACACGGTGCGCGGCGGCCCCGAATACGCTGGCGGGCGCGCGCTGGAAACCCCTTTCGGCAGCTTGGTCGCGCCCAACATTACCTCCGACCGCGAGACCGGCATTGGCGCCTGGAGCGCCGACGATTTCTGGAACGCGCTGCACAACGGCACATCGCGCGATGGCCGCCTGCTGTATCCGGCCTTCCCGTACACCAATTACACCAAGGTCAGCCGCGCCGACTCGGACGCGCTGTACGCTTTCATGCAAAGCATCCCCGCGCAAAAGGCACCGAACCAGCCGCATCGTCTCGCCTTCCCCTACAACCAGCAGCTCATGCTGGCCGGCTGGCGCCTGCTGTATTTCAAACCGGGCGAATACGTGCCGGGCAGCACTCAAAACGCCCAGTGGAACCGCGGCGCTTATCTGGTCGAGGGACTCGGTCACTGCGCCGCCTGCCACAGCACGCGCAACAATTTTGGCGCCAGCGAAGAAGGCCTGGCGGGCGGCCTGATCCCGATGATCGGCTGGTACGCCCCATCGCTGACCTCCGACGCCGAAGCCGGCCTGGGCAGCTGGGAAGTGCCGCACATCGTCGACCTGCTCAAGACCGGCGTCTCGCCGCGCGCAACCGTGTTCGGACCGATGGCCGAGGTGGTCCAGCGCAGCCTGCAGCATTTGAAAACCGAGGACGTGACGGCGATGGCGGTGTATCTCAAGTCGCTGCCGGCCACGCCGGTGCCCGCAGTGGAGATATCGAGCGATCCGCGCGTGGGCCAGGTGATTGCGGAGGGCAAGAAGCTGTATGAGGCGAGCTGTGTGGAATGCCACGGCGCGGACGGCAAGGGCTTGCCGCCGCACTACCCGCCGCTGGCCGGCAACCGCGCGCTGACCATGAAGGAAGCGGTCAACCCGATCCGCATCGTGCTCAACGGCGGTTTTGCGCCGGGCACGGCCGGCAATCCGCGCCCGTACGGCATGCCGCCCTACAGCCACAGCATGAACGACAATGAAGTGGCGGCCGTGGTGACTTATCTGCGCAGCAGCTGGGGCAACAAGGCGCCGCCAGTGACGGCGTCGGAGGTCAACAGGTATCGCAGCGCGCCGCTCGATTGAGTTGCGGCGGGGCATGCCATGCGCCGCACTCCGCATCGAACAAGCTGTCGTTGCGCAAGGCTTGCGCAATGTTTGCCCAAAACGGTGCGCCTCGCGTGCAGTGCTCAAAAAGGAGTAAGAGCACGATCCAGGAGAGCGGCAAGTGCGTCAAGCCGGCAATTATATGCGGCGATGTTGGCATCGACCCATTCCGTGCGCCCAATCGGCTCCCAGCGAAGTTCGAAGCCAGCATTGATACCAATCAATTCAAACATCAACCGTTGCGCACGCCCATTTCCATCGCGAAACGGATGTATGACGTTGAGCTCACAGTAGTAGTGCGCCAACCGGGCGACGAAGTGCGCACGCGGCAAACCAATGAGATAGTTTTCTTGCTCAAGCTGCAGAAAGAGCTTGTCCGCCTCAGCCTCGATCCGGGTGACGTGCGCGAACCGTGTGCTGCCTTTGCTGATGTCGACCGTCCGAAGGTCGCCTGCCCAATCATAAATATCTTGAAAAAGATGGAAGTGAATTGCGCGCAGGGTCGGCAGGGAAATATCATCGAAATTCGGCTCGTACTGCTCGATGCGGGCTTGGGTCAGCTCGATTTCAGCGACTTCCAAGGCATCCTCATCGGTGATGCCGAGCTTATTGACCAGAACGCTAGATTTCGGATAACAATATTGAACGTCCTGGCCTACCCCGTACTTAGCTGACATTCTTCTTCGTGAGCGTCGCCGCCGTTGGTTCAACCACAGGTTTATTGGCGCTTAGCGGACGCTGAACCAAGCCTTCGAGGCGAAGGCTTGCCCGATAGTTTTCGGAGCGCAGCTTGAGGAAGACCTGCCGCTTCATTTCATTAGTCAACATTTCAATACTCCCGCGCGACAGCGATGCCGCTCGCAGACATTGTACCTGATGCCCTGTCTGCCGCCCTGCGCGGCGGGCAATATAAGCCATCGGCGCTATTTGCTCAGCCACACGATGTCGGGATTGCTGCTACCCATGGTAGTGGCTGGCAGGCGAAGCGCGGCGGCAAGCGAAAAACGCGCGCGCCTTCTCCTCCTGGTTCGATCCACAGAACGGCAACCAGCCCTACGCAGCGTCCAGCATCCCGCTATAGCACGCGTCGGCAAACCCGATCCGGTCGGTGGTGGCATTGCGCGCATCCTCGACGCTGATCTTCTTCTCGCGCAGCAGGTTCACCAGCGCCGTGTTCATCGAATGGCAGCCCGCGTTGAACTTGCCGGTGCCGCCATCCATCAGCGAGCGCACTTCCGCCACGCGGCCGGATTCGATCATGCGCACCACTTCCGGATTCGAGCTCAGGCACTCGGTGGCCAGGTAATAGCGCTCGCCGCCCAGCGACGGCAGCAAGGCCTGGCACAGCACCCCGCGCAGGGCACTGGCCAGGGCTTGCGCCTGCGCGTCTGAATTACCCAGCAGGCGCAGCATCTTCTGCAAACCCAGTTCGGTCGAGCGCGCATGCAGGGTCGCCAGCACCAGCGGACCCGATTCGGCCAGCGCCAGCGCTTCCTGCGCGGTCTGGGCATCGCGGATTTCGCCGATCACGATCACGTCCGGCCGCTCGCGCAGCGCGTCCAGCGCGCCGAGGTAATAGCTCTCGACGTCGCCGTCAAAGCCCACTTCGCGCTGGGTGATGATGCATTTACGCTGCGGTATCAGGGTTTCGACCGGATCTTCGATAGTGATGATGTGGCCCGAGCGCGTCTTGTTGATCTGGTCGATCATCGAGGCGATCGTGGTCGACTTGCCCTGGCAAGTGTCGCCGATGATCAGCACCAGCCCGCTGGTGAGCAGGGCAAAATCCTGCTCGGCCGCGCGCAGGCCGAGCTGGTTGAGCGGCAGCGGTTCGCGCGGAAAGCGCCGCACCACGCAGCCGAGCCGCTTCTTGCCCTGGAACGTGAAACAGTTGGCGCGGATGCGCGCCGTGTGCAGGTCGATCGAGCGGTCGAAGGCGCGGTCGGAAATGCGTTCGGCCCAATCCGGCTCGATCACCTCGAAGAACTCTTCCAGCTCTTCCTTGGTGATCGGCGAGTCGGTCACCGCCACCAGCCCTTTCGGCTGGCGCAGCATCAGCGGACTGTTCTGGTGAATGATGATATCGCTGAAAATCAGCTTGGAATTGAGCAGGTGGAGAATCTGCTCGACCAGGGTGCCGAACACCGGATGGTCTTCATTCTCCACATAGGTCAGGGTACGGATTTGCGAGGACTGGTGATTTTCCATCTGGCTTTGGGCGTGGTCAATAGTGCCGATAATTATAAGACCAGTCCCCGCAAAAAATTGCATCATTGAAAGATAATTTTTCGGGGCGATGCCTGCGCCCCGTTCCGTGTCACTCCAGCGCAACAGCGCGGCGCGCACCGGCCAGCCGCGCCAGTCCGAACGCCACCGATACCGCGATCACAGCCGCCAGCGCCGCCACCGGCGCCATGCCGGTGAGCCTGCCGTCGGCCGCCTCGCCCAGTTGCCAGCTGGTCACCAGCGCGGCCGCGCCGATGGCCACATCCTGCACCAGGCTTTGCAGCGACATGAAGCCGGCCCGTTCATGCGGCGACGGCACCTGGCTGACGGTGGCCGCCATGGTCACGTTGCGCCCCGCATTGCCTGCCATGAAGAGCACGAAGAACAGGATCGGCAACGCCGCGCCCAGCCCGAAGAATGGCGCCAGGCCCGCGCAGAAAGCGCTGGTGGCCAGGCCCGCCGCCAGCAGCGGGCCGGTGCGGTCGGCCAGCCGGCCGAGCAGCTGCACGCTCAAGAGCGCCACCACGCCGCCGGCAAAATACAGCATGCCCAGCTGCGCGCGCGGAAAGCCCATATTGAGCAGGAAGTACGCGGAAAAATGCGGGATCACCAGGAACGCCGAGAACGCGCTGCCGGCCTGCAGCAGGATCGCCAGGCGCACTTTAGGGCGCGCCAGCAGGATGCGCGCCGAGACCTTCTCGCGCGCGTTCAGGTGCCCTTCCAGCGCCGGCAACAGGCACGCCATCGCCACCAGCACCAGCGCCGCCAGCGCCGCCACCATATAAAACGGTGCCTGCCAGCCGCCCGCGCGCGCCAGTTCCAGCCCGAGCGGCACGCCGGCGATCGCCGCCAGCGAAAAGCCCAGCATCACCTTGGCCATCGCCTTGCCGCGCTGTTCGGGCGGGGTCAGGTCGATCACGATGGCCATGCCGATCGCCACCGCCGGTCCGCCAAAGGCGCCGGTCAGCGCGCGCGCCACCATCAGCGCCGGCAAGCCCTGGCACAAGGTGCTCGCCAGCGTCGCCAGCGCCAGCAGGCCGAAGGTGAGCAGCAGCGCCGGTTTGCGGTCGAAGCGGTCGAGCAGGCGGAATGTCACCAGGCCAGAGACCGCCGACGCCAGCGTGTAGGCCGCCGCCAGCCAGCCCAGGCGGTCGAGTGCAAAGCCATGCTCGCGCGCCAGGTCCGGCCCGAGCGGCAGCACCATCATGAAGTCGACCAGATACACGAACTGCAGCGCCGCGACCAGCAGGATTGCGCGGGACGGCTTAGACATCGCTACCCTCCCGCAGCGCCGCCACGCTCGCGCGCAGGGCCGCGCGCGCGCCGCGCAGCATGGCGGCCGTCTCGGCCCAGTCGACGCACGGGTCGGTCACCGAGCATCCATAGCGCAAGGTGGACAGTTCGGCCGGGATGGCCTGGTTGCCGGCCTCAATGAAACTCTCGATCATCACCCCCGCCACGCTGCGGTTGCCCGCCAGGCGCTGGCGCACCACGTCGTCCAGCACGCGTGCCTGCAAGGTGTGGTTCTTGTTCGAGTTATCGTGCGCGCAGTCGATCACGATATTCGGCGGCAGGCCGCCCTTTTCCAGCGCCAGCCCGGCCAGCGCCACGCTGTGCGCATCGTAATTGGGACGCCCGCCGCCGCCGCGCAGCACCAGGTGGCCATACGGATTGCCCGGCGTGCGGATCACGGCCGCGCGGCCATCGGCATCGATGCCGAGGAAGGCATGCGGATGCGAGCTCGATGCGATCGCGTTCACCGCCGTATCGACCTTGCCGTCGGTGCCGTTCTTGAAGCCGACCGGCACGCCCAGGCCGGACGCCATTTCGCGGTGCGTCTGCGACTCGGTGGTGCGCGCGCCGATCGCGGCCCAGCTGATCAACTCACCCACGTACTGCGGCGACACCGGGTCCAGCGTCTCGGTGGCCGCCGGCAAACCCAGTGCCGCCACATCGATCAGGAAGCGCCGCGCCAGCGCCAGGCCCTCGCCGATGCGGAACGATCCATCCATGCGCGGATCGTTGATCAGCCCTTTCCAGCCGACCCGCGTACGCGGCTTTTCAAAGTACACGCGCATGACCACGAACAGGGTGTCGGCCACTTCATCGGCCAGCGCCTTGAGGCGGCGCGCGTAATCGAGCCCCGCATGCAGGTCGTGGATCGAACAGGGGCCGACCACCACCATCAGGCGCGGGTCGCGCCGGTCGAGGACATCGCGCACGCTCTGGCGCGCGGCGCCGATGAGCAGCGCCGTGCTGTCCGGCAGCGGCAGCTGCGCGCGCAATTCGGCGGGCGACGGCAGCGCGCCGGGAATATCGTGCGAGAGCGGAGAGAGGTCGCGCTTCATGCGTGCCCGCCGCGGGTAGTGGCGTGGACGGCAAGGGCCGCCGCGGCATGCGGTGGCAAGCCCGGTTGGCGGGCGGCGAGGTGCGGTACGAGCATGATAGGTCTTTTCAGGTGTGATGAACATTCGTCATCGTTGACAGGCGTGAAACTTGAGCATACCATAACAGCCAAATGCGAATCAATCTCATTTGCATTAATATTTACATTGTAAATGATTCTCATTTTGATCTATAGTTCGGCCCCGCCTACCCGGCGAATCGCTCCGACTGCCCTCCTAACGCAAGGAATATTCACTATGAATGACAGACTGCACGGCCACTACCTGAGCCGTTCCAGCGCGGCCGACCTGTGCGCGCACTACGAAGCTGGCGCCACCCTGTTTTCGTCGCCCGGCCACACGCTGCTGGCCAGCGGCAAGCGCAGCATCCTGGCGCCGCAGTCCGGGTCCGCACTGGCCGGTGCCGCCAGCGCCCTGCTGCGCTGCGCGCGCCGTGACGGCAGCGCGCTGCCGGTGATGATCGGCGCCGTGCCCTTCCTGGCCGACGCACCGGCGCACCTGTTCATTCCCGAGCACGTGATGATGGCGACCGGCCCGGCCAACCTGCCCGCCGCAACCCCGCAAGCGCCGCCGGTGCGCGCCCGCTTCCCGCGCACCATCGCGTCGATCCCCAACCAGGACCAGTACCAGCGCGCCGTGGCCCGGGCGGTCGAACGCATCCGCGCCGGCCAGCTTGAAAAAGTGGTGCTGTCGCGCTCACTGACGCTGGAAACCGAGATCGACCTGGCCGGCCTGCTGGCGCGCCTTGGCGCGCGCAACGCGCACGGCTACACCTTCGCCATCGACCTGGCGCCGGACAGCGACGGGCGCCGCACCCTGATCGGCGCCAGTCCCGAACTGCTGCTCTCGCGCCATGGCACCCACGTGCGCTGCCATCCACTGGCCGGCTCGATCCCGCGCAGCGCCGACCCGCACGAAGACCAGCGCCGCGCGCAAGGCCTGCTGGAGTCGCAGAAGGACCTGCACGAACACGCGCTGGTGGCCGACATGGTGGCCGACTCGCTGCGTCCTTACTGCCACGCGGTGAGCGTGCCGGCCGTGCCATCGCTGATCGCCACGCCCACCATGTGGCACCTGGGCAGCGAAGTGACGGCGCAACTGAACGAGCGCGATATGAGTTCGCTCGCGCTGGCGATGGCGCTGCATCCAACGCCAGCCGTCTGCGGCCACCCCGCCGCACTGGCGCGCAGCTTCATCAACGAGGCCGAAGGTTTCGACCGTGGTTTCTTCGCCGGCCTGGTGGGCTGGATGGACGCCAACGGCGACGGCGAATGGGCCGTGACCCTGCGCTGCGCCGACGTCGGCGCCCACAGCGCCACCCTGTACGCCGGCGCCGGCATCGTCGCCGGATCGGACCCCGAACTCGAATTCCTCGAAACGTCCGGCAAGCTGCGCACCATGCTGCGCGCGATGGGCCTCGAAGCGGTGCTGGAGGAAGCGGCATGACCAGTGACTATCTGCCCGGTTTCACCCCGTATCCCGACGACTTTGCGGCGCGCTATCGCGAAGCCGGCTACTGGACCGGTGAAACCTTCGGTTCTCTCCTGCGCGAGCGCGCAACGCAACATCCCGACAGCACCGCCCTGGTCTGCGGCGCACGCCGCTGGAGCTACGCCGAACTTGACCTGCGCGCCGACCGCTTCGCCGCTGGCCTGATCCGCCTCGGCATCGCCCCGCGCGACCGCGTGGTCGTGCAACTGCCCAACGTGGCCGAATTCTTTGTCGCCTGCTTCGCCCTGTTCCGCATCGGCGCGCTGCCCGTGTTTGCACTGCCGGCGCACCGCCGCCACGAAATCGGCCACCTGTGCGCGTTTACCGATGCTGCCGCCTACCTCATCGCCGACAGCGACGCCGGCTTCGACTACCGCACCCTGGCGCGCGAAGTTGCTGCCGTCCCGCGTGTCATCGTGCTCGGAGACGCCGCCGAATTCATTTCCTTCGATTCGCTGTATGACGCCCCGATGCCGCTGGCCGGCCCGCAGCCGGGCGACGTGGCCTTCCTGCAGCTCTCCGGTGGCACCACCGGCCTGCCCAAGCTGATTCCGCGCACCCACGACGACTATTTATATAGCGTGCGCGCCAGCGCCGACATCTGCGAACTTGACCGCGACAGCGTGTATTTATGCGCCCTGCCGGTCGCGCACAATTTTCCAATGAGTTCCCCGGGCAGCTTCGGCGTGTTCCATGCGGGCGGCTGCGTGGTGCTGGCGCGCCGCCCCACGCCCGACGACGCCTTCCCGCTGATCGACGCCGAAGGCGTGACCATCACCGCGCTGGTGCCGCCGCTGGCCATGGTCTGGCTCGACGCCGCCGGCGCCACCCGCCACAAGCTCGGTAGCCTGAAGCTGCTGCAAGTTGGCGGCGCGCGCCTCTCCGCCGAAGCGGCCTGCCGCGTCAGGCCGGTGCTCGGCTGCGCCCTGCAACAGGTATTCGGCATGGCCGAAGGCCTGGTCAACTACACCCGTCCGGACGACTCGCCCGAACTGACCGCCAACACGCAGGGCCGCCCGATCTCGCCAGCCGACGAAGTGCGCATCGTCGACGATGAAGACCGCGACCTGCCGGACGGCGCGATCGGCCACCTGCTCACGCGCGGCCCGTACACCATCCGCGGCTACTACAACGCCGAAGAACACAACGCGCGCGCCTTCACCAGCGACGGTTTCTACCGCACCGGCGACCTGGTGATGCGCCTGCCGTCCGGCCATCTGGTGGTCGAAGGCCGCGCCAAGGACCAGATCAACCGTGGCGGCGACAAGGTTGCGGCCGAAGAAGTCGAAAACCACCTGCTGGCCCACCCCGCCGTGCACGACGCCGCGCTGGTGTCGATGCCGGACGCCTACCTGGGCGAGCGCAGTTGCGCCTTCATCGTCACGCGCGGCGCGCCGGTGCGGGCGATTGAACTGACGCGCTTCCTGCGCGAACGCGGCGTGGCCCAGTACAAGATCCCCGACCGCATCGAATTCGTCGAGCGCTTCCCAACCACCGGCGTCGGCAAAGTTAACAAACGCCAGCTGCGCGAACAAATCGCCCAGCTGATCGGCACTCAATCACAAGATCGGCAAGTACCATGACCATTCCAAAAATCGCTTCCTACCCCATGCCCACGGCCATGCCGGACAACCGCGTCAGCTGGATGCCTGAACCGAAGCGCGCCGTGCTGCTGATTCACGACATGCAGGAATACTTCCTCGACTTTTACGATAACGCCGCCGCGCCGATTCCGGAGCTGATCGCCCACATCAAGCAGCTGCGCGATGCAGCCGATGCCGCCGGCGTACCGGTGGTCTACACCGCGCAACCGGCCGAACAATCGGCCCAGGACCGTGGCCTGCTGACCGACTGGTGGGGCCCTGGCCTGACCGCGAAGCCCGAGCGCGCCCCGGTGGTGGCAAGCCTGGCGCCGCGCGCGCAGGACGTGGTCCTGACCAAATGGCGCTACAGCGCATTCGTGCGCAGCGACCTGCTGGCGCGCATGCGCGAACAGGGCCGCGACCAGCTGATCGTGTGCGGCGTGTATGCCCACATCGGCTGCCTGATGACCGCCGCCGACGCCTTCATGAGCGACATCCAGCCCTTCCTGGTGGGCGACGCACTGGCCGACTTCTCGGCCGAACAGCACCAGATGGGCCTCGACTACGTGTCGCAGCGTTGCGGCGTGGTCGCCAGCACGGCCACCGTGAGCGGCGCGCTCAAGCCGGCAATCGCCTGGCACGCCACGCGCAGCGCCCTGCAAGCGGAAGTGGCCGAACTGCTGGCGGTACCCGCATCGGACCTGCTCCCGGACGACAACCTGCTCTTCGCCGGCCTCGATTCGATCCGTCTTATGAGCCTGATCGAACGCTGGCGCCGCGCCGGCATCGAAACCACGTTCGTCGAACTGGCCGAACGCCCGACCCTGGCCGACTGGTGGGAACTGCTCGACGCGCGCCGGGTGAACAAGTGAGCGGCGCACGGCTGGCGCTCACTAGCGCCCAATACGGCATCTGGCTCGGGCAGCAGCTCGACGCCGCCAGCCCCGCCTACTGGACGGCGGAAGCGGTTGAACTGAGCGGCGCGCTGGACACCGTCCACTTCGAGGCCGCGCTGCGCCAGGCCGTGCGTGAATGCGACTGCCTGCACATGCGCTTTGCCAGCGACGGCGACGCGCTCTGGCAAACGCCCGATCCGCAAGAGGACTGGCCGTTCGCGCGCCACGACATGAGCGACGCCGAGGCCCGGCTGTGGATGCAGGCCGACTTGCAGCAGAGCGCCGACCTGGCGCGCGGCCCGCTGTTCGCCAGCGCGCTGCTGCAACTGGCGCCAGGCAAGGCGTTGTGGTACCTGCGCGCCCACCACATCGCCCTCGACGGCTTTGCCTATGCCATGCTGGCGCAGCGCGTGGCGGCCCTGTATTCGGCCCGCTGCGCCAATACCGATGCCCCGCCCGCGCGTGCCGGCAAGCTCGATCCGGTGGTGGCCGAAGATGCCGCCTACGTCGCCTCGCCCGCCTACGCACGCGACCGCGACTTCTGGATGGCGCGCATGGCCGATGCCGGCGCGCCGGCGATGCTGGCCCCACCGGCCACCGTCGCGCGCGGCGTGCGCCGTGTGCGCGGCGGCATCGCCACCAGCATCATCGAACGCTGCCAGGAAGTGGCCAGCGCCGCCGGCGTGGACTGGGCCGCCGTGCTGATCGCCGCCACCGGCGCCTGGCTGCGCCGCTACGCCAGCGCCGGCGACCTGACACTGGGCCTGCCGGTCATGGGCCGCCTTGGCTCGGTGGCGCTGACGATTCCCTGCATGGCGATGAACATCGTCCCGCTGCGCCTCACGCCGACACCGTCGCAATCGCTGGCAGATCTCGCGCGCGCGGTCGCCGCCGAGATGAAGGCGATCCGCCCGCACCAGCGCTACCGCTACGAACACCTGAAACACGACCTGGGCATGAGCGGCGGCACGCGCCGCCTGTTCGGCGCGGTCGTCAACCTGATGCCGTTCGACCGCCCGCCGGTATTCGGCCCGCTGCATGCGGTATCGCACCCGGTGTCGGCCGGTCCGGTCGAAGACCTGTCGATCACCATCGCCCCCGGCACGAACAGCCGCATCGACATCGAAGCCAATCCGGACGCCTACGACGAAGCCACCTTGCATGCGCTGCACCAGTCGCTGTTGACATCGCTGACAGCCCTGCTTGAACAGCCCGACGCGCTGCTTTCCGACATCCTCGGACAAGCGCCGCACGCCACGCCAGCCCTGCTGTCGGGCGGCGCACTGCCCACCGCGCCCACATCGGTGCTCGCCACCCTGCTCACGCACGACGCGCACAAGACCGCGCTGATACACGGCGACGTCGAACTCAGTTATGCGGAACTGGTAACAGCCGTCCAGAACATGGCCGGCCGCCTGCGCGACGCCGGCGTTACCGAAGAAAGCCGGGTCGTGCTGCTGCTGCCGCGCGGCGTCGATGCCGTCGTCGCCATGCTGGCCATCATGTGGGCCGGCGGCGGCTACGTGCCGCTCGACCCGGACGGCCCTGCCCTGCGCGTGGCCGCCGTGCTGGAAGACGTGAAGCCGACGCTGGTGGTCAGCCTGCGCAAATACGCCCTGCTGTTGCCAACGTCAATGCCGCTGCTGTGCATCGACGAAGCCATGCCGTGTACACCGATGGCGGCTCCGCTGGCAGTCGCCGACAGCGCACTGGCGTACATCATCTACACCTCCGGTTCCACCGGCCGGCCAAACGGCGTGATGATCGAGCGCGCCGCGCTAGCCCACTTCGGCGCTGGCGCCAGCGCGCGCTACCAGGTCACGGCTGCCGACCGCGTGCTGCAGTTCGCCCCGCTGCATTTCGACGCCAGCGTCGAAGAGATTTTCCTCACCCTGGGCGCCGGCGCGACCCTGATCCTGCGCGACGATGCCATGCTCGAATCGCTGGAGCGCTTCATCGACGCCTGCGCGCGCCTGCGCATCAGCGTGCTCGATCTCCCGACTGCCTTCTGGCACGAACTCGCCTTCCACGTCGGCCAGCACGGCGCCCCGCTGCCCGACTGCCTGCGCCTGGTCATCATCGGCGGCGAGGCCGCGCTGGCCGAACGCGTGGCGCGCTGGCGCACGGCCGCGCCAAGCCATCTGGTGCTGCTCAATACCTATGGCCCGACCGAAGCCACCGTCATCTGCACCACCGCGCAACTGGCCGGCCCGGACGCCATCGCCTGGAGCGGAGATGCCGTGCCGATCGGCCGGCCATTGCCTGGCGTCGATATCGCCGTCTGCGCACCGCACGTGGTCGGTATCGGCGAAGAAGGAGAACTGTGCCTGATCGGCGCCGGTCTCGCGCGCGGCTACTTCGACCGCCAGGCCTTGAGCGCGCAGCGCTTTGTCACCCTGCCCGATGGCCGCCGCGCCTACCGCACCGGCGACCGGGTGGTGCTCGGCGAAGACGGCGAATTGCGCTATCTGGGCCGGCTCGACGATGAAGTCAAGATCAGCGGCCACCGGATCGACCCGACCGAGATCGAAGCGGCCCTGCTTCAGTATCCCGGCGTGCGTGAAGCGGCGGTCGTGTGCCAGCAGCAGGCCGACGGCGGCAAGCACCTGCGCGCTTTCGTGGCCACCGCCGGCACACTCAACGCACCGGCCCTGCGCGCCTTCCTGGCAGAGCGCTTGCCGGCAGCGGCGGTGCCAGCCAATTACGCCAGCCTGGCGCGCCTGCCGCGCAACGCCAACGGCAAGATCGACCGCTCCGCACTGCGCGCGCGTGAGCTGGACGCCGCGCCGACCGCGCTTGGCGCCACCCCGCTCGAACAGTCGGTGATGTCGGTCTGGCGCGAGGTGCTCGGCGTGGAAGCATTGACGCCAATGGACGATTTCTTTGCCCTCGGCGGCAAATCGCTGCAAGCGATCCAGGTCGCCAACCGCCTCGGCGCGGCGCTCAAGCGCGAAGTCGCGGTATCTGCCCTGTTCCGCCACCGCACCGTGGCCGCGCTGGCGCATTCGCTCGGCACCGTCGGCCACGCACCACCGGCCGCCGCCGCAGGGGGCGAGTTCGCACCGCTGCTGACCATCCAGCGCGGCAGCGGCCCGGCCCTGTTCTGCGTGCATCCGGCCGAAGGCCTGTCGTGGTGCTATCTGGGCCTGGCCGCCTACCTGCCGCACACACCCATCTACGGCTTGCAGGCGCGCGGCATGAGCGGCACGCCGCCGGCCGATATCGACATGCAGCTCGACGACTACCTTGCCCTCGTGCGCGGTGCCCAGCCGCACGGGCCGTACCGCCTGATCGGCTGGTCCTCCGGCGGCGGCCTTGCCCACGCGCTGGCCGCGCGCCTGCAAGCCGCCGGCGAAACGGTATCGCTGCTGGCGATGATGGACTCCTATCCAAGCGACATCTGGGAAGGCAAACCGGAAGCCGACGAACGCGACGCCCTGATCGCGATGCTCGACGTGATCGGCGCAACATCGGTCGACGCCGATGGCCAGCCGCTCCCGCGCGAGGCGCTGCTGGCCCAGTTCCGCCAGCCGGGCAGTTCGCTGGCCACGGCCGACGACGCCCACCTCGAACGCATCACCACCACCGCGCTGCTGTCGATGCGCCTGTACCGCCAGCTGCGCCATCCGCGCTACGAAGGCGACGTGCTGTTCTTCCACGCCAGCCGGCGCGGCCCGGACGCCCCCGACTGGAAAGGCTGGACGCCGTACGTGAACGGCCAGCTCGAACGCATCGACGTCGACTGCACCCATTCGTCCATGAGCCAGCCGGCGCCCCTCGGGCACATCGGCCGCGTGCTGGCCCAACGCATTCACCCGGAAGGCAGATCATGACCACTCCCAAACGCACACCGCCAAGGATGCTGTACGTGCGCCGCACCTTGCAACTGACTGCGCTGATGCGCCGCATTACGCTGGCCGGCGAGGCGCTGGCGGGCTTCCCGGAGAACAGCGACGGTGCCCACATCAAGCTGCTGCTGGCGCGTGACGGCCAGCGCGAGCCGGTGCTGCCGACGCTCGGTCCCGATGGCCCGGTGTGGCCGCCGGCCGACATCCGCCCCATCGCGCGCACCTACACGGTGGCACGCTACGACGCCGAAGCGGGCGAACTCGATGTGGACCTGGTACTGCACGGCGACGACGGCCCCGCATCGCGCTGGGCCGTACACGCGCAGCCGGGCGACGCCATCGGCGTGGCCGGTCCGGGCGGACCGCCGCGCTTCGTACCATCCGCCGACTACCACCTGATGATCGGCGACCCGAGCGCGCTGGCCGCGATTGCCGCCGCACTGCGCGGCGTGCCCCGCAAGGCGCGCGGTACCGTGCTGATTGAAGTTCCCGACCACTCCGAAGTCCAGGCGCTGCCCTACCCCGCCGGCTTTGCGGTGCACTGGCTGTCGCGCCGGGGCGCCCGTCCCGGCACCAGCACCTTGCTGCTCGACGCGGTCGAGGCAATGGCGTGGCCGCCGGGCCGGGTGTCGGTCACGCTGGCGGGCGAAAGCAACCAGTTGCTGGCCGTGCGCGACTTCTTGCTGTCCGCGCGCGGCGTGGCCCGTGCCGACATGTACGCGGTCCCCTACTGGAAAGACGAACACACCGAAGAGGCGTACCACGCCGAACGCCATCGCATCATGGATGAACTGGAAGAAGCCGCAACATGAATACACTCTCGCCACAACAATTTGAAGGCAAGGTCGCGCTGGTCACGGGCGGGGCGCAGGGCATCGGCGCGGCCGTGGCACGCAAGCTTGCGCGCGAGGGCGCGGCGGTAGCGGTGCTGGACGTAAAAGCCGCTGCGGTCGAGGACATGGCGGCGACGCTGCGCGCCAGCGGCACCGACGCCATCGGCATCGCGGTCGATGTCACTGACAGCGTAGCCGTGAACGAGGCGGTGGCGCGCGTGCGGCGCGAGCTCGGTGAGATCGATGTGCTGGTCAACGTGGCCGGCATCCTGCGCATGGGGTCCATCCTGGACTATAGCGATGCGGATTGGGAGCAGACGTTTGCCGTCAACGCCGGCGGTGTGTTTCGCCTGTGCCGCGCGGTGGCGGCAGGCATGGTGGAACGCAAGCGCGGCGCCATCGTGACGGTGGCGTCGAATGCGTCGACGGTGCCGCGCATGCAGATGGGGGCGTACGCGGCGTCGAAGGCGGCGTCCACGCAGTTCATGCGCTGCCTTGGACTGGAACTGGCGCCGTACGGAATTCGCTGCAATGTGGTGTCGCCGGGATCGACCGATACGGAGATGCAGCGCCAGCTATGGAATGGGACTGATGGGTCGCAGGGGGTGATCGGCGGGTCGCTGGAGACGTTCCGGCTGGGGATTCCGCTAAAACGGATCGCGACACCGGACGATATTGCTGATGCGGTGCTGTACTTGGCGTCCGACAGTGCGCTGCACATCACCATGCATGATTTGCGCATCGATGGTGGAGCGACGCTGGGCGGATAACGCGAAGGGCGTTCTTTACCTGTCGTTATCGCGACCTGACATGAACCATTTTCAGTCTTCTTTTGGCGGCTTTGAATGCGGCGCGACGGGCTCAACGCCCTCCCCGGACAACATTTCCGACAGTTCCTCTGATGAAAGCCGCTTCATTTTCTCTTCAAGCTTTCGGTCATACTTTCGGTCGTTCGGGTCGCGCTGTTTGTGTGCCTTGCGGGAATACTGCTGAACAAATCGGCCTAGTTCGCCCGCTAGTTGAGATTTTGTGCGTTTTGGAAGCATGAGTACAAGTTTAAATCAGTGTCAGTTTCCGGACAAGAACTGTCGCAAAAGCGATTGAAGAGTTGGATTGGCAGGCCCTGCGGTGGCAGATCGACACATTCCACAAGATTCTCAAATCCGGATACAAGGCCGAGGATTCGCCGCTGCAGTCCGCAGACCGACGCGCCAAGCTGATCCCGGTCTTTCGCATCATCAGCTGGCGTCAATTTTTCTCGACCATGCTCAACCGCACATACCCAGACGCCAGGCCTGGACTGGCACTGACACGCGCAGACATTGAGCTCCTTGATCACTTGGCAAGAGACAGCAAGAGATCTCGCAAGGCGTTTCCACTTTCCCGCTATCCAGAGAAAATTGCGCAGCTTGGCGGCCAGCATGTCGATCACCTCGGCCATCAGGCAATCCCTCAGTTCGGCCTTGCCGCCGGAACTGAGGCCAGGCAGCCAATGGAGGTAGTCCAGCAGGCGCATAGGCGGTATTGGTATGGCAGGTGACAGCCATTTTTCGCTGCTTGTAGTTTTTTGCCAACGAATAGCAAGAGGCGGCCTCAGCATCTGACAAGTGTCAAAAAATATTTAAATATCTGTTAACAATGAGATATTGTTAACAAGAAATCTGCAGCAGGGCGGTGTGAGCCCCGCGCTTGCTGCGGCCCGTACAGCCCTGGGCGACGAAACGTGATCCTGGCAACAGGGGTTGCCATGGTTTTTTTTGCGATTGACCAATAGGAGAGACCTTCATGCGTGTTCGGGGCACATTCGGATATGGCCTTCGCCAGCTTGAGATGAGCCGCCTGGCTCGGCTCGTTGGCGTCGGGGCACTCTGTTTGTTCGGAGTTTTAGGTTTGGCTGTGAGCGAAGCCAAAGCCGACACCAAGGGCAAGGTGTTGTACGGAAAGCTGACATATGACCGGGTACCGTCGACGCTGGAGGACGGGCTTAACTACAGCGCGCTTGTGCACAAGCCCATTCGCAACGTGCGGGTGGTGTTGGTTGAATACAGCAAAGAGGGCGGCACCAACAGGGAGCTCGCGGCCACCACCTCAGGGGAAGACGGTAGCTACAGCTTCCCGGTTCCCGATCTGGTAACGCGGGTCAGGGTCCGGGCGTTCGCCGAGACGAGCAATCCGCCATTGCGGGTTCAGGACAACACCAACGGCGCCGCCTTGTACACGCTGGAGTCTCCTGCCATTACGACCACCGCAGCGGTCACCGTCAAGGACCTGAACGCAGGCAGCGGCTGGGGAGGGTCGTCCTACACCGGCGCGCGTGCGGCTGCACCGTTTGCCAGCCTCGACACACTCTACTCGGCGGGACGCGCTTTCATGGCGGTGCGGCCCCAGGTGAATTTTCCTTTGCTGCCAATTAACTGGAGCGTCAACAATCGTCCTGAACCTGGCGATAAGGCCTTGGGCCAGATCCGCACGTCGCACTACGACAGTGGCGTGGGCGGCATCTTCATCCTCGGCAAGGCGGATGTGGATACCGACGAATACGATGCCCATGTCATGGTGCATGAATGGGGTCATTACTTTGAAGACAAGCTGGCTCGCTCGGACAGCATCGGTGGCACTCACGGCTCTGGCGACATCGTCGATCCACGGCTTGCCTTTGGCGAAGGGTTTGGAAATGCGCTGAGCGCGATGATCCTTTTTCCGGACGCGAAGTACAGGGATACCGGAGGAGTCGGCCAGGCCCGGACGACGCTGATCATCGACATGGAAACCAACGACTCCGACGATCCGAAGCCGGGTTGGTTCTCCGAAGCGTCGGTGCAATCCGTGCTGTATGACCTTTTCGACCCGGCGAATGAGTCGTTTGACAACGTGGCGCTGGGACTGGGACCCATCTACGACATCATGACGGGGGGGCAGAAGAGTAGCCCGGCTGTGACTTCCATTTTTTCGTTCACCAGCGCCTTGAAAGCAGTCCCCGGCACCGCCGCCTCCACGATGGCGGCCATCGACAGCCTGACCTCGACGTCGGGTATCGACCCGATTCAAGACGCGTTTGGGACCGGCGAGACCCACAACGGCGGCAATCCGGCCAACCTGCCGCTTTTCCGGCAGATGACGGTGGACGGCGATAGCCTGACCTTGACGTTCCTGGCCGATGTGGACAACATCAACAGGCTGGGAGCGAATCGCTACATCAGGTTCACCAGCCCGACCGCAGGTCCAATCCAGGTCATCGGGACCTCGAGCAGCGACATCGGGCTCACGCTGCTCGAAGACGGCAAGAAGATCGCCGTTGCCGACGATGTGTACACCGGAACCGAGCAGTTATCGTTCCTTGCCAATGCGAACAAGGTGTACGTCCTCACGGTCCAAGGCTTCGTTACCAAATCGAGCGGCCAATACACCGCGTCGGTTAGCATTGCAAGCGGTGAGAGCGCGGGCAAGGCCACGATTGTCAATCGAAAAACCAAAGCGGTCCGCTAAAGCGTTCTCCTCCTCCCTAAGGATGCCATCATGCAAGTGAAAATTTCAACGCTGGCGGCGGCGCTCGCCGTCGGACTGATTACCTCATTCACGGCCGCGGCCGTCCAGGCCAAGCCACAGGCGCCCGTAGAAATCGTCGGAACGGTGCAAGCGCAACAAGCCACGCTGAAGATCGCCTTCGAGTCGGCTGCGCAGCAGGTCAATGTCCGGGTCTACGGCGTGGATGGCCTGACCGTGATTGGAACCAAGTCACCCGTCATCGGCGGGACGTTCGCCGCCGGCCAGGTGATGACGCTGCTTGTCAACTACAAGCCAGGAGCGGGCACGAGCAATCTGGCGGTGCAGGTCGATGGTCAGTTTGACGGCAAACGACGTACGACGATTTCGTCGTTCACCGTGCAAAACGGCCAGGCTACCCGATCCAGCGCCGATAGCAGCACGGCGCCGACCATTTCGGTCGACGGGCGAGGCCGGCGGATTGCCATCCTGCCAGCGCAAACCAAATAGCAACGTGCCGGCAAGACCGGCGCTCTTTACGAGCGCTGCGGTCTTGCTTGAGCTTTCGCCCTCCCACCCAATGACTTAGCAACTATCAAAAAGGAATGACCATGTTTCTGAAATCGACACTGCTCGCCCTGGCCTTTTGTGCCTTTGCATCGAGCGCCCAGGCTGATTCCATCCACACCATCACCGGCGACACGACTGGTGCCGCCATCTTTAATCGACCGGTCGAGGACCTTTCCGGCTTGTCGGAAATCGGCACGGATGTCAGCTTCAACCAATTCAGCTTCACGGTGTCGGCAGCGGGCCAGTACTCGTTCTTGACGACGGCGGCTTTCGACTCGTTCGTTTTCCTTTACAGCCCGAGCTTCAATTCCAGTTCGTCGCTGACGAACGCCCTGATCGGTAACGACGATCTTCTTGGTACGACCACATCGGGCTTCGTGACCCACCTGGACGCCAACACGTCTTACGTACTGGTGATTACCGGTTTTGAAGGCTTCGAGTATGGCAAGCACAGCACGACCATTGGCGGGCCCGGCGCCGTCACCATCAGCGCCGTTCCCGAACCCGAGGCCTATGCGCTGTTGGCACTTGGCCTGGGCGTGGTGGGCTTGGCACGCCGTCGTGCGACGTCCCTGAAGACGGCCTGAACGGAACTTGCGAGCTGCGCGCGCGCAGTGACCATGACAGGGCATGCAAGTACCTGAACGCCGTGGTCGGCTTTGCATCGGCATGCATGACGAGCCAATAACAAAGCCTAAGCGAGTGCTTCACTGAAAGGGTCGGCTCGGCGCCGTCTTGCATCGGGCGTCGAGTCGCACGACGATAGCGTCACGCCGCCGGAAAGCGGCGTGTAGTTAGGCAGATGCCAGCTGCCCGGCGCAATGCCAGGGCAGGAACTCGGCAACACGGTTGGCGCGATGATCGGCGATGTGGGCCAGCACATGGCGCAACCAGGCGTCGGGGTCGACACCAGTTCAGCTTGGCCGTCCCGATCAGGGAGTGGATGGCGGCAGCACGTTCGCCGCCCGTGTCGGCGCCAGCAAACAGGTAGTTGCGGCGACCGATGGCAACGCCACGCAGAGCGCGTTCTGTTGCGGGGTGGTCGATTTCGATCTGGCCGTCATCGCAGTAGCGCGCCAGCGCGGGCCACAGATTGAGGGCGTACAGGATCGCTGCCGACGTATCGGACTTGCGCGAGAGCTTCTCAAGCATGCCTCGCAACCATCGCTCCAGGTCGTCGATTAGCGGTTTAGCCTCT
Organism: Massilia sp. DJPM01; assembly: GCF_030348125.1. Lineage (NCBI taxonomy): Bacteria > Pseudomonadati > Pseudomonadota > Betaproteobacteria > Burkholderiales > Oxalobacteraceae > Massilia > Massilia sp. DJPM01. The sequence continues at coordinate 70,915 of NZ_JAQOZV010000036.1, forward strand.
CTTGGCATGCCTGTAGTCGCTCGTGCGCTGGCATGCCACGGCAGTAAGTTATCAATCTGACGCAGCTCCTATGGCCGCTGTTGGCCGACCGCTGCCGATTGTACTCTACGGCCAACCGGAGCCTGGCAGCTCGACAGCTTTCGCCCAGGAGCCGACCTCGGTGAGCGTCGACTCAGTGCTATCCACTTGAAGGAAAGTCCAGTTGAGGGAGATAGTTTGGCTCGTACCTAGTCCGAAAAAGTTCCGCTCCAATTAACCGACGAACGGGTACGTTTCTCCGGGCGAGCAGCATCCATCGAGCTTTCTGGCCGCTGCCTTGCTGCCCGCTTCCCGCAATGATCTCTACACTTTGCCAAAAAGAGGCTGATCCTCGTTGACGCATAAAATTGACCATGCGCCAGAACTCGCGGGACGCGCTCAAACAGCTAGCGTTGAGAGATAACGTACTTATCGCCCGGACTGGAATTGCGAGCATCTGGGTGAATTGCAAAAACGCATTCGACGTAGGGCTTCACTTCGGCCCATGAGGCTTTGCGAAGAAAATACTCGTTGAAAACGCGCCCGACATCCACGACATTCGGGCTCCGTGCATTCCAGCTGGTGGAAAACGCTATCCGGGAGTCGTCCTCGCCGTGTTTTTTAGAATCCTGATGGACATAGGAATGAAACTCCACGATTTGTCCCGGACTCTTGAGCGGCAATGTGGGTCCACATGTCGTCATCCCATCCGTCGATCCGCGTTCCGCGTGGCCGTCTGCAAAAGAATCTTGAAGCATGTGCAGGAAACTGCCGAATGCCAGCTTGGACATGTTTTCCGGTTTTCGCACGTAGGGATTCCCGAGCGCAAACAGATCCTGAATTGACCAGCCCTTGGTTCTGAAATCGCGGGAAATTGCCTCAATCGGCACGTCCTTCACCAGCATCGCATTCGGAAATTCCCCAGCGCCCACGCGCCAGGTAAACTCGGCCCAGCTCAGAATGCGCTGCCTGACCACGGCGGCTGTCTCGTTATCGTTTGAGGCCATCGCGTGCAAGTACTGCATGTCCCCAAAGTGAGATCGGGTCAACAAGGGCGCCGTCTCGGCGGTCAACGCTCTTCCCGCGTGTGCTTTCCTTTCCCCGTCTTTAAAGACGTTTCCCCAGCATTGAGGAAACGTGACCAACCTCACCGTCGCACCGGATTCACAGCCCCCGAAGTCGCCGTGCCCTTTTTCAAATCGAAATGGAGGGTCGTCGTTCCATCGAACACCTGCGAGCACGTAAGCGTTGTCAGGATCCAGATCCGGGTCGCCGCACATGTCGGCATCGCCATTGCAGCCGAGGATTCTGTTCGTTATCTCTTCATGTACCGGTTCACCAAGCTGATGAATGCCGCGCAGGGCCACACTCGACAGGATTTTTTCAAAGTAGCCCTGTGAGCGATTGGCGAGCTTTTGCTCGATGAATGTGCCTTCGGGGCGAAGCTTGGAGGCTTGCGCCGAACATATGCCGAGAAACATTGCCAATCCGACGATGTACTTAAAAGGCGGTCTCTTCATTTCACTCCTCACGATACGCGACGATGATGATGGATACCCGGCCTGGGGGAACGCCCCGGGCATTGGCTGCAACGACTTAGCAAACAACTTTGCAATATAGCCCCATTGTTATCAGAAATATACAAATTTGTTGCTATACCATTTTCGTCATTGAAATAATTGTGGAAGTGACAATTGGTGACAATTTCACCTATTAATAGTGATAGTTTGTCCATCGGCCTTGATCTGCTCGAACAGGGCTTTGGAGGTGCGGTGGTTCTGCTTGATGCGATGGGCATCGGCCTTGAGTGCTTGTTCCAGCGTAGCGTGGTAGGGCGTCAGCTTGTTGAGAACAATGCCGCGTACGTAGCGCGGTGGCGCCACCGCCTCGGCGGCGGGTTTCCTGAGCCATTTGCGCAGCGTGTTGCGGGACAGCCGCGTGCGTTTCGAGATTTCATGCAGCGACAGCTTGTCGCGCACGTACATCATCGCTGACCCTTGCGGAACCGGAAAGAGCCACCTCGCGCAGGCGCTGGGGCACGCAGCGGCCCGCCAGGGGCATGACGTGCTGTTCATCACGCAAACCCAACTCATGGCTACTGTTGAACGGCTGCTTGTGGCCGATCTCTGCCGTTCGCGTCAGCATAACAGGTCGCCGAACTGAAAAAGTAGCAGACTGCACATGACTGGCTGGTACCGCCCCTTTGCGGACATGAGGAGGTGGGCAGGGTAACCCTGCAGATTCACACAATAGCAGTTTTTTGTCGCTCGTCAGCTAAGGAAGTGATGATTAATCGGTTTTATATACCTTGGCCACGCGCAACCCATTGATCAATAAGGCGCGCGATTTTCGAACAACGAATAAATCAGCGGTTCCCTAAGGAGGCTCAAGTGGCCTGTAATGAAAAGCCGGTGTAATCCCCGTCCCAAAAAGGTAACGGCCTTTATATGAAAGCTCAAGTTCCGTCGCTTCAGCTAACAATTCAGCAAATGCAACAGGAAGCTCTGGATATCGAAGGATGAGTGCTTGAATCTCGAGTGGGGATGCGCCTGGTCTCTGAGAGAGAACAAGTTAATCAGGAATCACAGCGCACTCTGATTTTCCATAGCTTATCGTCTTGCAGATCGTCGGCTCGAAGTTCCTGCTGTACATCCGCGCTAAATCGGCTGAACTCAGCATAGGATGGACGCGCTCCAAAAGCCTGGATGACGCCCATTTCTTCAGCCGTAAAGGCCGCCGGCTTCGCATCGCGGATCGCTTCACCCGCCTGAAGCTGTTTTAATCCTGTTTCCATGACTTTCAAAGCATGCCGTCTATACTTTATTCCTGCAGCGCTTTGCATGAACTCGTTGATCTCTTTCAGGCGTTGAACGTCCTTGAAATTTCTTTTTGCCAGTTTTAGTGACGCATCGTCAAATACGCTTGGCTCGATCGCAGCGTTCATGCACTTCACAAATTCCGGGCGAACTTTGGAACCCATGTTCACCGCAATCTGCAACACCATTTTTTGGTTCAGCGCCTGCATCTCCGACGCGGGAAAGAGTCCGAGAAACCGCTGCGTCGCCGTGGTCAGCTCATCCGGCTCGGCACAGCTTGCAACCGTTGGTAAAACGGCGGCGCTAAACAACGCCGCGCATATGAAACGCTGCAATGCAGGAAGGCGGATCATTCTTGGTTTCCATAAGACATCAAGTTCGAGACACGACACATCAGCGAAACTTGTAGCGCTCGCCCGTCTTCAAATCCAGCGCAAACTTGACACCGTTCTCGGTGAGCGGCACTTCATCCGGCGGCTCGTCGCCAGCCAGCGCACCTTCGACGAACGGCAATCCTTCGCCCTTGCGCACCAGTTCATCAGCACGCTCGTACACATTGCGGCAGCCCGTCTCGGCGATCAAGGTTTGCACGATCGGCACCTTCCACGCGTCCACGCCGGCCGCCTGGAATTCGCAAATCAGATACCCCTCTTTGCCGCCATACTGCTCCACCAGCAAACCCGGCAAATTATCCGCCTCGGCGTTGACCAGCTTGACCACCTGATCGGGACCCGCCTTTTTCGCCGCCGCCGCGCTCTTGGCCAGCGCCGCTTTCACGCGCCGTTTGATCAGCGCGTGGTCCACCGGCTCGCCTTCGTCGAAGGTCCACACGCGCGCGCGGATCTGCGACTTGGAATTGTAGGCGGCGCGCGCCAGGAATTTGGTCGACGACGACTGCACGATGGCCGTGCCGCCCGCCTTCATTTTTTCGTTCGGCTTGCCGTCGACTTTTTCGATCGCGGACGCGTAAATCCAGGGCTCGCCGGCGAGCAGGCTCTTTTCCTTGCCCTGTTTGATGGTGATGATCAGCATGTGGTTCCAGTGAAAATGCATTGCAAGACCACATGATACCGCCTGCCGCCCCATTTAGAGCCCCTCCTCTACCTGCGCAACATTTTTCTTGCGCATAGACCGATCGGTCTATAGGATGGTTTGCATGAAAACAAGCGATGCCAAACAGCGCCTGATCGGCGCCATGATCGACGCCCTGCAGCGCCGCGGCCTGCACGGCAGCGGCCTGACCGAACTGCTGGCCGCCGCCGACGCCCCCAAGGGCGTGCTCTACCATCATTTCCCAGGAGGCAAGACCGAACTGGCGGTGGCCGCCATCGAGGTGACCATCGCGCGCCTGTGCGACAGCATGGAAGCGAGCATGGCCGCCAGCGGCGACCCGGGCGCCGCCCTGATGATCTGGATTAACGGCGCCCAGAAGCGGCTCGACGGCAGCCACTACGAACGCGGCTGCCCGCTGGCCACCATCGCCCTGGAGACGACCGCCGACGACGTCGCGATCCGCGCGGCGCTGGCCAGGGGCTTCGCCGCCGTGCGCGACCGCATCGCCACGGGCCTGGTCAACGCCGGTTACGAAGCGGCCAGCGCCCACGCCACCGCAGCCCTGCTGCTGGCCGCCTACGAAGGCGGTTTGCTGCAAGCGCGCGTGGCCGGCACGCCGGAACCGATGGCACTGGTCAGCGCCGCCCTGCTCACCTACCTGAAGCTGCAGCGCCACAAGGAACCCGATCATGAGTAATCCCGCCGATGCCCAATCCCTGACCCTCACCACCGCCGACGGCTACCCGATCGCCGCGCTCCACTACCCGGCCGCCGGACCCACGCGCGGCCACCTGGTGGTGGCCGGCGCCAACGGCGTGCCGCAGGGCTTCTACCGCCGCTTCGCGCAGTACGCCAGCAGTTGCGGCTACAACGTGATGACGCTCGATTACCGTGGCATCGGCCTGTCCAGGCCGGCCACGCTCAAGGGCTTTCGCATGGATTACCTGGACTGGGGCCGCCAGGACCTGGCCGCCGCCGTCGACGCCATGAGCAAACCCGGACTGCCTTTATATATGGTGGGCCACTCTTACGGCGGCCATGCCTTCGGCCTGCTGCCCAACCACGACAAGGTCGACGGCCTGTACACCTTCGCCACCGGCGCCGGCTGGCATGGCTGGATGCCGCCGATGGAGCGCCTGCGCGTGCTGCTGATGTGGCGCGTGCTCGGCCCCCTGATCGTGCGCGTCAAGGGGTATCTTGCGTGGAACTGGATGGGCATGGGCGAAGACCTGCCGGTCGATGTGTACCGCCAGTGGAAGCGCTGGTGCACCTTTCCGCGCTATTTTTTCCAGGACCCGGAGATGAAGCACATCGCCGCGTCGTACGAGAGCGTGCGCAGCCCGATCATGGCCTGCAACGCGCTCGATGACCTGTGGGCGCGCCCGCCCTCCCGCAACGCCTTCATGTCGGCTTACCGCAACGCCGGCTGGCAGGCGACCGACATCGACCCGCGCCAGGCCGGGCTGGGACCGATCGGCCACATGGGCTATTTCAAGGCCCACTGCAAGCCGCTGTGGGAAGGGGCGCTCGGCTGGCTGGAACAGCATGGCCGGATTCCCCCGGCCAGTCCATCGCGTTAAACCGCAGTCTGTCCGGCGCGCGCTGCAGTTTGTCGCAAACGGCGCGCTGCGCGCCGTCCGCTTGC
>NZ_JAQOZV010000037.1:0-74486 GCF_030348125.1 Massilia sp. DJPM01
ATAAAAGAAAGGTGATGGCACCATAGGCGATCGTGTGCAGGACAATGCCTGACGCCACGGTGCCGATCTCGGCACGCGCGCCCGGTACGGAACCCATGATGAGAATGGCGGCGTACATCGCCAATGCGGTGCCGTAGCGCAATTTGCGCAGGCGTTCGTCAAGGACAAGGAGGGAAATCAGGGCGGGCATGGCAGGGTGCGTGGGGAAAAACCATCACCTTACCATGCCGGCCGTCGGACTTGCACGGCCAGCACGTTTCCTGCGTGGACGCCAGATCAGATCGTCAGCGCCGGCGCGCCATTGCTATAGCGCGCATCGAAACAGCCCTGGCACTCGGCGCAGAACAGATGGGCAACGCGCACGGCGCGCTGGCGCAAGACCAGCTTGAGGTGCGCATGGCCGCAATTAGGACAGGTTTCCCGGAGCGTGCCAAAGGTAGTCAGTTCGACCGGGACATCGTCGTCGTCGAGATGGTCGACGACGGCGCTGGAATGAAGTTCGCTCAGGACGAGCTTTTCGTCGGTGCTGTGGCGCTGGCGGCGGCTGGCGTGTGCCTGTTGAGAAAGTTCTTCTGATAATGCATCAAGGACATATTCACTCATTCTTATCGCTCCGCTTGGCTGGCCAATGGTTATGAAAAAGGCTCGAGGACCTTCATCATAGTTGAATGGGCGGCAGCTTCAAGCTTTTGTGTCATCTTTTTGTCAACCCTAGTCAAATGAGCAGGGAAAAGTGTTGCGCAAAAAAAAAGCCCGCTTGTGGGAGCGGGCTAAACCCAAGATCGGGCCAAGAGATCGTCAATTCGGAGTGGTGTGCCGCCCTCTGGGTCGGCACACCTGGCTGCCAGTCACGCATATCGGGTGCGTGTACAGCAGATGAAGCAAGTATAGGCAGGCAATGTGACCCAGCTATGACAATACGCAACAATTGCGCTGGCGCGATAAATAGCGGGAAAAACCAGGCAGGGCCGCACGGCGCAGACCCAAGGATGCATGGAGCCGCGTTTGGTGCAGGCAAAAAAAAGCCCGCTGATGAAAGCGGGCTTAAACTATTTTCTTGGAGGAAGATAGTGGAGACAGGTGCAATTATGCGGGGCCGTCACTTATATGTCTAATTGACATTTTGGATACCGGACATGCGCCTGACTTATATCTCTGCCGCGGCATTTACACTTCCACGCTCAGCGCGACCTCGATGTTGCCACGCGTGGCGTTCGAGTACGGGCAGACTTCATGCGCCTTGTTCACCGCTGCCTGGGCCGTTGCCTGGTCCATGCCCGGGGTTTTCACGACCAGCTTGACGGTCAGGCCGAAACCGCCCTTGTCGTTCGGACCCACGCCGACCGATGCGTCGATGCTGGTATCGGCCGGCACCGGGGTCTTGAGCGCGCCGCTGACCAGTTTCAGGGCCGACAGGAAACATGCCGCATAGCCCGCCGCGAACAGTTGCTCGGGATTGGTGCCGGCGCCGCCCGCGCCGCCCAGCGATTTCGGGGTCGACAGTTGGACGTCCAGGACGCTGTCATCGGAAACGGCGCGGCCATCGCGACCACCGGTTGCTGTTGCGTGTGCTGTGTAAAGAACTTGCATGGTGACTCCTTGCTTGGGTTGGGGCGGCAACGCTGTGCCGATGCATGAACTATATCGCGCAATTAAATTGTTCGCAACCTATTTATCGCTATTTTTTTCGACAAACAGCGGGGCCTGCCCCGCCGCCAAACTCAGTCGTGCTCGTCCATGGCCTTGAACAGGTCGTCGCGCACGCTCGACAGTTCGCTGCGCAGGCGTCCCAGCGCGGCCAGTTCCTGTCCGCTGGCGCACAGTACCTGCTCGGGAATCACCTCGGCCTGGGCGCGCAGCGCCCGGCCTTGCTCCGTGAGCACGATGCGCACCTGGCGCTCATCGTGCGGATCGCGGTTGCGCGAGAGCAGGCCGTTGCCTTCCAGCCGCTTGAGCAGCGGCGTGAGCGTGCCGGAATCGAGAAACAGGCGCGCGCCGATATCCTTGACGAGGATCGCGTCCTGTTCCCACAGCACCAGCATCACCAGGTATTGCGGGTAGGTCAGGCCAAGCCGGTCGAGCATCGGCTTGTAGGTCTTGGTCATCGCATGCGAGGCTGAATACAGCGCGAAGCAAAACTGGTTTTCCAGCGCCAGCATGTTGACCGACCCCGGCAGCGTCTGTTTGGTTTGGCTCATTCCTTCACCGGCACCGTGTAGTTGAGGGCGAGGCGGCCACCGTCGACATACATGGTCTGGCCGGTCATGTAGGAGGCGTCGTCGCTGGCCAGGAACACCACCACGGAGGCGATTTCGTCCGGTTCGCCGCAGCGTCCCAGCGGCGTGCGCGACAGGATCGTCTTGCGCGCGTCCGGGCTGCCCAGCACGGCTTTCTTGGCCAGCTCGGTCAGGATGGTGCCCGGGCCGATGCCGTTTACGCGGATGCCGTAGCCGGCCAGGTTCAGCGCCATCACCTTGGTCAGCTGGTTGATGCCGCCCTTGGACACCACGTACGGCACCTGGTTGGCGATCGCCACTTCGGCATTGACGCTCGACATATTGATGATGCAGCCTTGCTGCTGGCTCACCATGTGGCGCGCCGCGGCCTGGCCGCACAGGAACATCGACTTCAGGTTGATGCGCATCACGCGGTCGAAATCGTCCTCGGTCAAGTCGAGGAAATCGGCGGCGTGCGTCACACCGGCATTGTTGACCAGCACATCGATGCGGCCGAAGGCGGCCACGGTAGCGGCGATCATGGCATCGACATCGGCTTTCTGGCTGACGTCCGCTGCGAAGAAACGCGCATTCTCGCCGAGCGCGTCGGCCGCGGCGACGCCATCAGCCTTGATATCGACCAGCATCACGCGCGCGCCTTCCTTCACCAGGCGCTGGGCGCAGGCCAGGCCAATGCCTTGCGTGGCGCCGGTGACGATCGCTACTTTTTGCTCAAGTCTCATGTATTGCTTTCAGTATGGTGCGGGAATAGCGAATTTTAACCACACAGCGCGCCCGGCGTTGATATTTTTGCGCTGCATCAAAGCATGATGGGGCCGTCCGGCAACTCATTGGCGCGCGCACCCTGCGCCGGAAAGTGCTGTCCGAGCAAGGTGTTGACTTGTTCCAAGGCAGCGAGCGTGGCGCCGTGGAATTGTCCGCGCGCAAATCCCTGCGTCATGGCCGCGCACAAGCGGTTCCAGACGATATTGTCGATCTTGCGTCCGACATTCCGGTCGGTCACGATCTCGACCTTGCGTTCGGCCAGGTTCACATAGATCAGCACGCCGCAATTGTCTTCCGTATCCCAGATGCCGTATTCCGCGAACAGGGCAATGGCACGTTCGCGCATCCCCATGCCGGCCCACAAGGCATCGAACGGCATGCCGTGTTCGACGATCAGGCGCAGCTCGCTGCGGTGGGTTTGCTCGCCGGCCGTGATGGCCTTGCCGATCGCGTCCAGCGTTTCCGGCGGAAACGCGCGCCGGCCTTTGGCTGCCGTGCTGCGCCAGTGGCGCCAGATGCGCGCGATGCGTGCGCCCATCGATGGTGTGGCGGACTGACTCATTACCAATCTCCCGAGGCGCCGCCGCCGTCAAAACTGCCGCCGCCGCCGGAAAACCCGCCGCCGGAAGAACCACCGCCACCGCCACCGCCGCCGCCACCGAGCATGCTGCCGATGATGAAGCCGGTGGCGCCGCTGCTCCAGCCGCCCCGGCCAAGACGCCCGCGGCGCGGACGGAACAGGGAGAACACGAGAAATGCGCCAAACAGGAGGAGCGGGACCAGGATATTGTTCTCTTCCAATTCACCGGCTTGTTGCTGCTGTGGCGGCGCAGGAAACTTTTCCGCGTTCAGCAAGGTCGCGATCGCGCCCACGCCGGCCACCAGGCCATCATAAAACTGTTTTTGCTGGAAATGCGGCGCGATCACGTCTTGCAGGATGCGTTTCGATTGGGCATCGGTCAGCACGCCTTGCACCCCGCGTCCGGCTTCGATGCGCAGGCGCCGCAGGGCTGGCGGATTGTCGGGCGCCACCAGCAGCAGCACGCCGTCATCGACGCCCTTGCGCCCCAGTTTCCAGGCATCGCTGACGCGGATGCTGTATTGCTCGATCTGTTCCGGCGCCGTGCTCTTGACCAGCAAGACCGCGATCTGGCTGCCGGTCTTGCTTTCATAGTCGGTGAGCACGGTTTCCAGCTTGGCGCGTTGTTCCTCGCTCAGCATGCCGGCCTGGTCGGTGACATGGCGGCTCAGGGCCGGCACCGGCACCAACTGCGCGTGCGCCGTGCCGCCCAGGCCGAGCGCCAGGACCAGCATCCATACATATCGCAGCCAGCGCATGTGCTTACTTGCCAAAATTGACGGTCGGGGCGGTCGAAATCGCCTTTTCGTTCTCGACGGTGAACGAGGGCTTGGTCTGGTAGCCGAACATCATCGCGGTCAGGTTGGTCGGGAATTTGCGCACCTGTACGTTGTATTCCTGCACAGTGACGATGTAGCGCTGGCGCGCGACCGTGATGCGGTTCTCGGTGCCTTCGAGCTGCGACTGCAGGTCGCGGAAGCTGGCATCGGCCTTCAGGTCCGGATATTTCTCGGCCACCACCATCAGGCGCGACAAGGCGCCGGACAGCTCGCCCTGCACTTGCTGGAATTTCTTGAACGCTTCCGGATTGTTCAGGACCTCGGGCGTGATCTGGAAACTGGTGGCGGCGGCGCGTGCGCGCGTGACCGATTCCAGCGTTTCCTTTTCGTGGGTGGCGTAGCCCTTGACCGTGTTGACCAGATTCGGAATCAGATCGGCGCGGCGCTGGTACTGGTTGACCACTTCGCCCCAGGCTGCCTTGCTGGCCTCATCCTTGGTCTGGAAATCGTTGTAGCCGCAGCCGGACAGGAGCGTGCCTGTGAGTGCCAGGGTCAGCAGCACCCGGGCGCAGCGTGCGAATGCAGTGTTTGTCATGGTATTTCCGTCCGTAGCAAGTTGTCGAATGGTCAAAAATATACCCTAAATGCCAAGCCGATGACTTTTCAAACGTGCGTGGTAGGCGGCGGGGAGGGGCGGGGGACGCGCTACAATGACGGGTTTGTAACCGACTACGAGGCTGTCCTGTGAACTTTATCAACAAGCTGTCCGCCGCCTGGACCACCAACAACTCCCTGCTGTGCGTGGGCCTCGACCCCGACCTGGCCCGTTTTCCGGCGCAGCTGGCTGGCGAGCCCGATGCGATTTTCCTGTTCTGCAAGGAGATCATCGATGCCACGGCCGACCTGGCGTGTTCGTTCAAGCCGCAGATCGCCTACTTTGCCGCGCTCGGTGCCGAAGGCCAGCTCGAACGCATTTGCGCGTACGCACGCCAGCATTATCCGCATATTCCGCTGATTCTCGACGCCAAGCGCGGCGACATCGGCGCCACCGCGCGCCAGTACGCGCGCGAAGCGTTCGACCGCTACGGGGCCGACGCGGTGACGGTCAATCCGTACATGGGCTTCGACTCGGTTGAACCGTACATGGAGTGGACCGACCGCGGCGCCATCGTGCTGTGCCGCACCTCGAACCCGGGTGGATCGGATGTGCAGTTCCTGATGGCCGACGGCAAGCCCTTGTACCAGCACGTGGCGCGCTTGGTGGCTGACAAGTGGAACAAGAACGGACAGTGCGCGCTGGTGGTGGGCGCGACGTTTCCGGAGGAATTGGCGCAGGTGCGCGCGATCGTGGGCGAGATGCCGCTGCTGGTGCCGGGCGTCGGCGCGCAGGGCGGGGATGTGGAAGCGACCGTGAAGTCGGGACGCACGGCCAGCGGCGCCGGCATGATGATCAATTCCTCGCGCGCGATTCTGTATGCGCTGCCGCAGGGGAGCGAGGATTTTGCGGCAGCGGCGCGCAGGGTGGCGCTGGAGACGCGCGACGCGATTAATTTGTATCGCTAGATCGTCGTTCCTGCCACTAGCCGCTCGTCTCTGGCAATGCCAGAGACGACGCAGGGTTGCCGGCACGGCGGGCTTAATGCCTGCTCGGCGCAATCGCCTCGGCATAATCGTACAAGGTCCCCAAAATCTCCTCCGCGCGCTCGTCGGCATCTTCCGACAGCGCATCGATCTCGGCAAACAACTGTTCGATCGTCCTCGCCCCGCCTTGCCCGTCGAACAGCTTGGCGGCGCGCTGCTCTTCCCACTGCTGCGCTTCGGCTTCGCTGAGCAACTCCGGGAAATTGCGCGCGCGGTAGCGGAACACCAGTTCCACCAGCCTCTGGTCCTCGAACGATGGCCGGGCCTTGGCCAGCTTCTCGGGCGTCTCGGCCCGCAGCGATTCCAGTTTGCGGCGGTCGCCATTGCCGATGAATCCGTTATACAGATCCTCATCCACATCGACCGCTTCCTGCGCGCCCGGGCGCTGATACACCTGCGCCCACAAGGCGCCCATATCCGGCCCGGCCGCCGCCACGGCGGCGAACGCGCGTCCCTGCTCGATATCGATGCCCCACTTTTGCGCCATCGCCGCGCTCAGGGTCTTGAGGTTCCCCACCAGCATAGGCGACTTGTTCAGGTGAATGCTCTTGATCGGCAAGCGTGTCACGCCTTCCGGCAAATCGGCCGAGCGCGTGAACATGCGCAGGCGGATCGTTTCCGCATCGAGTCCGAACAGCTCGGACGGATCATGGCTGCAATCCCAGACCAGCACTTCATTCTTGTTGGTTGGATGGGTCGCCAGCGGCCACACCAGCCCGATGCAGCCGCGCTCGGTCGGGAACATGCCCGACACGTGCAGGAAGGGCTGGCGCTGTGCCGCCGCCAGGTGCATGCCCATTTCCGAGGCGACCTTGTCTTTCTTGTGCAGGGCCAGGCAAAAATCGAACAGCTTGGGCTGCTTGTCGCGGATCAGGCGCGCCAGCGCGATGGTCGCGCGCACGTCCGACAGCGCATCGTGCGCCGTTTCGTGCAGCAAGCCGTTGGCCTTGGCCAGGTGCTCCAGCTTGAAACTCGGCTTGCCATCGTCGCGCAGCGGCCATTCGATGCCTTCCGGGCGCAGCGCGTACGTCATGCGCACCACGTCGAGCAAGTCCCAGCGTCCGCAATTGTGCTGCCACTCGCGCGCGTACGGGTCGATCAGGTTGCGCCAGAACAGGAAACGCGTGATTTCATCGTCGAAGCGGATCGTGTTGTAGCCGACCCCGATCGTGCCGGCCTGGCTGAAGGCCGCCTCGATGGTGGCCGCGAACTGGTGCTCGGGTACGCCCAGTTCAAGGCATTGCTGCGGCGTGATGCCGGTGATCAGGCAGGACTGCGGGTCCGGCAGAAAATCCGGCGCCGGCTGGCAGTACAGCATGATCGGCGCGCCGATTTCATTGAGGTTGGCGTCGGTGCGGATCGCGGCGAACTGCGCCGGACGGTCGCGGCGCGGCTGGGCGCCGAAGGTTTCGTAGTCGTGCCAGAGAAAAGTGTGGGTGGTCATGGAGCGTCGATCAATAAGTGGCAGCCCCGTGGCCGTGTGCACGCCGGGGCGGACCCATATGGTACACAGATTGGCGCCGTGCTGGTGCCTGGATTGAGCGCGCGGCGCGGCAGGTCAGCGCGCGACGCGGTTGCGTCCGCCTTCCTTGGCGCGATACATGGCCGCGTCGGCTGCCGCGATCAGGGCGCTGTCATCCATGCCCGCTTCCAGCAAGGCGACCCCGAACGAGGCCGTGATGTGCGGCAGCGGAATGCGCATGTCGCGGAAGATCGGCGCCTCGCGCATGCGCGCGCACAAGCGCTCGGCCACCATCAGCGCCAGCGGTTCCGGGGTTTCGGGCAGGATCACCATCAATTCCTCGCCACCGTAGCGCAGCGCGAAATCGGACGGGCGCAGCGCCGTCGAAATCACGTCGGCGGCCGCGCGCAGGGCATCGTCGCCGGCCAGGTGGCCATGGGTATCGTTGAAGCGCTTGAAATGATCGAGGTCGAGCATCACCAGCGCCAGCGGGGTGCCGGCGCGGTGCGCGGTGGCGATCAGCTTGGGCAGCATGTCGTTCATCCAGGCGCGGTTGTACATGCCGGTCAAGCCATCGTTCATCGACAACTGGCGATAGAATTCGCCCAGTTTCTGGCGCCGCCGCAGCAGCGCATTGGCGGCCCGGATGCGGAACGACAGCAGGCGCAGCAGGTTGCGCGCCAGCCCGTTCGACTGGTCGATCAGCTTCCACATCAGTTCGCCTTCGATGAGCAGCAGTTCCGATTCCTCCAGCGCGCTGATCGAGGCCAGGTTGGCCGCTTCGTCCAGTACCGACTGCTCGCCCACGCTCTCCCCCGGCAAGATCTTGCTGACCGTGCCGTCGGCCATGCCGTTGCGGGTGTCGGCCTCGACCGCAAGCGCACCGCGCAGCAGGATATACAGGCGCGCACGGTTGCTATCCTCGACCCTGGCCCCGGGCGCGAGCCGCACCACGGCGCACCCGGCCAGCGCGCGCGCGATCTGCTCGTCGTCGATGTCGCGGAACAAATGCAAGTCGCGGATGGTGTAACTTGATGCAGCGAAGGTGCCGATCTGTTCCAAAATAGTCTCTCCGGTCAGGTGTGCGCCGCTATAACCATTGGCGTTCGCATCATATCAGTGTTCCAATAGCGTCATCCGAATCGAACCCGCCACCACATGCACTTCACCGACGCCCTTGGCACCCCACACCGGCCCGACCCGGCGGCACGCATCGTGTCGCTGGTGCCCTCGATTACCGAATTGCTGTGCGAGCTCGGCCTGGCCGGGCAACTGGTCGGGCGCACCGGCTTTTGCATCCACCCGGCCGACCAGGTCGCCGCCATTGCCAAGATCGGCGGCACCAAGGATGTCAACCTGGAAAAAATCCGCAAGCTCGCGCCCACCCATCTGGTAGTCAACATCGACGAGAATGAAAAGCCGACCGTCGAGGCGCTGGCGCAATTCGTGCCCAGCATCGTCGTCACGCACCCGCTGGCGCCGCGCGACAACCTGGCGCTGGCGCGCCTGATGGGCGGGATTTTTTGCGCCGATGACAAGGCCGCCGCCTGGTGCGCCGCCTTCGAGGAAGCATACGCGGCGCTGCGGGCGCTGCCCAAGGGCCGGCCGGCGACGCTGCTGTATTGCATCTGGAAAGACCCGTGGATGAGCGTCTCGGCGGACACCTACATCGCCCGCATGATGGCCGAGATCGGCTGGAGCGTGCCGCAACTGGACCACCCGGCGGGTAGCGCCGCGCGCTATGCGACGCGCTACCCGCTGGTCACCTGGTCCGATGAACTGGTGGCGCGCATCGACGGCGTGCTGCTGTCGACCGAACCCTACCGCTTCACGGACGTCCACGCGGACGCGCTGGGAAAACAGATCGGCAAGCCGGTGCATGTGATCGATGGTGAAATGATGTCGTGGTACGGCAGCCGCTCGCTGGCCGGATTGCGCTACTTGCGCGCATTGGCACAGTCGGCGTCGATGTTTTGATCCTGCGCCAGCAAGACAGGCTGGCTGTCTTGCTGGTGTTGCCGCAGGCCAGCCTGCCGTGGGGGCAGGGCGCTGGCCCTGGCCGTGTTACCTGGCGATTACTCGCTGACTTCGTCCGGCTCGGGCACCAGTTTCGGCGTGGCGTGCAGCTGCTTGTCGTGCAGGCGGCCCAGGGCGCTGTCGATCGCGCGCTTGAGTTTGTCCGCTGCGCCGGTGATGGCCTGGTGCAGATGCACCGAGTGGTCGCTCACGGCGATCGGCTGGTAGCCGGTCACGCGCGCTTCGAGCAGGCAGCGGTTGCCGCCGTCGGAGGATTTCTGGCTGTTCTCGTCGCTGAGGTGGACTTCAACACGGGTAATGTGTTCGCTAAAACGCGAAACGGCAGCGGTGACGACGGATTGCACATGATCGTCGAGGCCTTGATGACGTTCGATCGTTTTATCGGTATTGATGTTGATTTGCATAAGCTCACTCCCGGCTGTTCATAAAGGTACTGGCACAACCCTTGTTGACCTGCATGTGCTGCCTGGGCGCATTGCTGCGCCGCGCCAGGGTTGGCACATCGTTAAGCACACGGCCTATATTACACCTTTGTCGGATATTGCTCAGCGCAAATGAAATCGGGTCATGGCGCCTGCCAGCGCAGGGCGTCGGCGTGGGTGTCGGCGCGCTCGATCCGGAAGCCCAGCCCCAGGTACAGGCGGCGCGCGCGCGGGTTGGCGTGGTGGACAGACAAGGTCAGCGGCAGATCACGGTCGGCCGCAAAGCGCTGCAGCGCGCCCAGCAGCGTGCGGCCGGTGCCGCGCCCGCGTGCCTGCGGCAGCAGGACGATATCGACCAGGCGCAGCGCCGCGCAGCCATGCTCGACGACGATGCGCGCCACCGGCTCGCCAGCCTGGTGCAAGACCAGATACTCGGCATCCGGAAAGCGCGCGCGGTAATCGGCCGCCTGCAAGCGCTGCTGCATCGCGATCAGGGACGCCGCCAGGGCTGGGTCGGCGCGCCCTGTGCCGAGCAAATCCTGGCGCGTGGACGCGTACAGGCGCGCCAGGAAGGGCGCGTCGGCTTGCACCGGCGCACGCGCAGCGAAGGCCCGCAGATGGGCGGCCAGCGCGCTCACGCGCCGGCCTTGGCGTCGCGCGGCGCCGCCGCTTCCTTCGCGTGGTGGGGGAAACGGTCCATGCGCGACAGGACCGGGAATTTGAAGATCCAGATCGCCGTGACCGCCAGGGTGGCGGCCCCGCCGAACAGGATCGCGCGCGTCAGCCCGAACCAGCCGGCGGTCAGGCCCGACTCGAATTCGCCGAGTTCGTTGGAGGCGCCGATGAACACCGCATTGACCGCGCTCACGCGGCCGCGGATTTCATCGGGCGTTTCGAACTGCACCAGCAGATGGCGCACGTACACGCTCACCATGTCGCCGGCGCCGAGCAGGAACAGGGCGCCCAGGGCGACCGGGAAACTCGCGCTCCAGCCCAGCACCAGGGTCGCCACGCCGAACACGGCCACGCCGCCGAACATCCACGCGCCGACCCGGCGGCGGATCGGATAAAACGCCAGCGCCACCGAACACAGCGCGGCGCCGACGCCCGGCGCGGTGCGCAGCAAGCCCAGTCCCACCGCATCGACCTGCAGCACATCGTGCGCATAGGCCGGCAGCAGCGCCGTGGCGCCGCCGAACAGCACCGCGAACAGATCGAGCGACATGGCCCCCAGCATGATCGGGCGCGACCACACGAAGCGCAAGCCTTCCAGCACCGTGTGCCAGGTGGCGGGCTCCTTGTTGACGACCTGGGGCGCGCTGTGGGTCATCGACATCAGGATCACCGACAACACCAGCAGCGTCGCGGCCGCCAGATACACCGTGGCCGGCCCCGTGATGTACAGCAAGCCGCCGAGCACCGGACCGGCGATCACGGCCACGTGAAACGCCGACGAACTCAGGGCCACCGCCTGGCTGAAATGTTCATCCGGCACCATATTGCGCAGCACCGCCTGGGTGGCCGGCATCATGAATGCGCGCGCGCTGCCGAACAGCACCAGGATGGCAAACACCGGCCACACCAGCGCCACCCCGCTCGCCGTAAACGCCAGCAACATCAAGCCGCACAGCAACTGCGTGAGCAGGCACAGGATAATGATGCGGCGCCGGTCATAGCGGTCGGCCGTATGGCCGGCCAGCAGGATCAGCACCAGGAAAGGCGCGAACTGGGCCAGGCCGATCAGGCCCAGGTCGAACAGGCTGCCCGTCATTTGATACACCTGCCAGCCGATCGCCACGCTCTGCATCTGCACCGCCAGGGTCCCCAGCACGCGCGCGGCGAGGTAAAACGAGAAATTTCGGTGGCGCAAAACACTGAAACCGTTGGACGGCGACATCACAGACATAGGAACTTTCGGGACTGGCTACGCGGGTAGGGTAAAATGATTCTTTCTGGAATCAGCATGGCATTGTGCCCGATGTTTCCCGACCCTGCTGGCTGTGCCGCTTCCTTGCCGTTATCGTTTTATGCAGAACACCATATTTGAAACACCTGTCGTCAACACCTTGATGAGAGGATTCTCGCTCCTGACGCTGCGGCTGATGGGGTGGCGTACCGATGGGCTGACGCCGGAGCAGATTGCCGGCTATTCCCGGTACGTGCTCATCGCCGCGCCCCACACCAGCAACTGGGATTTCCCGATCACGCTGATGGTGTGTTTCGCCTTGCGTTTGCGGGTGTACTGGATGGCCAAGTCGAGCCTGTTTACCTGGCCGATCGGGTGGTTATCGCGCTGGCTGGGCGGCATTCCGATCGACCGCACGGCCTCCAACAACACGGTGCAGAACACGATCGATGCGTTTGCCAAGCGCGAGCGGCTGGCGGTGATTGTCGCGCCGGAAGGCACGCGCGGCAGGGTCACGCACTGGAAGACCGGTTTTTACCACATTGCGCACGGCGCCAACGTCCCGATCGCGCTTGCCTTCCTCGACTTCAAGCGCAAGACGGGCGGCATTGGCTGCATGTTCCACACCACGGGCGACATCACGGTCGACATGGTCGAGATCCAGCGTTTCTACAGCGGCGTGACGGGCAAAAACAGCGACCAATTCGACGCCTCCGCAGTCAAGCGTAAATAATCCTGCAACCGGGCTCAGAGCTCTAAATTGAAATCTTTCTAATTAGAGGTCAGACCCCGGTTAAGCCAGCGGCGCGTGCCTTCCTGGTCCCACAGCACCGCCATCACCAACTAGTGCGGATAGCTCAGGCGCAGCCCGGCCAGCAGCGGCTTGTAGCGCTGGGTCATCGTCAGCGAGGTCGAATACAGCTTGAAGCACAGTTGCTGGTCGAGGACGAGGGGGCGACCACGGCGGTTCCCGGCTATGCACTATGCCAGGTCGGCTTCGCTGGTGAAGGCGTCGGCGTAGAACTCCTCGGCCGGCAGCCCGCATTGCGCGACATACTCGCGCCGCGCAGCCTCGACCACCACCGGCGCGCCGCAGGCATACACCTGGTAGCCGGACAGGTCCGGCAGGTCGTGCATCACCGCCGCGTGCACGTAGCCGGTGCGCCCGCTCCAGTGGTCTTCCGGGAAGGCGTGCGAGACCACCGGCACGTAGCGCAAGTGGGGTAGGGTGGCGGCCCATTCTTCGCACAGGGCGTTCATGTACAGGTCGCCCGGGCGGCGTCCGCCCCAGTACAGGCTGACCGGACGGGTGGAGTCGAGGTGGATCAGGTGCTCGACCAGCGCCTTGACCGGCGCAAACCCGGTGCCCGAGGCCAGCAGCACGATCGGCTTGTCCGAGTCTTCGCGCAGGTAAAACGTGCCGAACGGGCCTTCGAAGCGCAGGATGTCGCGCTCCTTCATGGTGTTGAACACTTGCTCGGTGAACAGCCCGCCGGCCATGTAGCGGATGTGCAAGGTCAGCGGACCGGCCAGGCTGGGGGCGCTGGCCATGCTGTAGCTGCGCCGCTTGCCGTCGCGCAGCATGAATTCGATGTATTGCCCGGCGCGGTAAGCCAGTGCTTCATTGGCCGGCAGCTGCAGGGTGATGATGGCCACGTCCGGCGCGACTTTCTCGATGCTGGCCACGCGCGAGGGCATCTTGCGCACCGGATAATCGGAGCTGCCGCCCACTTCGCGCGCTTCGATCACCAGGTCGGCGGACGTGGTGGCGCAGCAGAACAGCGAGAAGCCGGCGGCTTTTTCTTCGTCGCTCAGGGCGCGCTGCTGGTGCGCCTTGTGCGCCACCGTGCCGGAAACGACCTTGCCTTTGCAGGAACCGCAGGCGCCATTCTTGCAGCCGTAGGGCAGGCCGATGCCGGCGCGGATCGCCGCCGCCAGCACGGTTTCGTCCGCTTCGCAGGCAAACTGGTGGCCGCTGGGCTGGACAGTAATCTGAAACGTCATAGTGTTATCGTCATCAAGAAGAACTACATGGTCGGGGTTGATCGCGCCGCTACGGTCGCGAGCAACGGGTGCGGGTATTTTACATGTTCCGCTGCGCTGGCCGGGTGCGCCAGGGCCGCCACCACGGCCAGCGGCGGACCCTGCCGACGCTGCGCTTATCTTGTATATTGTGTGGCTACGCCATCGACGACAAACAATTTCACATGACCACCACTTCCCCCTTCAAGCGGCCGCGCCTGCTCATTCTCGGCTGCGGCGATGTCGGCATGCGCCTCTTGCCGCTGGTGCGCGCGCGCTTTCGCGTGTTCGCCGTCACCAGCAACGCCGGGCGCTGCGCCGAACTGCGCGCGGCCGGCGCCATTCCCATCATCGCCGACCTCGACCAGCCCGCCAGCCTGCAACGCCTGGCCGGCCTGGCGGACTGGGTGGTGCACATGGCGCCGCCGCAGACCGACGGCACGCTCGACCGCCGCACCCGCCATCTGTGCGCGGTGCTGCCGGCCGGGGCGCGCATGGTGTACATCAGCACCACCGGCGTGTACGGCGATTGCGCCGGCGAGCTGATCGATGAAACGCGCACCGTGGCGCCGCGCAATGCCCGCGCGCTGCGCCGGGTCGACGCGGAACGGGTGCTGCGCGCCTGGGCCAGCCGCAGCGGGGCGCGCCTGGCGATCCTGCGCGTGCCCGGCATCTATGCGCGCGAGCGCTTGCCGCTGCGCCGCCTGGAACAGGGCACGCCGGCGCTGCTGGCGTCCGAGGATGTGTTCACCAATCACATCCACGCCGACGACCTGGCGCGCATCGTCGCGCTGGCCTTGTACAGGACATTGCCCGGCCGCATCTATCACGCGGTCGACGATACACATATGAAAATGGCCGATTATTTCGATACCGTGGCCGATGCCTTCGGCATGGCGCGCCCGCCTCGCGTTGCGCGATCGCAACTAGTTGCTTCGGTATCGCCCATGTTGCTGTCGTTCATGTCCGAGTCGCGGCGCATGAGCAATGCGCGCATCAAGTGCGAACTGGGGGTGCGCCTGCGGTATCCGCACCTTGCGCCTGCGGTGGCGGCGATGGCGCTGGTAAAATGACGGTCCCCACTAAGGAAGCACGATGACCTACGAAGAATACCTGGATGAAGTAACCACCCTGATCACGGAAAAATTCAATCTGAGCGATGCCGCCGCGATCAAGCTGGTCGTGAAAGCGCAGGACGCCGATTTTTTCGTCGAACATGACGAGAAGGAAGCCATGCGCACAGTCGACCGCGCGCATCAGGATGCCAAAACCCTGTATCTGGCAAGCCAGAAGAAATAGGGCGGAAAGCGGCTTGTCAATGGGTGCATACTTGCGCTCGTTTGACGGCCATCAAGTTCTGGTGTCGGCGTGGCCGTATCGTGTGCAGTGTCGTCCCTCAATTGCTGACTTGTGCCAACTGCCATGCCGCATCGAATCATTCAGCCAACCAAAGAACAAGTGCGCGCCTACATGGCGAGGCGCGAAAGCGCCCGCCGTCCGCCGCCCCCTCCCGACGAGATCCGCCGCCAGCTGGGCTGGCGCCTGGTGCCCACCGATAGTGAACGCTTGCTCGTTCAATTCTATCTGATTCCCACCAATTACAGCTGTTTGGCCACCCAATTGGCCCTGGACTGGCTGTTTGCGCCTGTTCGGCGCGCTGCCCGCCGGCGCAATTCTCACCAAATATTGCCTTAAATGCAAATTTAATTGAGTTAAAGTTCTACTGGTTGAGCGAATGTCAACACTTAGGTGTATGATGCACGCCTATGCAAGGGCAGCCGCATATTCGGGCTGTTTTTGCCAGTACCGCTTACTTAATCGACTGTAAAAACAGCGCACCGGCGAATATGCCACGGGTGCGAATTTGGAAAGATTCAATCACATGACCAATCGCAGATTTCCGGAAGATCCGACCTACGATCCGAATAAAGTGCTCGATGCCATCATTGAGCGCTTGCAGCTTAAAAACGACGCGGCCCTGTCGCGCGCACTGGAAGTGGCGCCGCCCGTGATCAGTAAAATCCGCCACCGCACCTTGCCAATTGGCGCGACGATCCTGTTGCGCATGCATGAAATCAGCGATTTCAGCATCCGGGAATTGCGCGCGATGATGGGCGTGCCCGCAGTAAGCATCACTATCAGCGCCTGAGACCGGGCAAAAGAAAAGGGGCACTGTGTGTGCCCCTCGACATTGCCACCGGATCGCCTCGGGAATTTGCGGGGCGTCCGCCGAGGTCATCGACCTGCCGCGCGGAACCGCCTCGCTATTCCTCTTTCTTGCCGCCCGCATTGACGTTGGTTCCAACGGCCCTGCGCGTGTTCCTGCCCGCCGTGCCTTCCAGCCCATGCTTACGCTGGCTGCGGATTGCCATGCGCGATAGACTGGATCAGTGCCGCGGTTGCCGCGCTCACGCGCATGGCGTCGGCTGGCGCGGGCGGTTCGACCGTGCTGGACGCCGCCGCGCCGACGCTCGATGCTCTCGTCTTGACGCACCAGGCCGACTTTTGCGCGGCTGAACTGCCCTTGACGCACCAGGCCGACTGTAGCGCGGCGGAAGTGCCCTTGACGCACCAGGCCGACTGTAGCGCAGCCGGTGCCGCCTTGTGTGCAGCGGCAGGCGCCTTGGCGCACCACGCCGCCTTGTGTGCAGCGGCAGGCGCCTTGGCGCACCACGCCGATTCGAGTGCGGCGGCAGGCGCCCTGGCGCACCATGCCGATTCGAGTGCGGCGGCAGGCGCCTTGGCGCACCACGCCGATTCGAGTGCGGCGGCAGGCGCCCTGGCGCACCACGCCGATTCGAGTGCGGCGGCAGGCGCCCTGGCGCACCATGCCGATTCGAGTGCGGCGGCAGGCGCCCTGGCACACCACGCCGATTCGAGTGCGGCGGCAGGCGCCCTGGCACACCACGCCGATTCGAGTGCGGTAGCAGGCGCCTTGGCGCACCAGGCTGCGGCGCGCTGGCCATACGGCTCGTCGAACACCTGTTCATACAGATCGCGCATGCGGTCGGCGCCCGCTTGCAGCACTTGCGCATCGTCGTGCGCGCCGCTCATGCCGACATACGGGTAGTGGTGCAGGAAGTAGCCAAACGCTTGCTCGCAGTCTTTCGCGTACTTCATCGTGTCCAGGATATGGTAGTGCCAGAAAATATCGACTTCCACCAGTGGCGAGGTTTCTTCTTCAGGGAACGCTTTCATCAGATACAGGAAACGGCGATATTCCACTTCAACGGCCTCGGCTTTTTCCAGGGACCAGCCTTCGCCGGATTCCACGTGCATGAGCTTCATTTTGATCGGTTCCAGATCGAGTTCCGAGATTGCTTTGATTGCGTCGTTGGTCATCATGATTAAGCCTCTTTTTTTGAGTTGTGATTGATTTATGTACTACATCCCTGTTTGATCCTGCGGGTGCTACGGCTGTTGTAAAGCAATCGCCTCCTTCCTTTCCGCTGGTAAATCAATTGCCCGATTACATTGATTTCCGTTACTGTTTGAGGATGTTGCGCCGCTCCAAACGCCGCTTCTTGACTTAGCTCAATCATTAATTGAGGTAATTCCTAGCGGATAGCGGATGCTCCGACTGTGCCGCAGGTCATTCAAGAGGATTCTGTTTAGGACAATGCCTGGCGTCATCAGACAAACGCGGCATGCGACTCGTTTTTGCCGGATGCGGTGTCGGCCGGGCCGCCACGCGAAGGTTCGTTGTACAGGGGCACGCTGACGCACACCGTGGTGCCGTCGCCGCCGTGGCTGGAGATGGAAAACGAGCCGCCGAGGATGCTGATCCGTTCTTCGATGCCAACCAGGCCGAAGGAGCCGACCTTGCCCTGTTCGCCGGCCTGCAGGCCGATGCCGTTATCGGTCACCGTCATCGACAGGCGATTCCCGGTGAGCTTGAGCTCGACGCGGACCCTGGTCGCTTGCGCATGACGCACGATATTGCTCAGCGACTCTTGCAAGATGCGGAAAAAGGCCGTGGCGGCGTGGTCGTTGAGCGCGACTTCCTTCGGTTCATCGATCAGTTCGCAGGCGATGCCGGTGCGGCGCTTGAATTCGGCGATCTGCCACTCGACCGCCGCCGACAAGCCCAGGTCGAGCACGTTCGGACGCAAGTCGTTGATGATCTGGCGCACGCTCTTGATGGTGGCGTCGATCTGCTGCAAGGTCGAGCGCGCGCGTGCGTGCAGGCGCGGATGGCGCTCGCGCGTGCGCGAACTGAGCATGTCCGCTTCGATGCGCAGCGCCAGCAGGTTTTGCCCGAGGTCGTCGTGGATTTCGCGCGCGATGCGCTTGCGTTCTCCTTCCTTGATCTGGTCGGCGTGGGCCGCCAGGCGGCGCAGGTTCTGGTGCGACAGTTGCAGCTTGGCCTGGCTATCGCGCAGTTCGCGCGTCATGCCCTTGGCCATCTTGATGGCGCGCCGGCGCGACGAGGTCAGCGCATGGAACAGCGCGTACAGCAGCATCGAGCTGACCGAGCCGGCCATCAACGCCAGCCAGGGCGCGAATTCCTCGAAGGCGGTGTACATGTCGGTGGTGTCGACGCTGAAGGTCGCATCCCACGGACGGCCGTTGAAGTCGATCGGCAGGGTGGCGCTGAAGCGGCTTGGCGCCAGCAGGAACGGTGCCAGCGTATTCTCGTCGGCCGGATGGCTGTCGAACAGCACGCGTCCGCGCCGCCGGTCGACCCCGATTGCGTTATCGACCAGGGTCATGCGCACATTCTTGATGGGAATTTCATCGATCACGCCCTGCACCAGCTTTTGCACGCTGAAGGCGATCCCGACCGTGCCGATGTAGGCTGCGCGGCGCTGCTCGGTAGTGATGGTGGGAGCGTGCGGCTTGTACACCGGCAGCCGCATCGCCAGTCCGGTGTGCTTCGGTCCCGAGATAAACGAGACTGGCATGCCCGAGGGGATCAGCTTGCCGGTATCGCGCATGTTGGCCAGCGTGTCGTGCACCAGGGGATTGGCGAGCAAGTCGTAGCCGAGCGTGGCGGCCCAGGGTTCTTCCGGCTCGGTAAAGGTGACCACGGTGTAGGTCGGACGGTGCCCGGGTGGCTTGATCGTAAACGCTTGCGGCGCCAAACCGTCGGCCACGCGCTCGTCGCGCATGCGCTGCAGGAAGGCGTCACGATCGGCATCATGCACCAGCTGGGCGTAATTGATGTTTTCGATGGCGGGGAAGTTGCGCGTCACGTCCAATCCCTTCACATAGCCATGGAATTGATGGCGCGTGAGTGGCTCGCTGATCTGGAACAGGCTGACCGTGCCGCGCAAGACGTGGGTGTACGACTTGATGCGGGCGCTGATGGTATTGCGGGCGTTTTGCGCCAGGCCGGCGAAACGGGTGCGCGAATCGGCTTCGATAGAATTGGCGGTCGCAAAGTAAAGCACCATGCCGACCGCCAGCGAGAAGGGCAGGCCAACCCAGAGGGCAGGACGCGCCATAGAGAATGTTTTTATAGTTGTCTTTAAAGTAAGCATTGCGCGTTGCATTCCTTTCGGTAGCCGCAAATGGCGATGCATTGTTTGATGTACATTAACCGGAAGTTAGTTGTCAGAATACCTATTCGAGCTGATAGGTATGGAGATCGGAAAAGTCTGAATATCGCTTAAATCCCGCCACAGCAGTCACAGGGGCGGGATTCGGGGAACAAAAATGTCGTGTTTTGGCAACGTTTATTTAACCCAGCTATCTTTCAGCGTGGTAACTCTGTTAAATACCGGCTTGCCTGGCGTGGAATCGACGCGGTCGGCGACGAAGTAGCCGTGGCGCTCGAACTGGAAGCGCTGGTCCGGTTCGGCCGCGCTCATGCCCGGTTCCAGGTAGGCGGTGACCACTTCCAGTGCGTTCGGGTTGAGGAAGGGTTTCCAGTCGCGTCCGCCAGTATCCGGCTGCGCCTCGGTGAACAGGCGGTCGTACAGGCGCACTTCGGCTTCCAGGGCGGTCGCGGCGCTGACCCAGTGAATGTTACCTTTGACCTTGTAGGTGTTCGAACCTTCGGTGCCCGATTTGCTGTCTTCAAAATACTTCACATGCACGGCGGTAATGTTCCCGTCGGCATCTTTGTCATAGCCGGTGCACTCGGTCACGTAGCCGTGGCGCAAGCGGACCCGGCTGCCAGGCGCGTCGCCGATCGGCGGGAAGTACCGGAAGTATCCCTTGCTCGGCACTTCCATGAAGTCATCCTGCTCGATCCACAATTCGCGCGTGATCGGGAAGGTACGCAGGCCGCGCTCCGGGAAGTGCGGGTGCACGGGCGAGCTGCATTCGACCGATTCGCCTTCCGGGAAATTGTCGATGATCAATTTCAGCGGACGCAGCACGGCGGTGGCGCGCGGCGCCTTCGGGTCGAGGTCGTCGCGCAGGCAGCCTTCCAGCGTGCTCATGTCGATCCAGCCATCGGCCTTGGACACGCCGATGCGCTCGCAGAACAGCTGGATCGCTTGCGGCGTGTAGCCGCGCCGGCGCAGGCCGACGATGGTCGGCATGCGCGGATCGTCCCAGCCGCTGACGATGCCTTCGTCGACCATCTCGCGCAGCTTGCGCTTGCTGGTGACGACGTAGGTCAGGTTCAGGCGCGCGAATTCGTACTGGCGCGGCACCGGCAGCGTGAAGAAGCCGCCTTCGGCCAGGGTGGCCAGCAGCCAGTCGTAGAACGGGCGGTGGTCCTGGAATTCGAGCGTGCACACCGAATGGGTGATGTTTTCCAGCGCGTCCGAAATCGGGTGCGTGAAGTCGTACATCGGATAGATGCACCAGGCGTCGCCCGTGCGGTGATGGTGCGCATGGCGGATCCGGTAGATGGCCGGGTCGCGGTTGGTCATATTGGGCGAGGCCATCGAATCGGCGGCCATCTTGATGCGCAGGATGTGTTCGCCGTCCTTGTACTTGCCCGCTTTCATGTCGCGGAACATGGCCAGCGATTCTTCCGGCGTGCGGCTGCGGAAGGGCGAATTGACGCCCGGCGTGCCGAAGTTGCCGCGGTTTTTCTTGATGTCGTCGGCGCTCTGGCTGTCCACGTAGGCGTAGCCGGCCGTGATCAGGTATTCGGCCATCAGGTACAGGCGCTCGAAATAGTCGCTCGCGTAGTACAGGTGGCTCTCGCCCTGCTGTTCCCAGCTGAAACCGAGCCACTTGACGCTGTCGATGATGGTGTCGACGTATTCCTGTTCTTCCTTGGCCGGATTGGTATCGTCGAAGCGCAGGTTGCAGCGGCCCTGGTAGTCGCGCGCCAGGCCGAAGTTCACGCAGATCGATTTGGCGTGGCCGATGTGCAGGTAGCCGTTCGGCTCCGGTGGAAAGCGGGTAATTACTGGCGGCAAGCCCTCGCGCACGTGGGTGCCGGCGGCCAGGTCGTTCTCGACGATGGCGCGCAGGAAGTTTGGCGACGGGGCATTCGCAGCCGGCGCCGCAGGGTTTTTTTCGTTGCTCATGGAGAAATGCTTTGCGAATGATAAGGTTGTGTCATTTTAGCGCAATTAGGTGTGTATATAATTAGATAGGTGTGTATCTAATTCGGAATAGGCTTGTGTCAGCGCTTCGAGCGTGGCATGGATTGGTGCCGGCACCCGCGTTCCGCCCGGCCGACGCCGTTCTATAGGATAATCTCGCTTTATAGTTTCGGCAGCAGGAGTTTCCCGTGGACAATTTATACACCATCCTCGGCGTGGCGCCGAATGCGACCGACGACGAGATCAAGAAGGTTTACCGCTCGCTGGCGATGCGTTTCCATCCGGACCGCAACGACGCCCCCGGTGCGGAAGTGCGTTTCAAGAGCATCACCAAGGCTTACGACATCCTGTCCGACCCGGCCAAGCGCGAGGAATACAACCAGAGCGTCAACCACCGCATCATCATCGATGCGGAAGAAGAGGCATTTGCCTTGTGGCGTTCGCTGTTCAGCCTGAACGGCGTGAGCTTGCCGGCGTAAGCGCCGCCCCGTATCCGCGCCAACATTCACGCGCAGTGTATCAGCGCAGTCATACGCACTACCAACAGGACCAGAAAATGAGAAAAGTACATCCCGAATTTGCCTACCAGTCGCGCGAACTCGGCGGCCAGATCGACGGCATTTTGGGCGACCCGCCGAACCGCAAGAACTACGACATGATGCTCAATGCGCTGGTGGGCGAATACGCCGGCGGCGGCGGCATCGAAGACGTCAACATGATGAGTTTCGCGCTGGTCGATCACATCACCTTCAGCGATCCCAAGGGTTTGCTGGTGGAAGCGGGCGACTACGAAGGCGGCAGCCCGGAAAAAGTGTTCGCCATGGCCGCCTGCGAAGGCGACGCCGAAGCCATGTACAGCGCCATGACCGGCAAGCACCCGGAACTGGCGCGCCAGGCCATCATCACCGCTTTCCTGTTCAAGCACCCGCGCCTGTGGGACGAAGACGACGAATCGCTCGAACAGCTCTCGCGCGACGATGACGGCGACGACCGCTACGACGACGAAGACGACGGCGTCACCGACGACTTCGCCCAGATGTTCGACAAGGAAGGAGATTGAGCATGAGCGAAAACAGCAATCTGCCCGCGTTATCGAAACAGATCAGCGAACTGGTACTGGCCGGTTCGCTCTCGCATGCCGAACATGCGTTTTCCGAGGCGGTCGAGCAGTATGGCGACCTGGCCGTGGTCGAGGTGCTGGCGACGCTGGCGCCGCAGGTCACGGCCTTGCACCTGTCCGGTTTCGACGGCGGCAAGACCTCGCTGGCCACCTTGCTGGTGCCGCCCAAGGCCTGGGCCGACAGCCTGGCGTTCTTTGCCGCGACCTGGTCGGACGACATGATCGAAGACGACCCTGAACGCGTCGCCGAAACCCTGTTCGCGCACGTGCACGGCATCGTGTTTTCGGCCGACGAACCGGAACGCCGCCAGGAGCTGCTGGCTGAAGCCTCGGCCACCGACCACGGCGCGACCGTGTTCGCGATCCTGTTCTCGATGGCGCCGAAGGAAATGCTGGAACTGGCCGGCGAAGTGCTGGCCAAGGGCCCGTACATCACCAGCCAGACCTCGTCCGACAGCGACGTCGCGCCGCTGGCGATCGAACTGGCCAAGGCCAGCGAAGATGGCTGGGACCGTGCCCTGTTCGAGCTGTTCCCCGACTTCCGCCACAGCGGCGACATCGCCGACGCCGAGTACAACGACGACCCGGACGAAGAGCAGAAATTCCTGCAGCGTTCGACCAAGGAATTGCTGTACCGCTTGCGCAAGCAGGTGCCATCGTCGCGCAGCAATGTGCCCAAGCGCGGCGTGCGCAAGAGCATCGGCACGGGAATCTTCTCGTGATGGAGGCGGCGCAAAACACGCTGCCGGCCATCGTCGTCGAACGCCTGCCGCGGCTGGTGCGGGCGATCCGCTGCCTGTCCGCGCGCGCGATCGGCGACGAAACGGTGATCCTGGCCGACGAACTGGCCGGCATCACCGCCATGGTGGCCGAAAAGTTCACCAACGACCGCACCGCCGACGGCATCCAGAAAGCCTTGCTGCTGACGGTGGGCTGCGTGTCGCTGGGGCTGGAACATGAGCTGATGCACGAAGGTGACGAAGCGGCGCTCGATTTCCTGATCGAGCATGGGGCCGAGCATGCGTTCCAGGCGGGCTTTCGCATGGTGCGCGACCTGGCCGCCTTGCCCGAGGATTCGCTGGTGGGCGAGTACGACCAGGACCCGGTGTACGCGCAGCGGCGCCTGAAGGATTTGTTCGTCGACATCTGCAGCGCCGATCCGCATCAGAACTGGGCCGGCTACGAGAAGTTCGAGGTGCAGTACAAGCAGCGCAAGGCGGTGCAGGCGATCGTGCGCGCGGCCGGCTGGCTGCGGCGCCATCATTACGCGGGTCCGATCAACGACGCCGACCTGAACGCGGAAGGGGTGATTGCGGTAGCGATCATTTTCGCGATCGAGGGAGCAGGGCGGATCGTGGCGCGCACCGGGCAGGCCGATTTCGAGCGTCTGGTGAAATCGGTACGCAAGAACAAGCCCGATTATGAAGAGGGCTGGGCGGCGCTGATGAAGCAGGTGCCGGCGCAGCACCAGCCGGTGATCGCGGAGCGGATCGCGTCGTACCGCACCAACTGCACCGTCATCCAGAAAATCCGCACGCGCACGGCGATGAAGACCTTGTTCGCCGAGTTCGAGAACTATGCGGGGTCGGAATTGGATGCGGATTACGGCTAAGGCCACCGTCCTCAAAACCGTCGTTCCTGGCACTGTCAGGAACGACGCTTAGGCGGATCAACCAGCCGCCTCTGCCGCCAACGCCAAAAACGCCTGCACCAGCGGCGCATGCTCGCCCTTCCTCTGCGCCAGCAGCAAGGTCGTCGTCGCCGCCGGATCGAGCAGCGGCCGATAACACACCCCATCCATCCTGATTCGCTCGAACGACCCTGGCAGCACCGACACCCCGCACCCTGCCGCCACCAGTCCGATAATCGTCGACGCCTCCCCCGCCGTCTGCTCCACCCTCGGCACGAACCCCGCATCCCGGCACAGCCTGAAAATCTGCGGATAAATCCCCGTCCCCGCGCTATGCGGATACATCACGAATGGCAGTTCCGCCATCTCGCTGAGCGCGATCGCCTTCTTGCGCGCCAGGGCCAGGCCGGTCGGCAGCACCGCCACCAGCGGGTCCTCGCGCAGCGCGGTCAGGCCGATGTTCTCGGGCAGCCCGGCCTCGGGCGGGCGCACGAATCCCAGATCGAGCTCGCGCCGGGCCAGCGCGTCGAGCTGCGGCACGGTGGCCATCTCGTGCAGGGTCAGCGTCACCGCCGGATACTGCTGGCGGTAGCGGTTGATCACGTTCGCAAACAAGGGCGTGAGCGGCGTCGAGAACGTGAACCCGATGCGCAGTTCGCCCGCCTCGCCGCGCTCGGCCCGGCGCGCGGTGGCCGTGGCTTGCTCGGACAAGGCGACGATGCGGCGCGCATCGGCCAGGAACAAGCGGCCGGCTTCGGTCAGCCTGACCCAGCGCTTGGTGCGCTCGAACAGCTGCGCGCCGATGTCCGCTTCCAGCATCTGGATGGCGTGGCTGAGTGGCGGCTGGCCGATGTGCAGGCGCTCGGCCGCGCGCGTGAAGTGCAGCTCCTCGGCCACGGCGATGAAGTAGCGAAGCTGGCGAAATTCCATGGCTGTAATCGATTTGATGTATTAGAAACGACTTAAATATATATTGGACGGTATAAAAGCGCAAACCTAAGATGACTCCAGTTTATTCACTTCGGGTCGCCCATCATGTCTTCCAGTGCCGTCACCGCCGCTTCGCCCGCCTTCAAACGGATCAACCGCGCCATGCTGTGCGGCGGCTTTTCCGCCTTCGCGCTGTTGTATTCGGTGCAGCCGCTGATGCCCCTGCTGGCGCACCAGTTTGCGCTCACGCCCGCCCAGAGCAGCTGGTCGCTGTCGATTGCCACGCTGGCGCTGGCGGTGTCGCTGGTGATCAGTGGCGCGCTGTCGGACCGCATCGGTCGCAAGAAGCTGATGACATTTGCGCTGGTGGGCGCCGCCGGTTTCACGGTGCTGACCGCCATCGCCCAGAACTACGCCCAGTTGCTGGTGCTGCGCGCCTTGCTCGGGTTTTCGCTGGGCGGCATGCCTGCCGTCGCCATGGCTTACCTGAGCGAGGAGATCGAAGGACCGTCGCTCGGCTTGTCCATGGGGCTCTACATCAGCGGCACCGCGCTGGGCGGCATGGCGGGGAGGGTGATCGCCTCGGTGGCGAGCGACCATTACTCGTGGCGCCTGGCGCTGGGGCTGATGGGCGCGGCCGGTTTGTACGCGGCTTGGGAGTTTGCGCGCAGCCTGCCGGAGTCAAGCAATTTCAGGGGCGGCAAGCCTGGCCTGCGCGGTTTGCTGGAAGGCGCCCGCACCCACCTGCGCGACGATGGCATGCCGTGGCTGTTCGGGCTCGGCTTTCTGGTGATGGGCGTGTTCGTGAGCCTGTATAACTACATCGGCTACCGCATGCTGGCCGCGCCGTTTAACCTCAGCCAGAGCGCGGTGGGGGCGCTGTCGGTGCTGTATCTGATCGGGATGTTCAGTTCCGTGTGGGCCGGCCGCCTGGCGGACCGGATCGGACGGCGCAATGTGCTGTGGATGGTGATGATGATCATGCTGGCCGGCCTGGTTCTCACGCTGTCCAGCCATCTGCTGCTGATTTTGGCGGGTATGAGCTTGTTCACGTTCGGTTTTTTTGGCACCCATTCGGTGACCAGCAGCTGGGTGGGGCGGCGGGCGAGGGCGCCGCAAGCGCTGGCGTCGGCCATGTACCTGTTCTTTTACTATATCGGGTCGAGCGTGATCGGGTCGGTGTCGGGGCTGGTGTGGAGCGCTGCGGGGTGGAATGGGGTGGTTGGGCTGCTGGCGCTGGCGCTCGGTCTGGCGCTGGCGATTGCACTGCGTTTGCGCGGGCTGGCGCCGATTGAGGCGGTCAACCTGAAGGTCGCGTAAGCGCGTCGTTCCCCGCGCCGGATCGACGGTTGAGGTAATTTTTGTGCTACCTCACACGCAATCCGACACGGGGCATATGGTGATCGACAGCTCGCTCCAACGCTGCCTGTCAAGCCCGCGGGTCGATCCAGACGATCATGCTGCCATCGGCACGCCGGATCGCGGCCATTTGGTGGCGATGAAATCTCGTAGACCAAAATCGTCAGTACATAGTGGATTTTAGGCGCTCGGGCAAGTCGGCATCGTACTTTAGACCATCAATTGCCCCATCACTGACCTCCGCAAGAATCTTCCCTAGACTCGGCAGATCATCCCGGGCGATGTGCATAGAATGATCCCAAAGGCGCGACCGCAGCACTGCACGGGAGCACTGGAAGAAAACAGCTTCAACCTTTATCACCAACACGGACCGAGGGGGCTTCCCATCAACACAAAACGTCGTAAGCAAGTCTGGGTCGAGGTGGATCGATGCTTTGCCCACAACCCGAAGTGTTTCCCCAATCCCAGGTATCACGAACAGGAGAGCAACGCGCGGGTCATGAACAATATTGCGCAAGCTATCTATCCGGTTGTTTCCCCGCCGGTCCGGTAGGAGCAAGGTGTTCGCATCGTGAATGCGGACGAATCCGGCCGAGTCGCCTCGCGGCGACAGATCCATTCCCTCTGATCCACTTGTTGCGAGGAGTACAAAGGGCGCAGCCTCGATAAATTTCCGATACCGTGGATGCACGTAGGCGACTTCCTTCTTGACCGATGCAGCAGCAGGCGCACCATAAAGTCTTTCAAGCGTATCGATATCCGAGACGGCATAATTAGGGTTAAGCTGGATCACGTTGGTCTACCTCCTCACTATAAAAAACCGGAACGCTGACTTAGCAGTGCTTTGGCGCTGCGAACACCGCTCGAACGACCGCTCCTGGCCGGTCCCTGCCGATTGTACTCGACGCTAGCGGTGCTGCTGTCGATGTGGGCAGGATGCCTTCCCGTTGCGGACGCGCAGACTTCCGCTCAGATGCCCGGTTCGACGACAGCACGTGAAAGATGTTTAGTTCGGTGCAAGTGCTCTCGCTACATCCTGGACGAGTTGTAGATATTGGGCCAGATCTTCTCCGGTCGCATCAGGATTCTTAAGCACCATTTCAAGTAACCCAGTTTCTGGACATCCCCAATCCGTCGCCAACAGAATAGCGTCTGTGATCTCCTTCAAGCGGCGACGGCACTAACGCATCTGACTGCTTCTGTCAGCTCAAGTCTGCACTACGACAGGTGATTAAATCGCGCCTTTCGCCCTCAGTGCCGCAATCTCTTCATCGCTGCGCCCCAGCAGATCGCGCAGCACTTCATCGGTATGCTGCCCCAGCATCGGCGGCGGCAAATCGGCCTGCGCTGGCGTGAGCGACATCCTCATCGGGCTGCGCACCAGCTTCACCTTGCCCGCCGCCGGATGATCCATCTCGATCGCCACGCCGCGTGCCTTCACCTGCTCGTTCTCGAACACTTCACCGACATCGTTGATCGGCCCGCACGGCACGCCGACTGCTTCGAGCTGCGCAATCCACTCGTCGCGCGTGCGCGTCTTGACCATCTCCGCCAGCAGCGGCACCAGCACGTCGCGGTGCTGCACGCGCAGCGGATTGGTGGCGAAGCGCGGGTCCGCCCCCAGGTCGGGCCGTGCACCGGTTTCGACGAACTTCTGATACTGCCCATCGTTCCCGGTCGCGACGATGATATGCCCATCGGCGCACGCAAACGTCTGATACGGCACGATGTTGGCATGCGCATTGCCCCAGCGCTTGGGCGCCTTGCCGCTGTTAAGGTAATTGCTGCCCACATTGGCCAGCATCGCCACCTGGGTGTCGAGCAGCGCCATGTCGATGTACTGGCCCTGCCCCGTGCGGTCGCGGTGCGTGAGCGCGGCCAGCACCGCCACGGTGGCGTACATGCCGGTCATCAGATCGGTCAGCGCCACGCCAGCCTTTTGCGGGCCGCCGCCGGGCAGGTCGTCGCGCTCGCCGGTCACCGACATCAGCCCGCCCATGCCCTGGATCAGGAAGTCGTAGCCGGCCCGGTGCGCATACGGCCCGTCCTGGCCAAACCCGGTCACCGAGCAGTACACCAGGTCCGGCTTGATCTCTTTCAGGCTGGCGTAATCGAGGCCATAGCGTTTCAGCTGCCCGACCTTGTAGTTTTCCAGCACCACGTCAGCCTCGCGCGCGAGATCGCGGATCAGCGCCTGGCCCTCGGGCGTGGCAATATCGACCGTGACGGAACGCTTGCCGCGGTTCGCGGTCAGGAAGTAGGCCGCCTCGCTGGTGTTGTTGCCGTCGGCGTCGCGCGCGTACGGCGGGCCCCAGGCGCGGGTGTCGTCGCCCACGCCGGGACGTTCGATCTTGATTACATCGGCGCCGAGATCGGCCAGGTTCTGGGAGCACCAGGGTCCGGCCAGCACGCGCGACAAATCGAGTACGCGGATGTGGCCGAGCGCCTTGGGCATGCCCGAAAATGCTTGAGTCATTGTGTCTGCCTTGTTGCAAATCAGGCAGCAATTATATCGGCTCAAGCCCCTCTGCGGCCAAGCGCGCAACGCGGCCGGACCGCCCTGACCATTTTTTGATGAAAAGTTAAATTGGTCAGACCAATAACGTGAATTGGACTAGCCGATTTTAAAGTTTGCTGGCATACTTGGCAAAACCGACCGCAAGGCGTCCGCATTTCCCGGGCTCATGCGGGTGCGGGCAGACAAGGCTACCAAATGACGACACCGGAAAAAACACCGCTCCATATCCGCATGCACGCGGGCGACAATGTCGCCATCGTGGTCAACGATGGCGGCTTGCCGGTGGGGGCCGTGTTTCCCGACGGGCTGGTGCTGGTCGACGCCGTGCCGCAGGGGCATAAAGTGGCCTTGGCCGACCTCGCCGAAGGCGATGCGGTGATCCGCTACAACGTCACCATCGGTTTCGCCGCCCGCGCACTGCCCAAGGGCAGCTGGATTTCGGAAGCGGTGCTGCGCATGCCGGCCGCGCGCGAGCTCGAAGGCTTGCCGATCGCCACCCGCGCCGCACCGGTCATGGAAGCGCTGGAAGGCTATACCTTCCAGGGCTTCAAGAACGCCGACGGCTCGGTCGGCACGCGCAACATCCTGGCCATCACCACCACCGTGCAATGCGTCTCCGGCGTGGTCGACCATGCGGTCAAGCGCATCAAGAGCGA
The DNA here is from genome assembly GCF_030348125.1 of Massilia sp. DJPM01. NCBI lineage: Bacteria > Pseudomonadati > Pseudomonadota > Betaproteobacteria > Burkholderiales > Oxalobacteraceae > Massilia > Massilia sp. DJPM01. The sequence continues at coordinate 29,519 of NZ_JAQOZV010000037.1, forward strand.
ACTGCTGCCGCGCTACCCGAACGTGGACGACGTGATCGGCCTCGAACACAGCTACGGCTGCGGCGTGGCGATCGATGCGCCGGGCGCCGAGATCCCGATCCGCACGCTGCGCAACATCACCCAGAACCCGAATTTCGGCGGCCAGGCCATGGTGGTCAGCCTGGGCTGCGAAAAGCTGCAGCCGGCGCGCCTGTTCCCGCAAGGCTCGATCCCGATCCTGAACGGCGCCGATCCCGCGCACGTGTGCCTGCAGGACGAGGGCCACGTGGGCTTCCAGTCGATGATCGACTCGATCATGCGCACCGCCGAGGTCCAACTGCAGGTGCTCAATGCGCGCCAGCGCGAAACCTGCCCCGCGTCGGACCTGGTGGTCGGCGTGCAGTGCGGCGGCAGCGATGCGTTTTCCGGCGTGACGGCCAATCCGGCAGTGGGCTACGCGACCGACCTGCTGGTGCGCGCCGGTGCCACCGTGATGTTCTCGGAAGTGACGGAAGTGCGCGACGGGATCGATCAACTGACTTCGCGCGCCGTCAACGCGGAAGTGGCCGAAGCGATGATCCGCGAAATGGCCTGGTACGACGCCTACCTGACGCGCGGCGGCGTCGACCGCAGCGCCAACACCACGCCGGGTAACAAGAAGGGCGGGCTGTCGAACATCGTCGAAAAGGCGATGGGATCGATCGTCAAGTCAGGATCGTGCGCGATCACCGGCGTGCTCTCGCCCGGCGAGAAACTCAAACAGAGAGGGCTGATCTACGCAGCCACCCCCGCCAGTGACTTCATCTGCGGTACATTGCAGCTGGCGGCGGGGATGAATATCCACGTGTTCACCACGGGCCGCGGCACGCCGTACGGCCTGGCCGAATGCCCGGTGATCAAGGTCGCCACCCGCAACGACCTGGCGCGCCGCTGGCATGACCTGATGGACGTGAACGCGGGCCGCATCGCCAGTGGCGAAGCGAGCATCGAAGACGTCGGCTGGGAGTTGTTCAAGCTGATGCTCGATGTCGCCAGCGGCAGCAAGACCTGGGCCGAACACTGGAAGCTGCACAATGCCCTGACCCTTTTCAATCCTGCACCGGTAACCTGATTATGAGCAAACCATTCAAACGCATTCTGCTGACCGGCGCCGCCGGCGGCCTCGGACGCCTGCTGCGCGAGCGCATCAAACCATGGGCCGATATCATCCGCCTGTCCGACATGGCCGATGTCGGCCCGGCCGGCGAAGGCGAAGAAGTGGTCCAGTGCGACCTGGCCGACAAGGCCGCCGTGATGGCGCTGATGGAAGGCGTGGACGCGGTACTGCACTTCGGCGGCATTTCGACCGAAGCGCCGTTCGACGCGATCATGCAAGCCAATATTCTCGGCATGGCCAATCTGTACGAAGCGATTCACAAGGCCGGCGTCAAGCGCGTGGTGTTCGCCAGCTCGAACCACACGATGGGCTTCTACAAGACCACCGACCTGGTCGACGCCGACATGCCGACGCGGCCTGACGGCATGTATGGCGTCAGCAAGGTGTTTGGCGAATCGCTGTCGCGCTACTACTACGACCGCTTCGGTATCGAAACCGTGTGCCTGCGCATCGGTTCGTGCTTTCCGGAGCCGCTCAATCCGCGCATGATGATTACGTACCTGAGCGCCGACGACCTGGTCGAAGCGCTGCGCTGCTCGCTGTTTGCCGCGCGCGTGGGCCACACCATCGCCTTCGGCGTGTCGGACAACAAGGCCAAATGGTGGGACGACCGCAAATCGCGCCACCTCGGTTTTGTGGCCAAGGACAGCTCGACCCGGTTCGAGCACATGTTCCCGGACAACGGCAACTACGCGCCGGCCGACGACATCAGCATCACCTTCCAGGGTGGCAGTTTTCTTTTGACGGGGCCTCAATATAACTAGCCTGCCGTCGCTGGTTTTGCGTAACGCGCAGCTCTGCGCCGACATCCTTCCGGGTGTCGGCGGCGCTTTGTCGCGTCTGGACTGGATCGGCGGTGCGGCGCCGGTCCCGGTGCTGCGCCCGTACGCCGGCGGCGATGCGGCGCCGCGTCCTGATCAATTGGCGTGCTTTCCGCTGGTGCCGTGGTCGAACCGGATGGCCGGGGGCTTTTCGTATGGCGGTGAGCATTACGGCATCGCCCCGAACCGCGACGGCGATCCGTTTCCGATTCATGGCGAGGGTTGGCAGCGGCCATGGACAGTGGCGTTCCAATCGGCCAGCCAGGTGCTGCTGATGCTGGAGCGCCGCGATGGCGTGCCGTTCTCGTACCGCGCTTCGCTCGACTACGCCTTGCGCGGCAATACGCTGGCGGTGACGCTGGAGGTAACCAATACGGGGGCGCTGGCGCTGCCGTTCGGCCTGGGTTTGCATCCGTGGATGCCGCGCAGCGCCGGCACGACTTTGCAGGCGGCGGCGCGTAGCGTGTGGATGGCGGGGGCGGACAAGCTGCCGTCGCATGCGCAAGCGATTCCGGATGCGTGGTCGTTCGGGCGTGAACGCGTTCTGCCCGATGGCTTGATCGACAATGTGTTTGAAGGCTGGGATGGGCAAGCGCGCATTCACTGGCCCGAGAGTGGTTTGAAGCTGGAGATTGCGGCCGATGCTGGCTATTACATTGTGTATGCGCCGGCTGGTGGGGATTTTTTCTGCTTCGAGCCGGTGGACCACCTGATCAACGCGCACAATATGGCCGGTGGGCCGGCAAGGCATGGCTTGACGATGCTGGCGCCGGGACAAAGGCTGCGGCGGACGTTCAGTTTTGCGGTCTCCAACGCGTCATCCACTATCCTGGCACCCGTCGTCCCCGCGCAGGCGGGGACCCAAGGTCGTTGATCAGCCTATCGCTACAGCACCAACTTGAGTCCCCGTTTGCGCGGGGAGTCGGTTCTGGCAATGCCAGAGACGACGGTCTTGAAGCGGGCGGAATTAACGGTCGCCGGCCTGCGCCGCACCCCGCTCAATGGTCTGCACCACGCGCGACGTCGGCTTGAGCGCCAGCTCAATCACCTGCAAGGCCAGCTGCGGCTGCGCATCCCCGCACATGAAAATATCGGCCGCCGCGAACCCGTACTCCGGCCATGTATGAATCGAGATATGCGACTCGGCCAGCAGCAGCACGCCGGTCACTCCCATCGCATCGCCAAAACTATGAAAATGGCTATGCAGGATGCGCGCCCCGGCCGCCTCGGCGCCGGCGCGCAGCAGCGCGTCGATCTCCGCGCTCACCGTCAGCAGGCGCGCATCGACCCCATAGAAATCGGCCAGCAGATGCACCCCGGCCGGACGATGTGCGCCCATGTTCACTTATGACCTCCGCCCGAGCTGCCGCCATAGCTGCCGCTGCCGGAACTCCAGCTGCTGCCACCGCCGCTTCGGCCGCCCCAATTCGAGGAGGATTCAAACATATTGCCCCAACTAGCGAAGGTCGCAACTACCGTCAGGCAGATTGCCCAGATAAACTGTTTGGTTTTCATTGCTTATCCTCGCCGCTCACCGCCATGCCGCAGATGAACACCATGGCGACAATCAGGGTGAGCGCGGTCTCTCCGAAGTTAAATATCAGCGGAATAAAATTCAATCCCAGCAGCCACCAGAAGAATTTTTGCAGGGTGCCCGCCATTTTCGGCGCGGGCTCGGACTCGGGGATTCCCTTGACCGTTTTTGGCCCCACGTTGAACCAGGTCTTGATCTGGTCGAATGCCAGCCGGGTCGAGCGCGACCAGGTCATCTCTTCGCGCGTCGTTTCGGCCGCCAGCGTCCCGGAGGTGTTTTCGTATTCGGTCACAAAAACCCGGTCGCCCACGCTTACGCGCCAGTTGAACGCGCCCGCCGCCGCGACCACGGTCGTCAGATAGCTGTCGCTTTTTTCGTAATCCTGGTTTTCGGCCCGGGCTGTGTCGCCGGCAGCCGGATCCCACAACGGCCAGCGGTGCATGACCTTGGCCTGGAACCAGCCGGCATTGCTTTCGATGAGCCAGAAAAAGCCACCGCGCGCCGAAAACAGCAGGTACTCGGTCCATTTTTCGGCACCGGTGCCGCTGGTGGCGCGCACCATGGCGCCGATGACGGTGTGCTCGCTGCCGCGGATGTTCGCGGTGGCGCCAAGTTCGATGGTGGTGTTCATGGTCGCCATCTTGGCGCCCGCCGCCAGCACGCTCGCTTGGGGGCCGGAGGCATCGAGCTGCGCCTTGCAGGCCGGGCAGATCAGGGTCGTGGTAATGCCGGGCAGGTACTTGATCGCGCTGCCGCACGACGGGCAGTCGAGCGCATCGACCTTGCCGCGAAAGCGCCCCGCGCCGGCCTTGACCTGGTCGTCGTCGCGCAGCAGCTGGCAGCGCATCTCGTCGAGCGTGACGGCCACGCCGGAGTACACCACCGGCACTTCGCCGTCGGTGTAGTCGAGCGTCACGAAGGCCTCGCCGTTGCGCAAGTCCGCGACCCGGATGCGCCAGCCTTCCCCCACACGGAACGGCAGCTCGCCCTGGCCGGCAATGCACTTGGCGCTGCGAATTTCGGCCGGCAGAAATCGCTCGCCGTTGATGTGGACCGGCTGCGCGATCCTGAGTTTTTCGAAAGCGGGCAGCGTCTCCTGCACCTTGCGCTCGGCGCTCATGGTGAACTGGCCGGACGAGTCGCCCAGCCAGCCGTTGCCGCCGTCGCCGTACAGCACATACCATTCGTTCCACATGCCCTGCGTGTAACGTAGCTGGATGCGTCCGACTACGGTGAAATTGCGTCCGCCGAGCATGCCGCAGGTGCCGATCTGGATCGGCGAATAGTCTTCCAGCACCGACGACATGGTGCCCAGGTTCTTGACCGATTCGGCATCCTTGAGCAGGGTGGCGCGACAAAACTCGCACACCGCCATGACAGCGGCGTGCGACTTGAAACGGACCTCGGCGCCACAGCTTGGGCAGGAAACGATTTGCATGTGCAGCGGCTTAGCCGATCAGTTTTTTGAGCAGCTCCGTCTTGGTGCTGTTGTAGTCGTCTTCCGAGATCAGGCCCTTGTCGAGCAGTCCCTTGAGTTTGAGCAGGCGCTCCTCGATCGGGTCGACCTCCGGCACGGGCGGCTGCAAGGGCGCGGTCGGCGCCGGCGGCACCTGCGGGATCATCGAGCCGCTCATGCCTTGCGCCATGGCGTGGCCCAGCATCGCGCCAGCCCCCAGGCCCGCGCCGATGCCGGCCAGGCCGCCTTCGTTCTGGGCCGCCAGCGGGATGCTGCTGGCAACCTGGAACTGGGTGAAGCCGCTCATCTTCTCGCCCGACAGGCCGCCTTTCATGCCGGCCGAAATGCGTTCGTCGAGCGCGGCCTGCAGTTCTTCCGGCAGGCTGACGCTGGCGACGTTGAATTCATCGAGCCCCACGCCGTAGCGCGCAAAGGTGGCGTACAGGTCGCCCTTGACCTGCTGCGCCATCAGCGCCTGGTTGGCGGCCATGTCGAGGAAGGCGACTTTGGCGCTGCCCAGCGAGGTGGCCATGGTGGCCAGCAGGATGCCGCGCAGTTGGTCTTCGACGTCGTCGCGGGTGTAGATGTCGCGCGTGCCGCTGATTTCGGTGAAGAACAGGCGCGGGTCGGCCACGCGGTAGGAGTACATGCCGAAGGCGCGCACGCGGATCATGTCGAAGTCGGCGTCGCGGATCGTGATCGGCTGCGGCGTGCCCCATTTGCGGCCGGTCTGCACGCGCGTGCTGAAGAAGTACACGTCCGACTTGAACGGCGAATCGAACAGCTTGTCCCAGTTTTTCAGGTTGGTCAGCACCGGCAGGGTGTTGGTGGCGAGCTTGTGGGTGCCGGGGCCGAAGACGTCGGCGATCTTGCCTTCGTTGACGAACAGGGCCATCTGCGACTCGCGCACATTGAGGATGGCGCCGTTCTGGATTTCGAAGTCCTGCATGGGAAAGCGCCACGCCAGCACGCCGTCGTTCTCTTCGTTCCATTGAAGGACGTCGATAAACTGCTTCTTGATGAATGAGCCAAGGGACATGTCGGTCTCCGGTAGGAATGCGTTGAATGAGGGCGGGTCAGGACAGGGCGCCGGCGTTGACCAGGCCAATCGACACCGAAATGGCGCCGAGCAGGCCGCCGAAGGCCGCGTTGTCGGCCTCGATCTGGTCCTTCGACATTTTCAGCAGCCGCGTGGCGATGTTATACGCCAGCACCTGGACCAGCATCGCGCCGGCCGCCCATTCGAGGAACTGGTAGTAGTCGCGGGTATGCAGCAGGGCCGAGGCGATCGTCAGCGAAAAGCCGATCAGCGCGCCGCCGAGCGATAATGCCGCCGCGTGGTTGCCACCGCGGATCAGCGCCACTTCGTTGAAGGGCGTCAGGCGCGTATAGATGACAAAAAACGCCATCACCATGGCAACCGCTGTTGCAAGGTGGAGCAGATAGTTTAGGATGGCGGGCACGAGGTTTCCCCAAGAAAGATGGTCAGAATGATAGTGCACGACGATCTTAGAGCATAAAACACGACATGACCAAACGAATTTTGATACTTTCCGTGTTTGTGGTGGCCTCCTGCGGGCTGGCCTACGAACTCATTGCCGGCGCTTTGTCCAGCTATTTGCTGGGCGATTCGATCCTTCAGTTCTCCACCATTATCGGCTGCTACCTGTTCGCCATGGGTGTCGGCGCCCACTTTTCCAAGTATGTCGCCGAAGAGGATGTGCTGTCGCGCTTCATCGACATCGAGCTGGCCGTGGGCCTGATCGGCGGGGTGTCGGCGGCGCTGCTGTTCATGTCGTTTTCGTGGATGACGGCCCCGTTTCGCACTCTGTTGTACGTGCTGGTGTTCATGATCGGCGCGCTGGTCGGCATGGAAGTGCCGCTCGTGATGCGCGCGCTGAACGCGCGCGATACCGCGTTCAATGACCTGGTGAGCCGCGTGCTGACCTTCGATTACCTGGGCGCGCTGGCCGTGTCGCTGCTGTTCCCGCTGGTGCTGGCGCCCTACGTGGGGCTGGTGCGCACCGGCTTTTTGTTCGGGATGCTCAACGTCGGCGTGGGTTTCTGGACCCTGTACGTGTTCCGCGCCGAACTGACCAACGTCGGCGGGCGCGTGCTGCGCGCCAGCTCGGTGATGTTTTTCCTGGTGGCGGGCTTCGCCCTGTCGGACCGCATGGTGCAGTGGGGCGAACATGGCCTGTTCGGCGATGAAATCGTGTACTCCACCAGCACCCCGTACCAGCGCCTGGTGATCACGCGCTGGAAGGATGACATGCGCCTGTACATCAACGGCAACCTGCAGTTTTCCTCGCGCGACGAGTACCGCTATCACGAAGCGCTGGTCCATCCGGCCCTGCAAGCCTTGCCATGGGCGCGCAGCGTGCTGGTACTGGGCGGCGGCGACGGCCTGGCGCTGCGCGAAATCCTGCGCTACCCGAACATCAAGCAAGTGACCGTGGTCGACCTGGACCCGGCCATGACGCGGGCCTTCACCACCCGCCCGGAGCTGGTCAAGCTCAATGGCGGATCGTTCTCCGACCCGCGCGTGAAAGTCGTCAACGCCGACGCCGCGATCTGGCTGCAAGGCACGCGCGATATGTTCGACGCGGCCATCATCGACTTTCCCGACCCGTCCAGCTTCGCGCTCGGCAAACTGTATTCGGTGCCGTTCTACGGCATGGTGAAAAAGCACGTGGCGGCCAAGGGGCTGGTGGTGGTGCAATCGACCTCGCCCTTTTTTGCGCCGCACGCCTACTGGACCATCGACGCCACCTTGCGCGACGTCGGCATGCGCACCTGGCCGTACCATGCCTATGTGCCGTCGTTCGGCGAGTGGGGCTTCATCATGGCATCGCCCGAGCAGGAGTATGTGCCGCCCACCAGCTACCGGCTGGCGATGCGCTACCTGAACGAAGCGACCACGCGCGAAATGTTCGCCTTCCCGCCCGATATGCAGCGGCTGGAGATGGCGCCGAACCGGCTCAATACGCAGTCGCTGGTGCACGAGTTCGAGCAGGACTGGCGCAGGGTGATCCGCTGATGGACCGGCGCTCATTCCTGGCACTGGCCGGCGGCGCGGGGGCGGCGGCGGTAAGCGCGGCCGGGTTCCAGCGCTGGCTGGAGATCACGCCCACCGTGCATTATCCGGGCCGCGCCGAAGGTCATTATCTGCGCGAGCGCGGCAAGCTGCCGGCGCCTGGCGAGGTAATCGAGACCGATATCGTGATCCTCGGTTCCGGCATTGCCGGCCTCACGGCGGCCTGGAAGCTGGAGCGCGAAGGGCAGCGCAAGGTGCTGATGATCGATGGACCGCAGCCGTTCGGGAATGCCGCCGGCGGCCATTTTGGCGAGCTGGCCTATCCGACCGGCGGCCACTATCTGCCGCTGCCGTCGCCGGAGTCGGTGCATGTGCGCGAGATCCTGTTCGACCTGGGCATCATCGAGCGCGACCCGTACGGCGAAAAACCGTACTACGACGAGCGTTATATCCTGCACGGGCCGGAGGAGCGCCTGCTGTTCAACGGGCGCTGGCAGGAAGGCTTCATTCCGACCGACGGCGTGAGCGCGGACGAACTGGCCGAGCACAAACGCTTTTTCGCCGAGGTCGAACGCCTGCGCAAGCTGCGCGGGGCGGACGGCAAGCGCGTGTTTGTCTTCCCCACCGTGACCTCGTCCCTCGACCCGGCCTTCGATGCGCTCGACCGCATCACGCTCAAGGATTGGCTGGACCAGCAGGGCTACCGCTCGCCGACCCTGCACTGGTACCTGAACTACTGCTGCCGCGACGACTACGGCACCCGCTACGACAAGGTCTCGGCGTGGGCCGGGCTGCATTATTATTGCAGCCGCTGGGGCCAGGCGGCCAACGCCGGCAACGGGGCCTGGCTCACCTGGCCGGGCGGGATGCAGGTGGTGGCCGACAAACTGGCCGCCGCGTCAGGCGTGCGGCGCCACGCCGGCACCGCGGTGTCGCTCAAGCGCAGCGGGGCTGGCGTGGAAGCGCTGTGCTTCACGCTGGAGGGCGGCGTGGCGCGCAGTGTGCTGGTGCGGGCGCGCAAGGCGATCTGCGCGATGCCGCTGTACGTGGCCGCGCGCGTGGTCGAGGATATCGCCGCCCTGGGCTTCGATGCGAAGCGCCACACGCCATCGTACGCGCCGTGGATGGTGGCCAATTTCCTCATGAAGGATTTTCCGCGCGAGCTGCCCCACGCGCCGCTGGCGTGGGATAACGTGGTGTACCAGGAGCCGGGGCTGGGCTACGTGGTCTCGACCCACCAGGATATCCGCGTGGCGCCGCCGGCCAGGACCGTATTTTCCGCCTACGTGGCGCTGTCGGACCGCACGCCCGACGCGGCGCGCAAGTGGATGATGACGGCCAGCGCCGACGACCTGGTGGCGCTGGCCAGCGCCGACCTGAAAAGCGCCTACGGCTGGAAATTCGCGGCCTGCGTGGAGCGGGTCGACATCACCCTGCGCGGCCACGCGATGGCGGCGCCGCTGCCGGGCTTTCGCAGCAATGCGGGCCTGAAGGCCTTGCGCGAAGCCGATGGGCCGATCGTGTTCGCGCACGCCGACCTGTCGGGTTTTTCGGTGTTCGAGGAAGCCGCGTGGTGGGGCGTGCAGGCCGCGCTCAAGGTACTCCGGTAAATTACTGGTAGGTGGCGACGATGCGCTGCCAGGCCGGATCGTCCTTGAGTTTTTTGAGCACCGGCGCGATCCGGCCGAAGGCGGCGGCGTAGTTGTGCGGCGCCAGCATGCGCCGCTCGGTGGGCGGGCTGGCCAGGATGGCCACGTGCAGCCTGGACGACATGCCGTGCGCGCGGATGAAGTAGCGGGCCATCGATTCGGCCACGATCACGCACTCGAGGCGCCCGAGCAGCAGCTTTTCCAGGTTTTTCTCGTCGCTTGCGCCTTCGCTGCGCAACATGCGCGAGCTGGCCAGCCAGCCGTCGATGCCGGGATAGTGGTAGCCGAGGGTGACGCCGACCGAGGCCCCTACCAGGCCGGCCGGTGCGTCCGGGCTGACCGGTTTTGCCGCCAGCGACACCAGCGCGTAACGGTCGGAGGCGAACGACGCCGACCACAGGTACTTTTTCCGGTCCACGTCGTCGAACCATTCGGGCATCATGCCGATGACCATGCCGTCGATGCTGCCGTCTTCGAGCTTGACCTGCAAGCGCTTGCGCGGCATGTATTGCAGCTTGAACGTGAGCTTGCCCAGCTTGCGCTGGTTCAGGTAGCCGATCAGGTCCGGGTACATGCCGCGCCCGTCGCCGAGCATCAGCGGCGCGAAACCGGCGCTGGTGTAGACAGTGACCACTTCGGCCACCGTGGGCTTGGCAAGCAGCAGCGCGCACAGGATCGACAGGCGCAAGACCAGGTTTTTCATGAGCCGATTATCGCACCCCGTTTCATGGATGAGTACGGATTTCGGCGTCCAGCGTTGCCAGGAACAGGTCGCGTTCACCGTCGACGATGCGGTCGACCCGTTCCTCGTCCATGCCCAGGGCTTCGAGCACGAAGGCGGACAGCTGCAAGCTCGCTTCCAGCGTTTCGGGCACCACGATGGTGGCGCCGGCGCGTTTCAGCGCGCGCGCGTGCTGTTCGTCGCGCGAGCGCACCAGCAGCGGCACGTCGGGAAATTCGCGCCGGATACCGCGCACCGCGTGCAGGGCCGAGGCGGGATGGTCCATCGTCAGCACGATCGCCGGCGCCTCGCCCGCGTTCACGTGGCGCAGCAGTTCGGCGCGCGCGGCATTGCCGAAGTAGACCGGCAAGCCTTCGCCATGCATTTTGGTGGCCAGGCGCGCATCGTTTTCAAAGGCGATGTAGCCGATGCCTTCTGCCGTGAGCAGCTTGGCCAGTTGCTGGCCCACGCGTCCGAAGCCGGCGATGATGATGTGGCCGCGCGCTGCCTTGAGGGCGGCCTGGTCGGGCGTGGCTGCCTGTTCGTCGTCGCGCGGCTCCCAGCGCGTGCCGATGTCGCGCCCCAGGCGTGCCAGCAGGGGCGTGACGAACAGGGACAGGCCCACGGCCAGCATGACGCGCGCGCCCAGGTCGGCGTCGACCAGTTTGCTGGCGGTGGCGTAGCCGATCACGATAAAGGCGAACTCGCCGCCCTGGCCGAGCAGCAGGCCGCCTTCGACGGCACGGCCCCAGCTCAAGCCGCCGATGCGGAACAGCACGGCGATGACAGCCGCCTTGATCGCGATCAGGCCGAACACGGCGCCGGCCAGCCACAGGGGCGCATCGATGATCTGGCGCGCATCCATGCCCATGCCGACCGTCATGAAGAACAAACCCATCAGCAAGCCCTTGAAGGGCTCGACCATGAGTTCGACCTCGTGCTTGAATTCGGTTTCGGCCAGCAGCAGGCCTGCGATCAGGGCGCCGAGCGCCATCGACAGGCCCGCCGCCGCGCTCAGGCCGGCGATACCCAGGGTGGTGAGCAGCACCAGCGCCATGAAGACGTCGGGCTGGCGGTGGCGCGTGAAAATGCGGAACAGGGGGTGGATCAGGCGCCCGCCGACCAGGTAGATCAGGGCGATGGCGGCCGCGGCCTTGAGCATGGTGATGGCCACCAGCGAGACGATGCCGTCGCTTTCGCCCTTGGCCATGACGCCGATCAGGATCAGCAGCGGAACCACCGCCAGATCCTGCAGCATCAGGATCGAAAAGCCGGCCTGGCCGAGCGGGGTGTTGGTGCTGTGCTGTTCGTTCATCAACTGCATGACCACGGCGGTGGACGAGAGCGAGAGCACCATGCCGAGGATGACGGCGCTTTCCGCGCGGTAGCCCAGCAGGTAGATGACGGTGCCGAGCAGGGCGGCGCTGATGCAGACCTGGGCCGTGCCGGCGCCGAATACCCAGCGCCGCAGCGCCCACAGGCGGGCGGCCGACAGTTCCAGACCGATCATGAACATCAGGAACATGACGCCCAGTTCGGCCAGGGCGACCACGCCTTCGGCGCGCGGAAAGGTGAGGTAGGCCAGCCAGGGGTGGGTGTCCGCGAACAGGCCCAGGCCGAACGGGCCGAGCAGGGCACCCACGGCCAGGAAACCGAGCACCTGGTTGATGCGTAGCCGTTGCAGGGTGGGAATCAGGATGCCTGCGAGCGAGAGGAACAGGAGGATTTCCCTCAGGAAGGGGAAGGCGTGTTGCTCTTGCACGGGTGGGGGCCTGTCGGGTAGTTGATCGCTCTTGCCATTCTATAACAGTGGGAGGGGCGGCGCGGTGTGGTGCTGCCGCCTGGGGGGTGTGTTTGATGTGGATGGCTGAGCTGGGAACCTGGGCACCCGCCCGCCTGCGCGGGTGCGACGGAAGTGTGCGCGGGTGCGACGGAAGCGTGCGTGGGTGCGACGGAAGCGAGGGTGGGTGCGACGGAAGCGTGCGTGGGTGCGGCGGGAGAGGGGGGCCTGTAAATAACAACGGGGAAGGGCGGCCAGGTGTGGTGGTGCTGCCGGGACGGTGTGTTTGATATCGGTGGCTGAGCTGGGAACTTGGGCACCCGCCTGCGGGGGGGGGCGACGAAAGGGGGCGCGGGTGTGACGAAAGGGTGGGCCGGTATGACGGGAGGGTGGGCGGGTGCGGCGGGAGTGTGCGCCGGTGAGGCTTGAGTGCGTACGGGTGGGGAGGTAATGAAACTTGCGGCAGCGCAAACGGTAGGTTATATCCGCGAGGCAATATGACTGACCTGCCGCCTCATCGGAGTTCCAGCATGAAGCCCTCGTTTTTCACCGTGCGCGACAACTACCCCGCCCGCGCGAGCGTCGACCGCGCCACGCTGTACAAGGCGATCGGCTGGGATGCCCTGATCGAGGTGTCCGCCTATCACGATACCTGCGCCACCCGCGTCAGCCTGGCGCTGGTGCGTTCCGGCATGCGCATCCCCGGCCGGTTGGCCATCCTCAAGGGGGAGCACAAGGGCAGCCTGATCGAACCCGGCCACGCGCGCCTGTCGATCCTGCTGCAACGCCGTAATCTGCTGGGATTGCCGGAAGTGTACCGCGGCGGCCAGGCGCGCGAGGCCATCGGCACGCGCAGCGGCATTGTCTCGTTCTGGCGCATCGACGGCGAGGGCGGGCCGGATCAAGGGCACATCGATATCATCTTCCCCGCCCCGCACAACGCCGGGCTGCTTAGCTGCGGCACCGAATGCTACTGGCAAGCCACGGAAGTGTGGTTCTGGCCGCTCGTTTAAGCAAGTCCGCTCAGGTGCTCTGATCAAAGGCCATCAATTGGCCTGGTGGCGCCTCCCCGTCTTGGCTTGCTGGCGTGTCTCGGTGCAGTGGATCGCCTGTTCCCGTTCGACGCTCTCGCCGCGCATCTGCAAAAAACGGCCGATTGCACTGTCCAGCCCCGGCAGCAGGATGCCGCGCTCGGTGTGCAGCGCGCTGTAGGCCGGGCGCGCGGCAATGTAGCCGCAGCCGGCACGCGATTGCGCTTCGAGCCGGCTGGCATCCACCCCGGCTTGCCGGGCCGCCATGCTGGCCAGTTCCAGCCAGGTGAGCGGATGGCCGTTGGTCAGGTGCCAGACCCCGCATTCCTTGTCGATGGCCAGGTCAAGGCAGGCGTGGACCAGGTCGGGCACGTAGGTCGGCGTGACCGTGATGTCGGCGGCGGCCGCGAATGGAGAGCCGCTTTCGAGGCTGGCCAAGGCCTGGGTCACGAAGTTGTAGCCGTCCCAGGGGCCGAAAAAGGAACTGCTGCGAACCACCAGCGCCGCCGGGTGCAGGTCGAGCACGGTGCGCTCGGCGGCTGCCTTGCTCTTGCCATACACGTTGATCGGCGCGACGTCGTCACTTTCCACATACGGACACTGCTGTTGTCCGTCGAATACCAGGTCGCTGGAAAAGGTAGTCAGGTGCACCTGATGGCGCGCGCAGGCGGCGGCCAGGACCGCCGGGCCGGCGACGTTGTCGCGAAAGCAGCGCGCCACGTCGTTTTCGGCCTCGTCCACCCGCACGTAGCCGCTGGCGTTGATGACGGCCCAGGGATGGTGGCGCTGCATGGCTTGCTCCACGGAGACCGGGTCGGCGATGTCCATGTCCTGGCGGCTGAGCAGGCGGTACGCCAGGTTGCGGCGCGCGCAGATGCGGGCGAAGGCGCGTCCCAGGGTGCCGGTGGCGCCGGTGATCAGGATCGGCGCCGAGGCCGTGCCGACCAGGCTGTGGCCGTCGGCCGTGATCGAGGTCGGCGCTTCGGGCGTGGCCACGGGCGGGCACAGGCAGCGCCCGGCGCGCCGCCACCAGCCCTGGCCGCGCAGCACCGGGTGCGAGGGCGCCTGGCCGCTGCCCAGTTCGCGCATCATGGCCGCCAGCGCGGTGGGGCGCGGCAGCGGCGAGCGCACGTCGAACGGACCCGGCTCGTAGTAGCCGCGGCTTTGCGTGACCAGGCTGTTCCAGTCGAACGCGCCGAGCAGTGCCCAGACGGTGACGGCGCGCAGGTCGATGCCGTTGCGCCGGGCTTGCTGGCCCGCTTCCCACACCTCGAGCAGCCAGCGCAACTGGTCTTCGCGGTTGGCGTCGATGTGCGCTTCGGTGACCGCCAGCGGGATGCGGTAGCGGTCCCATGCTTCTTGCAGCAGCGGGCCGATGCCGGGCGTGGGCGTGGCCAGGGCGCGCGCGGTTTCGATATCGGCGCAGGGCATCCCATCGGCATGGCCGCGAAAGTGCGCCGGGTAGCGCTCGGCCCGGTGGTCGAGCCAGCGTTCGCTGGTCACGTAGTAATTGACGCCGATGAGGTCGGGCGGACTGGGATGGTCGCGCAGCCAGAGCAGCTCGGCCGGCTGGGCGCCGTGGCCCGTCAGGTAGTTCCACAGTGGATGCTCCGGGCCGACCTTGCCGCAGAGTAAGTCCCAGGCCAGCCAGCGTCGCTCGTTGTAGAACGCGGCGCAGCGCGCCATGGCGGGCGTGCTGTAGGTTTTGCCCAGGTCGTCGGTCTGCACCAGGCGCGCGCCTGGGTTGACGCGCCGGATCGCGCGCATGGCCAGCACGGTGGCGCGGCACTGGATCAGCAGCGCTTGCACGAAGATGCGGTCGGCGCGCCCGTGTGGATACCAGAGGCCGTACAAGCCGCTGAAACGCGCGGTGGTCAGGGGTTCGTTGACGGGCGTGTAGGCGTCGATCCAGGGGTAGCGCGCGGCCACGGCGCCGGCGTATCCGGCCAGGCGGGTTGCGAACGAGGGATCGGTCAGGCAAGTGTCGCGCGGGCCGCTGCCGTGGTGGACCAGCCCGGCAATGGGGACGATGCCGGCGTCGCGCAGGGCGTTCAGGCGCGCGTCGGCCCAGGACCAGTCGGCGCTGGCCAGGCCGCTTGGCGCCAGGCGCTCCCACAGCAGGGGGTAGCGGATGGCGCTGATTCCCAGTGAACTGAAGCGCGCCACATCGTCGGCGCGGCCGTGATGGCCGTTTCTTTCTATCTGGCTGAAGTAGTTGTCTCCCACGCGATTGACCGTACATTCGAGCCCGCCCCAGAGGGCAAGCGCTTGGTGTGCTGCGTCGATGTCGATTGATGGCATAAGCTCACTCATAACATTTAGGCAATTTTGGAAATTAGATACCGGGCGGCGCGGAAAAGTTCAGTTTGTCGTTGGATGTGCGCATTCGATGGCAAAAAACAAGGAGAAATTGCTAGCAAACAGGAAATTTTTGTTAACGGGCTATAAAGATGATATGGATCAATGATATGATTCGCTATCAATTACGTAACAATACTTTCGTTTTAGTAATCACTTTTAGGATGTACATGAAATCATCAGTTTTCCTGAGCGGTTTGTTTGCCGCCGCCATGTTCGCCAGTGGCGCAGCGCGCGCCGACCTCGTGGTCAATGGCAGCTTTGAAGTCAACAAGACCGCCAGTTCGTGGCAGAATTTCAATGCCGTGACCGGCTGGAATTCCAGCAACGGCATGTTTGAAATCCAAAAGGGTGCCAAGCAGGGCGGCGCCGCCGGTTTCAATCCGTACGCAGCCAATGGCCGCCAGTACCTGGAACTGAACAGCACCGGCCTGAGCTCGGTATGGCAGATGATCGACACCTCGGTAGCCGGCACCTATTCGGTATCGTTCGCTTACTCGGGCCGTCCGGACACCGCCGGTCACGCCAACAGCGCGATGAATGTGTACTGGGGCGACACCAAGCTGAACGATTCGCTGCTGATGGGCGGCACCAGCGGCCAGTGGAACCTGTTCAGCATCACCGACCTGGTTGCCACCAGCCCGCTGACCAAGCTGCGCTTTGAATCGGTCGGCCCGACCTCGTCGCCAACCTACGGTTCCTACCTCGACGCCGTGTCGGTCGACGTGACCCCGGTTCCTGAGCCGGAAACCTACGCCCTGTTCCTGCTGGGCCTGGCAATCGTCGGCGCCACCGTTCGCCGCAACAAGAAAGCCTAAAGTCTCCGTGCCGCGCCGGTCCTGGACCGGCGTCGCGTTTCCGGGGCCAAGTGTTGCTTAACCGGGGTCTGACCTCTGATTAGAAAGATTTCTAATCAGAGGTCAGACCCTAATGCCGTAATCAGAGGTCAGACCCAGGTCAGACCCCGGCTTTGCGATGTTTGGTCCCGGTTGTCGTTTTTGTTGCTGTAGCATGCGTTCCGCTTCCTCCGGCCAAGGACCTGGCGCCGGGTCGCCGTCTGGTGTAGCGCTGCATCGAAAGCATGCGCAATGTGGAAGACGTGAAGAATTGCCGCCGTTCGATGGTCTTGCTGTACGGCGAAGAGACGGTGCGCCTGGCCGAGGTCTTGCTCGACCGCAGCGAACGCATCGTCGGGCTGGAAACGCTCGGCACCGACATGCAGGGCAGCGCCATGCACCAGACCTTGCTGGCCGCGTACGACAAGCTGTTCGTATAAGCATTCAGCGCCAACGAAAAACGCCGCCGGCTTGATCGCCCGGCGGCGTTTTTTTCGTCTGGCTGGCGGCGGGACCGCAGTCCCGCCAGCGCGGATCAGTCCTTCAGGTCGGCCGGTACTTTGCCGCCGTTGGCCGCCAGCTTGTTCATCACCTGGCGGTGCAGCCAGATATTCATCGATGCCGAATCGCTGGTGTCGCCCGTGTAGTCGAGCTCGTGGGCCAGTTCCTTGCGTGATTGCAGGCTGCTGTCCAGGTTCAGCAACTTGAGCAGGTCGACGATGGAGGTACGCCAGTTCAGGCTCTGGCTTTGCGGCATGCCGCTGAGGATGGCTTCGACATCGACCTGTTCCATCGGCGCTGCCGGTGGCGCAACCGCTGCCTGGGCAGGCGCGCCCGGCGCTACGCCAGCCGATTGCATCGATGCCGGCGGTACGGCCTGGGTCGACGTTGGCTGCACGGCAGGGTGCGACGACGGGAAGATTTTGTGGAAAATATTGCTGAGAATGCCCATGTGTAACCTCTTTTTGTGTGTGGGTGAAGAATTGAATCTGAAAATTGCTTAGTGGCGCATGCCTTCGGCCACGCGGCCGAGCACGATGGCCAGCGCCGCGCCGCCGATGGTCTTGACCAGGGTCGGGTGTTCGGCGTAAAAGTCGCCCATGCGATCGACGATGCCCGGGTTGTTGCGTTCGGCGTCTTCCGCGATTTGCTGGACTTGCGCCGGCGTGAGCTGGGCCGCTTGTTCAGGCGTGATCGCGGCCGGCGTCTCGCCGCCACGGAACAGGTTGCCCAAGGCGCCGCCCGCGATCGAGCTGAGCAGGCCGGGGCCGACGTTGCTGATCAGCTGGTTGAGCATGCCGGCGCGCTGGTTGGCGTCGCTATGGCCGAACAGCTGGCCGATCATCTGCGGGAATGGCGGGGTCTGGTCGGACCGCAAAGCTTCCGACACGCCCTGGGCCATCGTGCCGCGCGGCGCGTTCTGCGCCACCTGGTCGAAGTCGTCGAGTGCGCGCGCGCCATTGCTGTTGGCCGCGCCGCCCAGGTATTGCTGAAGTAGATTACCTAAATCGAAAGCCATACACCCTCCACGTGAATTAGAAAAGCATCGCTGCGCTGGTTTGCGCGAGGCCGATGCCGGAGCTTAGGCTGCAGCGTGGTTGCCATCTGTACGCTAGCGCACCGTGGTGTCGTTAAAGCTGATAATAAGGCAATTTTCCTCGATTCAGTGGAAATGATTGCGCGGCGATCCCGTGCACTCTAAGCTGGCGTTTTTTTACTGACGGCCACCCTGATGCCTTATCTGTCGATCCTGATGTTTGCCGCCGTGTTCGGGGGCGCCGTGCTGGCCTGGGACATTCCGCTGTCGTTGGGCGTGCTGTATCTGGTGGCGAGCTGCGCCTGTTTTGCGCTGTACGCGATGGACAAGGCGGCGGCGCGCAGCGGCGGCTACCGCACACCCGAACGCACCTTGCTGTTGCTCGGCCTGGGCTGCGGCTGGCCGGGCGCCGTGCTGGCGCAGCAGTGGCTGCGGCACAAGTCGTCCAAGCGGCCGTTTCAAGTCGCCTTCTGGGTCACGGTGGCATGCAATGCCGCTGCCTTCGTGTACCTCTGTTCGCCGCTGTCGTTCATGCGCATGCCGTAAGAGGCGCCGCGTGCAGCCGCGGCGTAGAGTGATCCGTCTGATGCGGCCTGCAACAGTGATTAAGTATGTGCATCTGGACATGTCCACAAATCGGGCACGCGTCTTTCAGGCGGCCGAGTTCGGGGTGATATTGCGCAGTAGTTTGTGCAGTATCGGGGCAGTCCGCTTGTGCTATCGGGATGACGACGGTTTTGGGCGCCGCGCAACGCTATGTTGTTGAGGGTAGTTGTGGAAGAGCAGCCTGTTTGATTGCGTCTTTAAACCAGAGGACGAGCAAGCTAAACGCAATCAGGGAGAATCCGAGCATGGCAAACTGAGGAATCCAATCGTGTAAGTGACTTATCTGGCTAACGTCTCTGATTCGATGGAAATCGAAATAATGTTGATTGATAAACGCTAAAAAATTGAAGGTGGCATGCGCGATCATACAGCTTGGCAAAGAACGTGTGGCCGCATAGAGGTAGGAAAGTACAAGTGAAAATAGAAATGTACTTATATAGACAGGCTTCAGGAAATGTACAGATGTGAAGAAAACAGCGGTCCATACTGCGCTTTTAAAAAAGGAATGTTCTTTGTACAGTGAGCGAAAAACTAATCCTCGGAAAAATATTTCCTCAAATATTGCGGGAAGAATTACGCTCGAAAAAATGAAGACCAAGATCGGCGGCGAGAAAAACGAATGCGAGTCGTATGTCTCGGCGTGAAATTTGCCTAAGTCGTATGCATTTTGGATATTATATTGCGCGAGTGACAATGTAAAAGCTGCACTTTCGCCAAAAGTTAACATGAGTAATAGAACTGCCACGGTGATTGATAGAAGGATGTGGGACGGTGTTGTCACCTTGCCCAAGATGATGGCGAGCTTTTTTTTGTTGAGTCCGAATTGAATAACGCTTGTCACGGTCATGGCAACAAACATGGCTATGATAGCTACGTGTTCCGCGTAATACGTCGAGTCGCGCCAGTATGTGCTAAGTACGTTAAATAATGTGGTTCGTACAATCATGCTGAAGGTTAGTATCAGAAACAGGATCTTAAATTTCATGCAATTGCCTCGCTCATCTTGTCGATGATAATGTTATTGCATATGTAATGTTGTAATTTCTGTGAGATATCGCGCCACATGCTGTGGCGCGATATCTGTCGCCGATACGGTCCCTCGAAGGCGATATTAATGGAGGAGATCGTATAAACCTATTCCGATGGATGAGCCCAGTTCCCCGAGACCGTTAAAGACGTCATTCGCTACCCTTCCCCACTCCGACTGCGCTTGCGGGATCATATCGAACCTGCGAGGGCTCGCCTTGCCGCCCGATACCATCATAATCTCTTCGACATTTAATACCTGCATGGTGTTTCTCCTGTCGCAGCCAATATTGGCTACAGGAATGTTACGAGAAGAAAAATTGGCGATGCTGAGATTTCTCAAGCGTGATTCGATTGGTATTATTAAAGGATGGCTCCTGCCGCTAAGGATCAGATGTTGGGGGCGTCGTATTTGTAAGCCGTTCGTTTTGCACTGATTCGGTGCCGCATTCGGGCTCGGCGTCAAATACCCGAACCCGGCGTGGCTCCGGAGCATGTTACGATTGTGCTTATGTGGATTTACCCTACCTCTCTCGCGCACCGCGGCGGCGGCAAACTCGCGCCCGAAAACACCATCGCCGGCCTGCGCTGCGGCCTGGCGCACGGCTTTCGCGCCGTCGAATTCGATGTCATGCTGGCGCGCGACGGCGTGCCGGTCGTGATGCACGACCCCTATCTCGGACGCACCATCGCCGGTTCGGGCAATGTGTTCGACTATGACGCCGCCGAACTGGTCACCATGGACGCCGGCAACTGGTTCAGCGCCCAGTACCGGGGCGAAACGGTGCCCCTGTTCACCCAGTTCGTCCAGTTTTGCAAGGACAATGGCATCTGGATGAATATCGAGATCAAGCCCGCCCCCGGATTCGAGGAGGAAACGGGCAGGGTGGTCGCCAGCCTCACGCGCGCCTTGTTCGGGCTCGAAATTGCCCAGGACGCCCCGCGCCAGATACCGCTGCTGTCGTCCTTCAGCCCGGTGGCGCTGGCCGCTGCCCAAGAGGCGGCGCCCGAGCTGCCGCGCGCCTTGCTGCTCGATCGCATGGACGAGGGCTGGCAAGCCCAGGCCCGCGAACTGGCCGTGGTGGCGATCCATACCAACCACAAGCACCTCGACGAGGCGCTGGCGCATCGGATCAAGGACGCCGGCTATGGGCTGTTTTGCTACACCGTCAATGATCCTGCGCGCGCCCGCGAGATCCTGGGCTGGGGCGTGGACGCCTTCTGCACCGACCGCATCGACCTGATCGGGCCGGATTTCGCTTGAGCGGCGGCCCCCGCTGCCTCGCCGGGTGTTGACTCCAGTTCCATACGCTATAATCGTTTTTTTATAGCATGCTGCCTTCTTACGCCCATACGACATGAAATCATCCGAAATCCGCGACAAATTCCTGAAGTTCTTCGAATCCAAAGGCCACACGATTGTCCGTTCGAGTTCACTCGTACCGGGCAACGATCCCACCCTGATGCTGACCAATAGCGGCATGGTGCAGTTCAAGGACGTGTTTACCGGCACCGACAGCCGTCCGTACACGCGCGCCACCTCCGTGCAGCGCTGCGTGCGCGCCGGCGGCAAGCACAATGACCTGGAAAACGTCGGCTACACCGCGCGTCACCACACCTTCTTCGAAATGCTGGGTAACTTCAGCTTCGGCGACTACTTCAAGCGCGACGCCATCAACTACGCTTGGGAGCTGCTGACCAAGGTATACGGCCTGCCGTCCGAGAAGCTGACCGTCACCGTCTACATGGAAGATGACGAAGCGTACGATATCTGGGCCAACGAAGTGGGCGTGCCGAAAGAGCGCATCATCCGCATCGGCGACAACAAGGGCGCGCGCTACGCGTCGGACAACTTCTGGCAGATGGCCGACACCGGCCCATGCGGCCCGTGCACCGAGATCTTCTACGACCACGGCGCCGACATTCCCGGCGGCCCGCCAGGCTCGCCCGATGAAGACGGCGACCGCTTCATCGAAATCTGGAACCTGGTGTTCATGCAGTTCAACCGCGACGAAGCGGGCGTCATGCACAAGCTGCCCAAGCCGTGCGTCGATACCGGCATGGGCATGGAGCGCCTGGCCGCCGTGCTGCAGCACGTCCACTCGAACTACGAGATCGACCTGTTCCAGGCGTTGATCAAGGCCGCCGCGCGCGAAACCGGCACCACCGACCTCGAAAACAAATCGCTGCGCGTGATCGCCGACCATATCCGCGCATCGGCCTTCATGATCGTCGACGGCGTCATTCCTGGCAGTGAAGGGCGTGCTTACGTCCTGCGCCGCATCATCCGCCGCGCGCTGCGCCACGGCCACAAGCTCGGCCAGACCAAGCCGTTCTTCTTCAAGCTGGTGGAAGACCTCAATACCGAGATGGGCGCGGCCTATCCGGAACTGGCCGCAGTGAAGACGCGTGTCGCCAGCATGATCGAAGGCGAAGAAGTCAATTTCGGAAAAACGCTTGAAAACGGCATGAAAGTGCTGGAAGCCCAGTTGGCCAAGAACGCCGGCAAGCTCGATGGCGCCACCGCTTTCCTGCTGTACGACACCTACGGCTTCCCGCTCGACCTGACCGCCGACATCTGCCGCGAGCGCAATATCGAATTCGACGAAGCGGGCTTCCACGTCGCCATGACGCGTCAGAAGGAACTGGCCGGCGCGGGCGCTGGAGGGGCCAAGCAGAAAAACGTCGAATACAGCGGCGAGAAAAACAAATTCGTCGGCTACGACAGCCTGGCGCACGCCAGCCGCGTGGTGGCCCTGTACGCCGACGGCAGCGCGGTGCGGGAACTGGCGGCCGGCCAGAGCGGCATCGTGGTGCTCGATACCACGCCGTTCTATGCCGAATCGGGCGGCCAGGTGGGCGACCAGGGCGTGCTCACGTCCGCTAGCGCTACATTCACCGTGGCCGACACCCTCAAGGTGCAGGCCGACGTGTTCGGCCACCACGGCGTGCTGACCTCTGGTGTGCTCAAAGTGGGCGACACGGTCAACGCCAACGTCGACGAAGCCAAGCGCGCGCGCACCATCCGCAATCACTCGGCAACGCACCTGATGCACAAGGCGCTGCGCGAAGTGCTGGGCGAGCATGTGGCGCAAAAAGGTTCGGTGGTCGATCCGGACCGCACCCGTTTCGACTTCTCGCATAACGCGCCGCTGACGGCCGACCAGATCGCCCAGGTCGAAGTGATCGTCAACCGCGAAATCCTGGAAAACCAGGCGACGCAGGCGCATAACATGACGTTCGACGACGCCGTCAAGCATGGCGCCATGGCGCTGTTCGGCGAGAAGTACGGCGACGAAGTGCGCGTGCTCGATATCGGTTCGTCCAAAGAGCTGTGCGGTGGCGTTCACGTGGGCCGCACCGGCGACATCGGTCTCTTCAAGATCATCGGCGAAGGCGGCGTCGCAGCGGGTATCCGCCGCGTCGAAGCCGTCACCGGCGAAGGCGCGCTGGCGCTGGTGCAGTCGCTCAATCGCCGCGTGCAGGAAGCCGCTGGCGCACTGAAAACCACCCCGGACGAACTGAGCAACCGCATCGCGCAGGTGCAGGATCACGTCAAGTCGCTGGAAAAGGAATTGGCCGCACTGAAGTCGAAACTGGCGGCAGGGCAGGGCGATGAACTGGTGACCCAGGCGGTGGACGTGAATGGCATCAAGGTCGTTGCGGCGATCCTGGAAGGCGCCGATTCGGCGCGCCTGGGCGAAACCATGGACAAGCTCAAGGACAAGCTGAAAACGGCCGCCATCGTGCTCGCCAGCGTCGCTGACGGCAAGGTGAACCTGATCGCGGGCGTGACGGCGGATGCCACGTCCAAGGTCAAGGCAGGCGAGCTGGTCAACTTCGTGGCCCAGCAAGTGGGCGGCAAGGGCGGCGGACGTCCGGACATGGCGCGTGCCGGCGGCACCGATCCGAGCGGGCTGGATGCGGCGCTGGCTGGTGTGACGGCGTGGGTGGCTGAGCGCGCCTAAGTCACCCTCCGTCGTTCCCGCCAATGGCGGGAACGACGGAGCTTGCGTTGCGTGGCGCAACCGGAGAGCTTGGTTAACCATACGTCATAGTACGGCGCATACCGATTGGCAACTCCACTTCAGACATTTCTTACGCGCAGCTTACAACTTCCGTTGCAGAGCTGTTATTGTCGTTGTGACCATGCAACAAGCAATTTATATATTGGTGCGGTGCGTCAAATTTGCGGATTTGGAGTATATTTGTTGGGTGAGTAATTCAATCCACCCTAAGAGCAAGCGATGAGCGATACAACTTTCGACAGCGAGATCATGGAATACCAGAAGGAACTCGACGCACGGGGACTCAATTGCCCATTGCCGATCCTCAAGGCCAAGAAGGCGCTTGCGGAAATGGAAACCGGGGAAGTGCTGCGCATTGTCGCTACCGACACCGGCTCCGTACGCGACTTCCAGGCGTTTGCCAAGCAGACCGGCAATGCCCTCGTTTCCCATACCCAAAACGGCCGCGAATTCATCTTTTTGATGCGCCGCAAATAAGATTCCGGACGGGGCAAGGCAGCAGCACGCCCCGCGGGTTTTCTCCAACAATTTCCCGACATCATGACAAAGCCCGACGATTAGGTGTTTTCCTCTAGCTAAAAATCGCACGATCGTGCTTTAATTTGGCGTGAAAACGGTTTTTCTCTTATAATCTAGGCCACTTTAGTCAAGTCACCTTATTTATTCTTCCAAAGGCACCCCTATGAAAGTCCTGGTTCCCGTCAAACGCGTGGTCGACTACAACGTCAAAGTGCGTGTGAAATCCGACGGCAGCGGCGTCGATATCGCCAATGTCAAAATGTCGATGAATCCTTTCGACGAGATCGCGCTGGAAGAAGCGATGCGTCTGAAGGAAGCCGGCAAGGTCACCGAAGTGGTGGCCGTGTCCTGCGGCGTAACCCAGTGCCAGGAAACCCTGCGCACCGGCATGGCCATTGGCGCCGACCGCGGCATCCTGGTCGAAACGAGCGCCGACCTCGAACCGCTGGCCGTGGCCAAGCTGCTCAAGGCGCTGGCCGACAAGGAGCAGCCGCAGCTGATCATCCTGGGCAAGCAAGCCATCGATGACGACTCGAACCAGACCGGCCAGATGCTGGCCGCCCTGCTGGGCTGGCCGCAAGCCACGTTCGCCTCGAAAGTCGTGCTGGAAGACGGCAAAGTCACCGTCACCCGCGAAGTCGACGGCGGCCTGGAAACCCTGGCGCTCACGCTGCCGGCGATCATCACGACCGACCTGCGCCTGAACGAGCCGCGCTACGTGACCCTGCCGAACATCATGAAGGCCAAGAAAAAGCCGCTGGACGTGGTCAAGCCGGAAGAGCTGGGCGTCGACGTTGCGCCGCGCCTGAAGACCCTCAAAGTCGTCGAGCCAGCCAAGCGTTCGGCCGGCATCAAGGTGCCGGATGCGGCCACCCTGGTCGCCAAGCTGCGCACCGAAGCCAAAGTTATCTGATCGCGGCCTGGCCGTCTCACCTAAAAATACAGGAAAAATCATGGTCGCATTAGTTATTGCTGAACACGACAACGCCTCCCTCAAGGGAAGCACCCACCACACCGTCACCGCCGCGATCGCCTGCGGCGGCGACGTGCACATCCTCGTTGCTGGCAGCAACTGCGGCGCCGCCGCCGCGCAAGCAGCCGCCATCGCCGGCGTGACCAAAGTGCTGGTCGCCGACGCGCCGCACCACGCTGACGGCCTGGCCGAAAACGTGGCCGAGCAGATCCTGGGCCTGGCTGCGTCGTACTCGCACATCCTCGCTCCGGCAACCGCTTACGGCAAAAACATTCTGCCGCGCGTGGCCGCCAAGCTGGACGTGGCGCAGATCTCCGAGATCACCAAGGTCGATTCGCCGGACACCTTCGAGCGTCCTATCTACGCCGGTAACGCCATCGCCACCGTGCAGTCGTCGGACAAGATCAAGGTCATCACCGTGCGCACCACCGGTTTCGATTCGGCTGCGGCCGAAGGCGGCTCGGCTGCCACGGAAGCCATCGGCGCGGTTGCCGATTCGGGCAAGTCGACTTTCGTCGGCCGTGAACTGGCCAAGTCGGATCGTCCTGAACTGACCGCCGCCAAGATCATCGTTTCCGGTGGCCGCGGCATGGGCTCGGGCGACAACTTCAAGATCCTCGAACCGCTGGCCGACAAGCTCAATGCCGCCATGGGCGCGTCGCGCGCCGCGGTTGATGCGGGCTTCGTGCCGAACGACTGGCAAGTTGGCCAGACCGGCAAGATTGTCGCGCCAATGCTGTACATCGCGGTCGGCATCTCCGGCGCCATCCAGCATTTGGCCGGCATGAAGGACTCGAAGACCATCGTTGCGATCAACAAGGATCCGGAAGCGCCGATCTTCTCGGTGGCCGACTACGGCATCGTGGGCGACCTGTTCGAGGTAGTGCCTGACCTGGTCAAGCAACTCGGCTAAGCCGCGCCGGCTACCGTACAGTATCTGCAGCAAACACCTGTAGGGTGGGCACGGGAACCCTGTGCCCACCCTACACGTCCATTGGAAGCGCAATTTTAGGAGATCAAGGTGACTTACAAAGCCCCGCTGAAAGACATGCTGTTCGTGATGAACGAACTGGCCGGACTGTCCACCGTCAACACGCTGCCCGGTTGCGAAGACGCCACCGCCGACACGGTTGAAGCAGTCCTCGAAGAAAACGCGAAATTCTGCGCCAACGTCGTCGCGCCATTGAACCACTCCAGCGACAAGGAGCCGAGCTTCTGGCACGACGGCCAGGTGACCACCTCCAAGGGCTTCAAGGATGCCTTCAAGGGCTTCGCGGAAGCCGGCTGGCAGGGCGTGCAGCACCCGACCGATTTCGGCGGCCAGGGCTTGCCCAAGCTGGTTGCCACGCCGTGCATCGAGATGCTCAACGCGTCGAGCATCTCGTTCGCGCTGGTGGCCTTGCTGTCGGACGGCGCGATCGAAGCGCTGCTGACGGCAGGCTCCGACGAACAGAAGGCGACCTATCTGGAGCCGCTGGTATCGGGCAAATGGACCGGTACCATGAACCTGACCGAGCCCCAGGCCGGGTCGGACCTGGCCGCCGTGCGTACGCGCGCCGTGCCGCAGGGCGACGGCACCTACAAGGTTTTCGGCACCAAGATCTTCATCACCTACGGTGAGCACGACCTGACCGAGAACATCGTCCACCTGGTCCTGGCGCGCACGCCGGATGCGCCGGCGGGCGTGAAGGGCATTTCGCTGTTCATCGTGCCCAAGTTCCTGGTCAATGCCGACGGCTCGCTGGGCGCGCGCAATGACGCGCACTGCGTCTCGATCGAGCACAAGCTGGGCATCAAGGCCAGCCCCACCGCCGTGCTGCAATTTGGTGATAACGGCGGCGCCATTGGTACCCTGGTCGGCGAAGAAAACCGCGGCCTCGAATACATGTTCATCATGATGAACGCGGCGCGCTTCGGCGTGGGCTTGCAGGGCATCGGCCTGGCCGAGCGTTCGTACCAGCAGGCCGTGGCCTTTGCCAAGGACCGCGTGCAGTCGCGCGACCTGGCCGGTTCCGCCGGCCCGGTATCGATCATCCATCACCCCGATGTGCGCCGCATGCTCATGTCGATGCGTGCGCAGGTCGAAGCGGCGCGCGCGCTGGCGTATGTGGGCGCGGGCATCAGCGACGTCGCCCATCACCACGAAGACGCGGCCGTGCGCGCGTCCAACCTGGCGGTATACGAGTATCTGGTGCCGATCATCAAAGGCTGGTCGACCGAGATGTCGCAGGACGTCACGCGCGACGGCGTGCAGGTTCACGGCGGGATGGGCTTTATCGAGGAAACCGGCGCGGCGCAGCACTACCGCGATGCCAAGATCCTGACCATCTACGAAGGCACGACCGCGATCCAGGCGAACGACCTGGTGGGCCGCAAGACGGTGCGCGACGGCGGTGCCGTGGCCAAGTCGATCATCGGCCAGGTGCGCGAGACCGAGGCGCTGCTGGCGGCCCAGGGCGGCGCGGACTTCAAGGCGATCCATCGCGCGCTGGTCGAAGGCAGTGTGGCGCTGGAAGCGGTGGTGGAGTATGTCGCCGCGAACATGAAGACCGATATCAAGGGCGTGTTCTCGGGTAGTGTGCTGTACCTGAAACTGGCCGGTATCGTGCTTGGTGGCTGGGTGATGGCGCGCGCGGCGCTGGTGGCACAGGCGAAGATCGATGGCGGCGATGGCGATGCGCTCTTCTACAAGGCCAAGATTGCTACGGCGCGCTTCTTCGCGGACCATATCCTGACGCAGGCGTCGGGATTGCGTACGGCGATTGTGGAAGGTAGTGCTGGGGTGCTGGCGTTGACGGAAGATCAGTTCTAAAAAGGCCGTCACGCTCAAAACCGCCGTTCCCGCGCAGGCGGGAACCCAATTCCGTTCCGCAGCCATAGGCTAATTTGCGAACTTGGGGGGAACGCATGCGTTCCCGCCTGCGCGGGAAGTCGTTTCTGGCAGTGCCAGGAACGACGGAGGGGGCGGCTAGCCCTTTGCCACTACGACGGCGGTCTTACGACCTACGAATCGAATTGCCCGAATTGCGCACACGATCCCCACGCTGCATGCCCGGCTGATTGTTAAACTTGAACGAGCGGCGCTGGCCGTTGTCGTACTGGACGTCCACCGTCCACACGGTATGCGCATTCGCGCGTTCCTGGATCTTTTTCCCCGCATACGCACCACCGACCGCACCGGCCACCGTGGCCAGCGCGCGCCCCGATCCGCCGCCGACCTGATTGCCCAGCAGCCCGCCCACGGCGCCGCCGCCAATCACGCCCAGCGCATTCGCACTGCCATTCTGGCGCGCGCTGCGCACCGCCGTCACCTTGCCGCAGTCGCGGCAGGCCGCCGCGCGCGGCGCGTTGCGCTCGTCGTAACGCTCGCCCCCACGGGCCGCCGCCAGTGCGCGGTTATTCTCCGACTTGGCCGCGCGCAGGCATTTCATGCGCTGCCCATCGTTACGCTCGTCGTTGCAGATTTCGCGGTCCTGCGCGTACTGCGCATCGGCGG
Organism: Massilia sp. DJPM01; assembly: GCF_030348125.1. Lineage (NCBI taxonomy): Bacteria > Pseudomonadati > Pseudomonadota > Betaproteobacteria > Burkholderiales > Oxalobacteraceae > Massilia > Massilia sp. DJPM01. Next base: position 58,062 of record NZ_JAQOZV010000037.1, read on the forward strand.
CGCGCAACTGCGCGGACGAGGCGTGTACCGTGCCCATCGCGCTGCTCAGCGCCAGTACCAGCGCCAGTGTCAAATTGCGTTTCATCATAGTCTTCTCCTGATCGATTAATCGTGCCCGGCAACGAGCCGCATACCGTATTGTAGATCACTTGCGAGACAGCAATTATTCGCGGCAAGGTGTGCTTCGTCTTCCCTCAACTGTTTATAATCCACGCACGGTCTTTACATCCCACGTTTGCCCTATTTCACAGGACTTATCTTGAACATTCAACAATACGCAGTGCGCCTTCCGGTCGCGCTGGCCATCGCCACCCTGGTTACCGCCTGCGGCGGCGGGGGCGGTGATACAACCCGGGTGCCGGGCAGGGTCGATACCCCGTCCACGCCAACGCCCACCCCCACCCCCACCCCCACCCCCACCCCCACCCCCACGCCGAACGATACCAAGCCGGATGGCTGCAAAGCGTACATCGTTGCCGACAAAGCCGTCGCCGCCGACAAGGCTGCCGGTGCCAGCGTGCTCTCGTGCGGCGCGCCGCTGGCCGATGTCAGCTGGAGCCAGGTCAGCGGCCCCGCGGTCACCCTGCAGGCGGCGCGTACGCCGACCATCACCTTCGAGGCGCACCAAAAAGGCCTGGTCGTCCTGCGCGCCGATGTCACCCTGGCCGACGGTTCGCGCCAGTCCCTGACTACCGACGTCACCGTGGGCGAGGCGCCGGTGGGCAGCTTCATCACCCTGCGCGCCGACCACGCCGTGCGCCCTGGCACCGAAACCTCGGTGCGCGCCTGGCCGAACCTGGTCGGCGGCGACAAGATCGTCGACATCGTCTGGACCCAGGTCAGCGGCCCGACCGTGAAGATGGATACCGTCGACCCGCAACTGCTGATGTTCAAGGCGCCCGCTGTCACTTCCGACGTGGCGCTGCGCTTCCGCGCCACCATGACCTTGAATAGCGGCGTGAAGGATAGCGATGACGTCCTGATCAGCCTCGACCCGCAGGCCACTCCCGGCCAGGACGCGCTGTTCGACATCACCGCGCGCGTGCACCCGTACCGCCAGGCCGGCGCCTACGCGGGCGTGCTGGCGCGCTGCACCTACGACGTGGGGGTGCGCTACTCCGGTTCGTCGAACACGCTGTGCAGCTCGCAGGTACTGCCGCCGCTGCAGACCGAAGCGGGCATCGGCGCGGTGCCGAGCGTGGCCCAGGTCATGGGCCGGGTACTCGTCTCGCACGACTTCCTGGGCGCCAATTTCGAGCAGTTCCTGCTGACCCAGGACGCCAACAGCGACTTCCGCCGCCTGCTGGCGAGCGTGTCGGCCATCGTCATCGGTTCGCACGTGCGGCCGAGTTTCTACAGTGCCGGTACCGGTGCGATTTACCTGGACGCCAACAACCTGTGGCTGACCGCCGAACAGCGCGACGTCGTCACCGAGGTGCCCGACTACCGCTCCGCGTTCGACGACAACCTGAACTTCATTCCGCTGGGCCGCTCGGTGAAAAACAACGCGTACGCGCGCCGCAGCTACCCGTCCACGACGCGCGTGACGCGCACCACCGACGAACTGCTGTTCGACCTGGGCCGTTTGATGTACCACGAGCTGGCGCACGCCAACGACTTCCTGCCGTCGATCGAGCGGGCCATGAATCCGCAACGCTCGATCTGGGAAAATATCAGCGACCGCGTCGGTAACCGCACGCTGCCGTCGGATGCGCTGGCCGTGCAGTTCCCGCTGCAGTCGAACGAGATGCTGGGCATGGGGCAGGTGCTGTACCAGGGCAAGAACGCCACGTCCGTGCAAAAGGGATACACGGCGGCCGACATCGGACGCTTCTTCGGTTCCGACCGCGCGTCGGATGACTATGCCTACTCGATTTTCGAGGATGACAGCTCGCGCGAAGACCTGGCGATGCTGTTCGAGGAATTCATGATGAGCTACCGCCACGACGTGCGTTACGACGTGGCCTATGCCAACCAGACCACCGGCAGCGAGCTGATCGTCGGCTGGGGCGAACGCGGCCGCATTGCCGAGCCGGCCATCAAGCCGCGCATCAAGCTGGTGTTGCAGCGCATCGCGCCGTGGATCGACGCGACCGCCGTGGACCGCCTGCCGGCGCCGCTCATGATGCGGGCCGGCGAGAGCTGGGATGCCAACCTGGTGCTCAATCCACCGGGCGGCCTGTCCAGGCAGTCAGCGCTGCGTATCGAATCGCCTGAGCAGCGCGCCGCGCGCCTGCGTAGCGACATCAAGCAGCGCGAGCGGCACGGCAAAATGACCCCGGACGCGCGTCAGCCGTAAGCGCCGCCCGTCGAAATCAGGTCGTTCAGGCGGGCGAGGGTGGCAATGCCCACCGTCGCCGCCACCAGCATTGTGCAAACCAACAACAGTGCCAGCACCCAGCTCGATTCCGACGTGCGGCCCGAGCCGGGATTGAAGGCGGCATCGAATTTATCGTCGGGGGCGAGGCCGATCACCAGCGCTTCGATGCAGCCGATGATGCCGGAAACCACCAGCGGCAGGATCTTGAAAAACCAGTCGGCCTGGGGCGCCAGTCCATACACCAGCCCGGCAACGGGCAGGCTGGCCAGGTGCAGCAAGCCCACCTTGTCGAGGCTGCCGCGCAGGTAAAAGCGGTGCGCGCCGAGGGCGCCGAGGAGCAGGGCCAGGAAGCTGGCGAAGGTCTTGTTTTTGTGCGATGTGGACATGAATGTAAGCCTGAAACGGGCGCGGGAAGCGGGAAAGCAGGCAGTATCGGTCAATTCTGACCGGAAAGCACGGCGTTTCCTGAGACAGAGATCGACGATGCAGTTGCCGCTACAGGGCAAAATCGGCGATAATCTTTGCTTCGCCCCGAAGTGCGCGCCCTGTTGTCATTAACGCTTGCTGCTGCGCGGCATTGCGCGCTATAATTGTCGGCTTTTTCCGCCCAGCACAACTTTTTGGAATTATTATGGTCGTTATTCGTTTAGCTCGTGGAGGCGCCAAGAAGCGCCCGTTCTTCAACATCGTTGCAACGGACTCGCGCAATCGCCGCGACGGCCGCTTCATCGAGCGCATCGGTTTTTACAACCCGATGGCAGCTGGTGGCGAAGTCGGCCTGCGTATCACCGCAGACCGTCTGGCTTACTGGCAAGGCGTTGGCGCACAATTGTCGCCAACCGTTGCACGTCTGGTGAACAGCCAGCCTGCAGTCGCAGCGCCAGCAGCAGCCTAAGCAGGTCCGGGTTTGAGCGGTCCAGCAGCATCCGGGGTGCAAATCCCTGACGATCTGACGCAAGTCGGATATGTGTCCGGCGCCTTCGGCGTCACCGGTTCGATACGGGTCACCCCGTTTTCCACCGACGCGGATGGGTTGCTGAGCGTGAAAACCTGGTGGCTGGATAAACCCGGCCTGCAATCCGTTTCCGTACGGACTGCGAAAATACACGGCGGCGACGTCGTGGCCCAGTTGGCAGGTACGCTCGGGCGGGATGCCGCGGAGGCGCTCAAGGGCGCCGCTGTTTCCATCCCGCGCAGCCAATTCCCGCAACTGCCGGCCGATGAATTTTATTGGTCCGATCTGATCGGGCTGAATGTAGTGAACCTGCAAGGCGAAGCCTTGGGGCTGGTGTCCGACATGATGCATAACGGCGCGCAATCGATTTTGCGCATCACGCCGGTGCCGGAAGCTGCGTCGGGTACCGCAAGTGATGACAAGGCGCCCGAGCGCCTGATTCCGTTTGTGGACCAGTTCGTCAAAACAGTTGACCAGACAAGCAAGACCATCACGGTGGACTGGGGTCTGGATTATTAAGGCTCAAGCAAGGCGAGAACGCGATGCAATTTGATGTCGTGACCTTGTTTCCCGAGATGTTTGCCGCACTGACGCAGTCGGGTGTCACCCGCCGCGCCTTCGAGCAAAAACGCTGGGGCTTGTCGACCTGGAATCCGCGCGATTTCACCACCGACAACCACCGTACCGTCGACGACCGCCCGTATGGCGGCGGACCGGGCATGGTGATGCTGGCCAAGCCGCTCGAAGCGGCCATCGGCGCCGCCAGGCAGCGCCAGGTCATGCTCGACTTGCCGGTGCCGCGCGTGGTCTTCATGTCGCCGCAGGGCAGGGCGCTGACCCACGAACGGGTGATGGACCTGAAAGATGAAGCGGGCTTGATCGTGCTGTGCGGGCGCTACGAAGCGGTCGACCAGCGCTTGCTGGACCGCTGCGTCGACGAGGAAATCAGCCTCGGCGACTTCGTGCTGTCGGGCGGCGAACTGCCGGCGATGGCGCTGATGGATGCGGTGGTGCGGCAATTGCCGGGCGTACTGAACGACGACGCTTCGGCGCTCGAAGACAGTTTCGTCAACGGCTTGCTCGATTCGCCCCATTACACCCGTCCCGATACGTATGACGGCGTGGCGGTGCCGCCGGTCCTGATGGGCGGCAACCATGCCGAGATTATCAAGTGGCGGCGCGAGCGCATGCTCGACGCCACCGCGAAGAAACGGCCCGATCTGCTGGTCAAGGCGCGCAACGCCGGACTGCTGAGCAAGGCCGATGAAAAGTTTCTTGCAGGTTTGTAAATCTGCTATTGCAGTGCCACTGTACGGGCAATCTCGCCCGCATCAGTAACCCCATCCTCTACTGGGCGAATGCAGCGCCAGCAAGATGGTTATCGGAGTCCTAAAAATGAATTTGATTCAGCAACTTGAGCAAGAAGAAATTGCCCGTCTGGGCAAGACTATTCCTGATTTCGCACCTGGCGATACCGTTATCGTCAACGTCAACGTAGTCGAAGGCACCCGCAAGCGCGCCCAGGCATACGAAGGCGTCGTGATCTCCCGTCGTAACCGTGGCCTGAACTCGAACTTCATCGTTCGCAAGATCTCGTCCGGCGAAGGCGTCGAGCGTACGTTCCAGCTGTATTCCCCGCTGATCGCATCGATCGAAGTCAAGCGTCGTGGTGATGTTCGCCGCGCCAAGCTGTACTACCTGCGTGAGCGTTCGGGTAAATCGGCACGTATCAAAGAAAAACTGCCAAACCGTCGCGCTGCAACTCCAGCCGCTGCCAAGTAATCGGCATCTGCGTTGCAAAAAAGGCATCCCTACCCGGATGCCTTTTTTTGTTTTGAAGGACAATACCCTTGCCCAAGATTATTTTCGATCCAGAAAAATTGCCCGTCGAAGCTGTCGGTGGCGAAGCGGCGCTCGATCCCGAGCGCCTCACGCCCGGCTGGCTGCGCCAGCGTTTCGCCAGTCCCGCCCACTGGCAGCCGGAGCCGCAGGGCGAATCCTGGGCCGGGCGCACGGTGATGACGCCGGCTTCGGTGCTGCTGCCGCTGGTGCAGCGCGAGGATGGCCTGAGCATGCTGCTGACCGTGCGCACCGCGCACCTGTCGGCGCACGCGGGGCAGATCAGTTTTCCGGGCGGGCGCGCCGAAAGCTACGACGCCTCCGCCATCGACACGGCGCTGCGCGAGAGCGAGGAAGAAATCGGCTTGCAGCGCCGCCACGTGGACGTGATCGGCACCCTGCCTGACTATATTACCGGTACTGGCTACCGGGTCACGCCGGTGGTGGGCCTGATCGCGCCGCCGTTCGAGCTGGCCGCCGACGCCAATGAAGTTGCCGAAATTTTCGAAGTGCCGCTGCGCTTCCTGATGGATGGCATGAATCACCAGCGCCTCTCGCTGGAACTGCCCGAGGGCGCGGGACAGCGCAGCTTCTACGCGATGCCGTATGATCGCTTCTTCATCTGGGGCGCCACCGCCGGCATGCTGCGCAATCTGTTTCACTTCCTGCGTGCCTGAACAGGGCGGTCCGGGCCTGTCCGGCCGGCTCGCCAATATGTTTGATTGAATCGGTGCTCTGCGCTATCGTAGCGGGCATTGATGAATTGCTCTGCTGCTTCATTTCAAAAAGTACAAAGGACCTTCGATGACATTTCTCTCCATTCTCTGCGCGCTGCTGATCGAACAGCTCAAGCCGCTGCGGGCAGACAATCTGATTTATGCGGAGATCAAGAGCTTTGCGATGCGCATGGAGGGGTGGTTCAACGCGGGCGACGCCAGCAACGGCCGCATGGGCTGGGTGCTGGTCATCCTGCTGCTGGTGGGCCCGACGGCCCTGATTTCCTGGCTGCTGTACCACTACCAGCTGGTGTTCATCGCCTTTGCGTGGAATGTGCTGATTGTCTACCTGACCCTCGGTTTCCGCCATTACAGCCACTATTTCAGTTCGATCCAGGCGGCGCTGAGCGCCGGCGACGACGCTGGCGCGCGCGCGCTGCTGTCGGAATGGGTGCGGGTTGACACAGTCGGGATGGAAGCGTCGGAAGTGGCCCGCATCGCCGTGGAAAAATCCTTGGTGACCACGCACCGCAATGTATTCGGGGTATTTTTCTGGTTTTTGATCGTGGGGCCGGCCGGCGCGGTGATGTACCGCGTGTCGGAATACCTGGCGCGGGCGTGGAACGAGCCGGATCACATGCGCAACGAAGCCTTCGGCCAGTTCGCCGCGCGCGCGTTTTACTGGATCGACTGGCTGCCGGTGCGCCTGACGGCGGTGGCGTTCGCGGTGGTGGGCAATTTTGAAGATGCCATTTACGCATGGCGCAATTTCGCCCATCGCTGGAATGATGAAGCGCGCGGGATTATTTTGTCGGCGGGTGGCGGCGCGATGGGGGTGCGTTTGGGCACGCCGAACGAGAATGCGTCCAAGGTGTTGCCGCCGGACGCGGCCACTGTCGACAGCACCTACAGCGAAGTGGACGTGATGCCGGGCGAAGAGCCGAACGCACGGGCGTTGCAAAGCACGGTGGGCTTGGTGTGGCGGGCGTTGCTTTTATGGATGCTGCTGCTGTTGCTGTTGTCGGGGGCGGTTGGTTTGGCTAATATTGGGCAGGCGGCGTAAGCCTTGGCATTGTCGGCCCGCATCTCCACCGTCGTTCCTGCCACCACCACCGTCGTTCCCGGCCTAGGCAGCCCCCTTGGCGGGAACCCAAGTTCGTACCGCAGCTAGTGACGGCTCAACAAACTTAGGTTCCCGCCCACGCGGGAACGACGAGAATGGCGGCCGGAACGACGGTGGTGGCAGACCGCTCGCCTCTAACCACATCGCATCATTCTGCAAGCTCAACTCTTCTATAAGATATAATACTCACGTTCCACCGCAGCACCTGATTCACTGGCCCGGCGCTTGCGCCTTCGTCTCCACGCATCTTCTTGTTCCCACGACCCGCCCTATGGCCGAGTTATCCGAAAGCAAGAAAAAACTCGCCGACGAGTTTTTCATTCTTGGCCTCACCAGCAATGGCAGGCAGTTCCGTCCCAGCGACTGGGCTGAGCGGCTGTGCGGCGTCATGTCCTGCTTCCGTCCGGAAGGCTCGGGCGGACGCAACGCGCACCTGCAGTTCTCGCCCTATGTGCGCCCGACCATGCTCGACGGCGTCAAGGCCGTGGTGGTCAACAACGACCTCCAGCAACTCGAACCGCTGGCCTACCACTTCGTCCTCAATTTCGCCAAGGATAACGATTTGCAAATCGTTAACGCCTGCTTCCTGCCCCTGCCCGGCGACCCAAAAATCTGAAATAGCGTCACCACTGCTTTGAGCAGGATCAAACCGACATCAGAAAGCCCGCGTAAGTTTAAGCCTGTCGCGCGCAACCCTGCGCGCGTGCAACGATAAACGCTGGGCCGCTCGGGAGGAAACAATGCGCATAGGCGAAATCTGTACTGTCCCATCCATCTATTGCAAGGGCGACGAAACCGTCCAGGCCGCCGCCTTGCTGATGCGAAAGCATCACGTCGGCGACCTGGTCGTCATCGAACAAGCGGAAAGCGAACGCATTCCGGTTGGCATCATCAGCGACCGCGACATCGTGGTCTCCGTCATCGCGCTCGGGCTCGACTCTGGCAGCCTGCTGGTGGGCGACATCATGAGCGCCGACCTGTTGACCGCGGCGGAAGATGACGACGTCTACGAAACGATCGAACGCATGCGTTCTCGCGGCATCCGGCGCGTGCCGGTGGTCAACAACGCGGGCGGCCTGGCCGGTATCGTCAGCGTCGACGACCTGCTCGAATTCCTGGCCGAGGAAATGGGCGAACTCTCACGCATCAGCTCGCACCAGCAATCGCACGAGAAACGCGCGCGCCAGTAGCTCGCCGGCGCGCCAGCCGCCCTCTGGTATGATGGCTCGCGCCGGGGTCCGCGTGGGCACGGCAAACCGTGTCCACCCTACCAGAAGAGCTCATGAATCAAATTCGCTGGATCTGCGCCGCCGCTTACCTAGTCACGGGCGCCGCGCTCGCCCTGCCGATGCCGAAAGGCGTCGTGCAGGGGCCTTCGGTCGAAGGCATCACCGAATACCGCCTGCCGAACGGCCTGAAAGTGCTGCTGTTTCCCGACTCGTCCAAGCCCACCGTGACCGTCAACGTCACCTACCTGGTCGGCTCGCGCCACGAAAACTATGGCGAAACCGGCATGGCCCACCTGCTCGAGCACCTGATGTTCAAGGGCGCGCCCAACAACCGCAACATCGCGCAGCAATTCTCGCAGCGCGGCATGCAGTTCAACGGCACCACGGCGCTCGACCGCACCAATTACTATGAAGTGTTCCAGGCCGGCGACGACAACCTGCAATGGGCGCTGCAGATGGAAGCGGAGCGCATGGTCCATTCCTACATCGCCAAAAAGGATCTCGATTCCGAAATGACGGTGGTGCGCAACGAATACGAAAGCGGCGAGAATTCGCCCGGCGAAGTGCTGATGAAGCGCATGCAGAGCCTCGGCTACGACTGGCACAGCTACGGCCGTTCGACCATCGGCAACCGCAGCGATATCGAGAACGTCAGGATCGAGAACCTGCAAGCGTTCTACCGCACCTGGTACCAGCCCGATAACGCGGTGCTGCTGGTGGCCGGCAAATTCGATCCGGCGCGCACGCTGGGCTGGATCGCGAAAAGTTTCGGCGCCATCCCCAAGCCCAAGCGTGCCTTGCCGCAGTTCTGGACGGTGGAACCGACCCAGGACGGCGAGCGCAGTTTCACCGTGCGCCGCCAGGGCGACGTGCAAATGATCGCGGTCGGCTACAAGGTGCCCGCCGCCCTGCATGACGACAGCGATCCCCTCAGTTTCGCCTCCGAAGTATTGGGCGCGGCCACCACCGGACGCCTGCACAAGCTGCTGGTCGAAAGCGGCAAGGCCAGCGACGTCTTCGCCTACGCCGAAACCGGCTATGCGCCCGGCATGCTGTACTTCGGCGCCATGGTGCGCAAGGGCGACCCGATCGAACCGCTGCGCGACGCGCTCACGGCCGCCGTCGAGGACTTCGCCAAGACCCCGCCCACCGAGGCCGAGCTCGAGCGCGTGCGCCGCAACTACACCAACAGTATCGAGAAAAGCCTGAACGATCCGCAGCAGGTCGGCGTGGCCTTGTCCGAAGTGATCGCACTGGGCGACTGGCGCCTGTTCTTCGTCGGGCGCGAACGCATCGCCACCATGAGCGCGGCCGAAGTGGCCGAGGCGGCCGGACGCTACCTGCGCCGCGACAACCGCGTGACCGGCCACTTCTTGCCGGACGACGCCCCGCGCCGCGCCGAGATCCCGCCCGCGCCGACCCTGGCTTCCGTGATGAAGGACTTCAAGCCGAAAGCGGCCAGCCAGAAGTCGGAAGACTTCGAGCCGAGCCAGGCCAACATCATGAAGCGCACCACGCTGGCCAGCGCGGGCGGCATCAAGCTTGCGCTGCTGCCCAAGAAGAACCGTGGCGAAGCCGTTGTTGTGGACCTGAACCTGCACTGGGGCGACGAGAAAAGCCTGTTCGGCAAAGGCATGCTGCCGGCGATGACGGGCGCCATGCTCACGCGCGGCACCACCCGATACACGCGCGAGCAGCTCTCGGACGCCTTCGATAAACTCAAGATCAGCGGTGGCCTGATGGAGTTCGAGACCACCCGTTCCCACCTGGCCGAGGCGCTGCGCCTGATGGCGCATGTGCTCAAGGAGCCGACCTTCCCGGAAGCCGAATTCGAGCAGCTGCGCCAGCAAATGCTGGTCAGCCTGGAGTCGGGCCGCAGCGAGCCGCAATCGGTGGCCGTGCGCATGCTGAGCGAGCATTTCGACCATTATCCGAAGGGCGACATCCGCGCCAGCCGCACCCTCGATGAGCAGATTGCCGACGTCAAGGCGGTGCGCCTGGACGATGTGAAGGCTTACCACCGCGATTTCTACGGCGCCTCGCACGGCGAACTGGCGATCGTCGGAGATTTCGACGCGGCGCCCGTGGCACCGCTCATCGACGAGTTGTTCGGCAAGTGGCAGAGCCGTGCAAGCTATGCGCCGGTGCTGCGCACGCACGCGGCCATCGCGCCGATGAACAAGACGCTCAACCTGGCCGACAAGGAAAATGGCGTCGTCATGGCGCGCATGAACCTCGACCTGCAAGTCGACGATGCGGACTATCCGGCGCTGATGCTGGCCAATTACATTTTCGGCGACGGCGGCCTGGAATCGCGCCTGATGAACCGCATCCGCCAGAAGGATGGCCTGTCGTACGGCGGCGGCTCGCAGCTGGGGGCGGGGGACCTTGACCGCGCCGGCAGCATGACGATGAGCGCCATCGCCGCGCCGCAGAACCTGGTCAAGCTCGATGCCGCCATGCGCGAGGAGTTGACGCGCGCCGTCATCAAGGGCTTTACCCCGGGCGAACTGGCGGCGGCCAAATCGGGCCTGTTGCAGCAGCGCGCGCAAAACCGCGCCGACGACAGCATCCTGGCCGGCGGCTGGACTTCGCTGCTGTATCTGGGCAAGACCTTCGAGTGGAGCGAACGTTTTGAACAAAAACTGGCCGCTGTGTCGTTAGAACAACTAAATGCCGCCTTCCGCAAGGCGATCGATCCGGCCAAGCTCAGTGTGGTCATTGCGGGAGATCAGGAAAAAGCCAAGCTCAAGCGGTAGAAATAGCAATTGTTGCTGGCGGGATAGCAACGTTTACGGTATTCTGTTGCTTCGAGGAAGTATTTGCTTCCTCTGTAGAACATACGGAGATGTTGGATCATGGCCAGGGAGAAGCAGAAGGAATCCTCGTTCGCGGGCAAGGTTGTTCTCGTGACGGGCGCGGCAGGCGGCATTGGCCGCGCTGCCGCGGTGGCGTTTGGACGCGCGGGTGCGTGCGTGGTGGTGGCCGATACCTCGGTCGATGGCGGCCACGCGACGGCGGCGATGATCGTCGAAAATGGCGGCAAGGCGCTGTTCGTGCAGTGTAATGTGACGCGCGCGGCGGAAGTCGAAGCGCTGATCGACAAGACGGTGGCGTATTACGGGCGGCTCGATTGCGCGTTCAATAATGCGGGCATCGAGGAAGAGCACCTGCCGCTGGCGGAGGCCGACGAAGCGCTGTTCGACCGCATCATGAACGTCAACGTCAAAGGTACGTGGCTGTGCATGAAGTACGAGATTCGCCAGATGCTCAAGCAGGGCGGCGGGACGATTGTGAACACGGCGTCGGTGGCCGGTCTGGTGGGCGCGCCGACGCAGTCGATTTACGCGGCCAGCAAGCACGCGGTGGTGGGCATGACCAAGACCGCGGCGGCCGAGTATGCGCGCGAAGGGATTCGTATTAATAGTGTGTGCCCGGGCGTGGTCAATACGCCGATGATGGGGCGCGCGCTGGAACGCGAACCGCTGCGCGAGAAAAAGCTGCGCAATGTGCATCCGATGGGCAGGTTCGCCGAGCCGGTGGAGATTGCCAATGCGGCGATGTGGCTGTGTTCGGAGCAGAGTTCGTTCGTGACCGGGCATCAGTTGGCGGTTGATGGCGGGCTGACCGCGATTTAACCCCCCCCGTCGTTTCTGGCATTGCCAGAAACGACGGCGGCAGGAACGACCAGGTTTTACGCCGTGGTCAACTCCGCCACGAAATCATACATATCCCCCCTGAAGTACGAGCGGCAAAACTCCACCGCCCGGCCATCGCGCAGGAACGCCAGCCGTTCCACGCACAATCCCGCATCGCCTTCCTTCGACTGCAGCAGCTTGGCCTGCTCCGCATTGAGCAGCAGCGCCGATAAGCGTTGCAGCGCGCGCGTGGGCCGGTTGCCGGCCGCTTCCAGCGCTTCGTACATCGACACCCCCACCACATCGAGCGATGGCAGGCAGGACGCCACGATGGTCGCGTACTCCAGGCACATCGGCAGCTCGTCCGCATAGCGGATCCGGTTGAAGCGGTACACCGGCGCACCGGGCGAGAGCCGCAGGCGCAGCGCTTCCTCCGGCGTCACCGTCCCCTCCGAGCGTTTCAGCCACACGCTGCGTGGCGTGCGCCCGCGCGCCCGCATATCCTCCGAAAACGAGGTCAGCTTGGCAAAATTCTTTTCGATGCGCGTGTTGATGAAGTTGCCCGAGCCGGGCCGCTTGACCAGCAAGCCCTCGCTCACCAGCCCGTCGATCGCCTTGCGCACCGTGATGCGCGAGATCGCCAGGTCCAGCGCCAGTTGCCGTTCCGCCGGCAGGGCTTCGTCCGGGCCGAAGATGCGCTGGTCGATCGCTTCGCGCAGGGCGCGCTGCAATTGCTGGTACAGCGGCTGCGAGCTGGTCTGGCCCAGCGTCTGCATGATGTGGACAAGGGAACTCATACCAATCTGCTTTCTTTCGTGAGGGTGGGACCACTTTTTCCGTCGCCTGGCGCAAATTCGCCACATCATGCAGTTGTCGCATTTGCATATACCGATAATACCAAAAAAAGACCGCTGGAATAGTCTTCCCTCTTGCAACTACGCTGAATTCCCCACGAATGACCAGACCACTTGGCTAAAATCCCAGTCCACCCATGTGTTATCGAAACAACATATGAAAAAATTCACTTAACTGGTAGTGTTCTGGTATTAAAGAGGAGTATATTGGCGTTAGATTGGTTTTAGACGTGGTGGTACCCGTAGCACATAAAAAGTCGTTGTTAAAAATGAACTGGCTTACTCACGGAGCCAACATCAAGGGGGAAGTAATGAAGCGCAATCAGTCAGTAGTGAATAAGAACGCAGAGCGTCCTGTATCGACCAGCCTGACGCCGGTAGCGTCGGCCGCAGCAATTCTGGTGTTGAGCATCGCGATGTCGGCCCAGGCCCAGGCCCAGGGTCCCGCCACAGTGCCGGCGGTGGACCCGGACGCCAAGGGCGAAGTGGTGATCGTCACTGGTATTCGCGCGGCAATGCAGCAGTCGCTGAACCAGAAACGCAATTCCGACAGCCTGGTCGAAGTCATTACTGCTGAAGATGTGGGCAAGATGCCCGACAAGAACGTGGCCGATTCCCTGCAGCGCCTGCCCGGCGTGAGCGTGGCCGCCGCCGGCGGCTCCGAAGGCAGCTTCGGCGAAAACGACCGCGTCGCCCTGCGCGGCACCCCGTTCGGCCTGACCCTGACCACCCTGAACAGCCACACCGTATCGAGCGGCGACTGGTTCGCCGATAACATCATTGGCGGCGGGCGCAGCGTGAGCTTCTCCCTGTTCCCGTCCGAACTGATCGGCCGCGTGACGGTCCATAAAGGTTCGCAGGCCAATCTGCTCGAAGGCGGCGCTGTCGGCGTGGTGGACATCGAAACGCGCAAACCGCTGGACTTCAAGAAGGGTATCAGCGCGCAGATCAGCCTGGGCGCCGTGAATTCGCAAAACTCGGGCAAGAACGATCCCCAGTTTAACGGCCTGGTGAACTGGAAGAACGAAGCCGGCAACCTGGCCGTGATGGTCCAGGGTTTCCATGAAAAACGCACCCTGAGCCGCGTCGGCCAGGAAAACGGGATCTGGTACGATCCGGTCGAAGCCGGTTCGCCGGTCGACAAGGCTTTGCCTGGCGCAGCGACCGCCATCCAGACCGATCCGCTCAAGGGCGCCAAGGCCAATTACCTGGGCGGCACCGCCTGGTTCGAGCAGGAACGTACCCGCAAGGGCGGCCTGATCGATGTCCAGTTCAAGCCGACCAGCGACATCACGCTCGACCTCACCGCCTTCCGTTCGCACCTCGACGCGCCGAACATCAACCACAACTTCATGCAATCGCTGGGCCGCTTCCTGGCGCCGAACTGGGCGACCAAGGATTTCCCGGCTGGTAACGTGAGCGGCACCGTCAATAACGGCGTGCTGACCCAGCTGACCGGCACCGTGCCGGCCAACTGCGCCACCTGTTCCAGCATGTCGAGCGCGGTGCAGGAAGAGTTCAGCCGTCCCGTGGCGGAAAGCCAGTCGCAGTTCGTCAACCTGGACGGCAAATGGCGCGTCAACGACAAGCTCACTTTCGCCACCAAGGTCGGCACCACCAAGGGCCTGGGCAATACCGTGAGCGGTGCGCTCGGCGTGTGGATGCCGTACACCGGCGGCAGCTACACCATCCATGGCGTCGACAAGGCAGTCACCTATGTGACCCCGGGCGCCGACAAGTTCTCGATCGGCGGCGGTCCTGACGGCGGCGGCAACGTGCCTTACACCTACGGTTCGCACGTCACCGCGATCGACAAGGAAACCTACGGCCAGATCGACGGCACCTTCAAGCTTGATCTGGCCAGCGTGCAGTCGATCCAGTTCGGCGTGCGCGGCGCGGAGCACAAGCGCGACCTGACCGCCATCGGCATCAACGCCTTGCCGGGCCTCGCCGTGGTCGGCAACCTGCCGATGGGCGGCCTGACCTCGTTCCCGACCGAGTTCAACGACCTCGACGCCAATGGCGCCGGCTACTGGACGTTCTCGCGCGAAGCCGTCAACAGCTGGCTGAGCACCTACGCCAAGTACGAAGGCCACCTCAAGCAAAACGAATTCAAGATCAAGGAGCCGACCCGTTCGGCCTACGTGATGGCGAACTTCGGCGCCGAAGGCTTCTCGGGCAACGTCGGCGTGCGCGTGGTGCACACCAAGGAAGAAGTCGAGCGCAACGAAATCGCGCCGTCCGGCAACTTCGAGCCGCGCCTGTACACCAACACCTATCTCGACTTCCTGCCAAGTGCGAACTTCCGCATGGACCTGACGAAAAACCTGGTGGCGCGTTTCTCGACCAGCCGCACGATGGCGCGTCCGGAGCTGGGCCAGATGGCCGGCACCGACCTGCGCGACGTGCAGGGCACCGGCAGCGCCGGCAACCCGAACCTGCGTCCTATCCGCGCCAACAACTTCGACCTGGGCGTGGAATGGTATTTCGCCGAGAAGTCGCTGTTGGCGGCCGGCGCGTTCTACTCGGCGCTCGATGGCTACGTGACCTACGGTTCCGGCACCGCCACCTTCTACAACCAGTTGCAGAAGAAAAACACCGTGTACCAGATCGACACCCCGCTCAACACCACGGCGGAAGTGAAGGGCATGGAGTTCTCGTACCAGCAGGCGCTGCCGGCGGGCTTTGGCGTGAATGCCAACTACACCTACACCCTGGGCAAGGAAACCGGCAAGGCGCCGGGTTCGGTGTGCGGCAAGCTGACCTATGCCGACTGCACCCTGATCGGTACCTCGAAGAACGCCTACAACGTCGGTGCTTTCTATGAGCAGAACAAGCTCAGCGCGCGTCTGACCTACAGCTGGCGCTCGGGCTTCCTGAATGGCACCAGCCGCAATTCGGCCTCGTACCAGGCTGCGGTCGGTTCGCTGTCGGCCTCGCTGGCGTACCAGATCAACGAAAACTTCAGCGTCACCCTGGACGGCAAGGACCTGAACAATCCGATGGTGCGTTCGGTGATCCACACCGCCGGCGCGATGGATGTGCCGGGTTCGCTGTACAAGAATGGCCGCCAGATCTATCTGGCGCTGCACGGCAAATACTGAGGCTAAGATGGAGGGACTTCGGTCCCGCCGGACAAAAAACGGGACGCTTGTGCGTCCCGTTTTTTTGTATGAGAGGCCGTTGTGCATGATCCACGCCGGATTGAATTGGAGAACCGCTACCGTGTCCTCAGACATGCGGCCCGGCTTGCAGTCATGGCGGAGCTTGCCGGGACAGACAGGTCGTCGATCCGTTTGGCAGAAATTGGGGCGGAAGCTCTCGCTGCCTGCCAACGTTGGAAAAACCGTCGTGTGAATTGGGATTGGCAACAGCTCGTGCGTACGCTGCGTGGACGGCACAGGCGGATTGAGTTGGCTATCTGGAATGATCCAATGTTGTGCGGATTGGCAATTGGGAAGATCAGTGACGGAAGAGTGATCGCAAGAATCGACTATTGGGAGCGCGCCCCAGGTAATCATCCGCTGGTGGGACTCATCGGCGAAATCGCGACTTTATACTTGCAAACCGTTGGCGTCTTGGTGGGCTGTCACGAGGCGGTCCTTTCATCGCCACTGATGGCGCTGCTTGATTTTTATCGGGAGTTGGGCCAATCCTCCCAAGTTAAGGAATTTCCTCGAAAATATGCTGAAAATGCGATAAATAGCTTGACATTTCAATTGTGAACTGCGTCGCCAGTGATATTTTTTCT